>NZ_JANBOB010000031.1:0-849 GCF_035615195.1 Acinetobacter sp. IK31 | reverse complement strand
ATATGAGCGATATTTTAGTGCTCTGATCCTTGATTTGAGTCCCATAGTTTTCATGAGGCGATATACGCATTTATGGTTAATCATTATTCCTGCACTTTTCAAAGCAAGAGTAATTCTACGATAGCCGTAACATCCTTTGTGCTTGTGATATATCGACTTAATATTTTGTTTTAGCTCAGTATATTTATCATTGGAGCGTAGAGCTTTAATGTGGTAGAAATAAGTACTACGGGCTATCTTCGCGATACCGAGTAATAGTTTCAATGGATAGATATGCCTTAATTCTGAAACAACCTGAACACTGTCTGCGGTAGAAATTGAACTTAAGTACGCTGCTTCAGTTTTAAGGCTTTTAGCTTTTTTAAGAAAGCGACCTCTGCGCGCAAAGCTGTAACCTCATCAATGAGTTCTTGTTGAGACTTGTCTTTATCATCTCTGATTGGCTTAACTACTTTGATTTTATCTTGCTTAGTCATATTGGTATAAGTCCGTTTAGTATTAAAACCAGCAATCCCTTCTTTATGATACTGAGCTAACCATCTTCTTAAAATTGACGTCCCGCTCAGATTTAATCGTCTTCTTACTTCTCTTACGGGTATCTTATCAAGAAGCATTTGTATCGCATTGATTTTAAATTCTGGAGAATAATAAGTCTTTTTAATTTTAACATTAAGCCCATCAGTACCATGTGCTTTATAGTTTTCAATCCATAACCGGATGGTTTGGAGATCTACATTAAACTCTTTGGAAAGAATTTTATAGCCTTTACTCCCATCTAAATAAGCCTGAATTACTTTTAGTTTTAACTCTTTTGAATGCTTTGGAACTGGCATAGGACACACCTTATAA
>NZ_JANBOB010000030.1:0-460853 GCF_035615195.1 Acinetobacter sp. IK31 | reverse complement strand
GTTAACGGCACTAGCTACACCGTGACAGCAGCTGACCTGACCAACGGCTTCATCACCGCAGCGATTGCTGTGACAGGCGAAGGCCCAGTCGCGATCCATGCAGAAGCAGTTGATCCACAAGGTAACGTCGATGTTGCAGATGCAGACGTGACAGTAACGGTTGATACCTTACCTGCAGACCTGATCGGCGCGATCACGATCCCTGAAGACTTAAATGGCGACGGTATCTTAAATGCAGACGAGCTAGGCACAGATGGCAGCTTCAATGCACAAGTGGCATTGGGACCAGATGCAATCGATGGCACAGTGGTCAATGTTAACGGTACCAACTACACCGTGACTGCAGCTGACCTTACAAATGGCTTTATCACAGCAACTCTTGCGGCAACAGCGGCAGATCCTGTGACTGGTCAGATTGTGATTCACGCTGAGGCTGTAGATGCGCAAGGTAACGTAGATGTTGCAGATGCAGACGTGACAGTAACACTCGATGTTACTCCACCAGATATCACTACAACAGTGTTAGCAATTGACCCAGTTACTGCTGATAACATCCTAGATGCCACCGAAGCTGGCGGAACTGTGACCTTAACGGGTACGTTGACCAACATACCTGCGGATGCGGTCACAACAGGTGTTGTGGTAACTGTAAATGGTGTTGAATACGTTGCGACAGTAGATACAGCAGCAGGTACTTGGACCGTTGACGTAGCAGGTAGTGGCCTTGCAGTGGATACAGACTTAACAGTTGATGCTACGGCTACCTTCACAGACCTCGCTGGAAACAGTAGTACTCTTCAAGATACACAAACTTATACTCTTGCAAGTTCTATTGTTGCCTTTGATAACACTGATACAGCCGTACTTGCTCCTCAACCATTGCTTGTACAAGATGATGCCTCTTTAGGTAGCGAAACTTACCTAGCCTTGGTTTCACTTGCTGGACTTGATTTACAGCTTGGTTCTGAAGCAATTGATTTTACAGTGGGTGCTGGTCAAGAAGGCAATGCGACCTTTACCTACAGTGCCTTAATTGGTGTAGATGCACTATCTGACTACTCGCTAGTTGTTCAGAAATTTGACACCGCAACAGGCGAATGGACTTCGGTCTATGGCGGTGGTGAAGCTGATATCCTTGATCTTACTTTACTAGGCTCAACTCCTGGTGTGGTTCTTGAGGGTCTAGAAGAAGGTCAATACCGTGCATTCATGACTTACAACGGTCTTCTAGGCATCGGTTTACTTGGTACCTTAACAGGGACAATGGATGTCTATGATACGACACAAGTAGGCGGATACTACACCGAAGTTGCCGATGGTAATGTTATTACTGATATTAATACCGGTGGTGAAATAGACATCGTAACTCCTACGACTGTAGTTACAGCGGTAAATGGTCAGCCTGTTACAGCGGTAGATACAGTGATCAACGGGTTGTATGGTACTTTGGTAATTGATCCAGACGGTACATACACTTACACACCTAACTTAGATTCCGCTGGAGTTGGTCAAACAGATTTGTTTGTCTACACATTAACTGATCCTCTAACTGGTGATACTGCTCAAGCAAATCTCAATATTCAATTGAGCTCTGTGAAAGCGGTAGACAATGTAGTAACGGCAGAAATTAACCCAGAGCCATTGCTTGTTGCAGATGATGTAGCTCTTGGAGATGCATCTTATCTTGCAGCCGTATCGTTGGCTGGTCTGGATTTACAATTGCTTGGTAACGAGGCAATTGAATTTACTGTTGATCCAAACCGTGAAGGTACAGCAACGTTCACATTCGATGCGATAATCACTGCCGATTTACTCAGTGATTATGCGATTGTTGTTCAGAAGTTTGATGAAGCAACAGGGCAATGGGTATCGATTGGCGGAACTAATCCAGAAGCTTCGCTTATCGATCTATCACTCATCGGTGGTACACCAACAGCCGTGCTTGAAGGATTGGATGCTGGTCAGTACCGTGCATTTATCGGATATGAAGGTTTGCTAGGCATAGGCTTAGGCGGAACATTAACTGGTACGATGGATGTCTATAATCCATACATCGTGGCTGGTTACTCTGTTGAACCGATCTCTGGTAATGTCATCAAAGATGCAAGCCTCACTGGTGAAGTTGATGCGGCAAGCAGCAGTGCTGTGATCTCTCAAGTTAACGGTGTTGCTGTTGATCCAGCTACTGGTGCAACAATTGTCGGTACTTACGGTACCTTGGTGATCGATCAAGATGGTAACTATACATATACACCAACTGTAAATGGGGCAAACCTTGGTCAGGTAGATCAATTTACCTACACCTTGCTTGATCCAGTAACAGGTAACACTTCTGAGGCAACACTTTATGTCCGCCTTGACAGTGACAGTGTAGATATGACTTGGAACGATGCAGATCCATCTCAACCAGCTGTAATTACTAGTCCGCTTCCAGTAGATGCAATGGATAACGTTGCTTCGGCTGAAATAGACATGGTGTACCCAGTAACAACTGAGGTACTTGATAATGCGATCAGCTATAACTGGTTACTCGGTGTAGGTGGAATTGTTATCGGTTCTAAAGAAGGTACTGCCACATTTACAGTTGACCCAGGTAACCTTACTGATGCCATTATTGCAGTGAACTTTGGTTCGGTTGCAACGGTTGTTGATGGTTTACATGTGGTATTAACACGATTAAATCCAGATGGCACGCGTACTGTAGTTGCTGATAGTTCTGATACTGGCGTGATTGATTTGTTAGGTATCTTTGGTTCTGAAGTTCAATTCAAGATTGATAACTTAAGTGCCGGTACTTATGAATTGTTCATGGAAAGCAACACACTTCTAACAGCTCTAGGTAGTGTTACTGCGGATATCACACTAAATCATGGTGATATTACTCAGCCTCCTGTACTGGTTGTTGATCCTGTGATTGGTAACGTACTTGCTGATGATAATTCTGCTGTTTACGGTACAAACTATGTACCAGACTACATTACGACTACTTCAGTAGTAACTACAGTTACAGCTGAAAATGGTAATACGTCTGCGGTTGTAGCAGGTACTCCAGCAACGATTGTTGGTGCATACGGAACTCTGACTATTGGTGCAGATGGTACTTATAGTTATCAGGCAACTGCAAATATGGCGAATGTAGGTAAAGTGGATAGCTTCACTTATACAGTGACAGATCCAGCGACTGGTAGAACAGATACCGCGACATTACATGTTCAAGTTGGTTCACCAGATGTTGATGTAACCTGGAACACAGCGGATCCTTCGGCAGACGCTACACTTCCAACACCTGCTGTAACAGCTGATACAGATGATGCAACGATCAGTATGGCACCAGTGGAAGATCCACTTGTAGATGTTGCGAGTGGTAACGTAACCATCGGTAACCTTGCTGGCTTCCCACCATTACCAGTATTGAGCAGTACAGTAACTTCTAGTGAGTTTACAGTAGCTGCAAATACAGTAAGTGATGTACATGTACAGTTGAACTATACTGCATCGTTAAGCTTGTCAGCACTTCCAACGACTGGATATACAATTCAGCAGTTGGTTGGTGGAACATGGGTAAATACAGCATATTCTGGTTCTGCAACTGCATTGGCAGGTGTACTCGGTGCTCCGGCATTCTCGGCAGATGTACCTCATTTAACAGAGGGTACTTATCGAGTTGTATTTAGCTTATCAAGTCTGATTTCTCTAGGTGCTGTAACTCTAGATTCTGTAGTGAATACAACAACTACACATCTAGACCAATACACACCAGATGGACAAACAGACTGGATTACTGGCAACGTACTTACTAATGATGTCGTAGAAGGTACTCAACTCTATGTAATGAACTCAACAACTGGCACATATGAGCTAGCTGCTGGTCAAGGAGTGAATACTGGTGAAGGCACATTGTATCTATACAATGATGGTTCTTACTTCTACAAACCATTAGACAGTGCTGCTAATGCGACAGTTGATGTGATTGATTACAAATTAGTTTCGGTGATTGATGGTACTGAATATCCTTCTTCATTGACAATTAACTTGAGTCAAGAGTTGAATAGCCTTGCAGTAAGCACTGCGGCAAATGACACATTTGCTCTTGGTAACGGCTCGGATACCTTGATCTACAACACATTAACAGCTGCGAGTGTCACTAACGCAACTGGTGGTAACACAACAGGTGGTGGTGTAGATATATGGAGTGACTTCCATGTAGGGGATACTACAACTGATGATCAGGCTGATAAGATTGACTTGAGTAACTTGTTAATTGGTTCTCAATCTAACTTAACAATCGGTCAATATGTGTCAGTAAGCTACGATGCTGGTACGCAAACTGCCACAATCAGCGTAGACCGTGATGGTGGACTAGTATTAGAAGGTACTTATACTGAAACACCATTGCTTCAATTGACTAACCTCACAGGCCCAGTCACATTGAATGACTTGATCAACAATGGTCAAATCATTTTCTAATCTGACAATCGACTTATAGAAAAAGGGCCTTCGGGCTCTTTTTTTATGTTTAAACAATACGTTAACTTTGCTTTTAGAAGGGGCATGATATGATGCTTGATTAGCGCTTTATAGAACAACAAACAATTAGGGACTGAATTCGAGTGACGGCATTTTTAAATTTCCAAAGACAACTTAACCTTTGGTTAGAACAAGTTGTTCAGCACGTTCCGAGTCTTAAACAGGATATTATTTTATTTTTATCTTATGGCCCCAAAGACCAAAGATGTAGCGTATGGCACAGTGAGAAAACCAATTTAGAGCAGGCTAAAAAACAATTATTAGATTTTATTAATGACCAATTTGCACAGGCACCACTCGCTGATTATATAAAAATCGATATCACATATAATTTAATGCAACAGGTGTGGAAAGAAGTAGAACAACAGGTCCACCATCAATTTCACAACAACCATTACCGTAAAGGCATTGGCTTTGATGAACACTGTTCGGTGGCTTTTCTTGAACAAGAGATCTATGGAAAAGCAATTATTCGAGGCTTGAGCTACGACAAGCCGAACTTCTTTGATGAAACCAATCTGAATTATGCAGTTAAGCAAAAATATAACGCTACAAAACCGCAGATTAAACTACAAGAGTTGCAAGACATTTGGACTTTTGATACCTACGGAGCATTTTATGAAAATGGTCAATTCATTAATTTAGCGAGTCGCTATGATGTAAATGGTATTAGAGGAATTTCAAACAATAAGAAACAGCATTTTAAGCAGTTAATTGAGCAAAACTCTGCATTTCTACATGACCAGATTCAAGAAAATGGCAAATTTATTTATGGCTATTTTTCTGCCTATGATCGGGACATTCGTAACTACAATACGGTACGTCATTGTACCTCGGCGTATGCCTTACTAGAAACATTTGAGGTGCAAAATAAGCCTGAATATTGGCCTAAAATTCATGCCGCGATTCACTATGCACTGACCAACTTTTATAAAGAAAAAGATTCATCAACCGCTTTTATGATTGATGGAAAAGAAGGGGAGTTGGAAATTAAACTGGGTGCTAATGCGGCAGCTATTTTAATGCTAACAAAATATCAAGAAATTACCCAAAAAACTGATTATCAAAAATATGCAGAGAAACTCGCAAAAGGTATTTTAACGCTAGTAGATTCAAATGGATCAACGAATCATGTATTAAATTATCCAGATTATGATTTAAAAGAAAAATTCAGGATTATTTATTATGACGGTGAAGCTGCTTTAGCTTTATTACGTTTATACCAAATTAACCAAGATTCTAGATTATTAGAAACGGTTAAGTTAATGTTTGAATATTTTATTAAAAATAGATATGAGAAATATCATGATCATTGGTTAAGTTACTGTACCAATGAACTCACTAAAATATGTCCTGAAGATAAATATTTTATTTTTGGTTTAAATAATTATTTAAAACATTTTATTTTTATTCGAAATCGAAAAACGACATATGCAACTTTGTTAGAGATGTTAATGGCTGCTTATAAAATGGTGAGCCGTTTAAAAGAGCAGGGGCGTACAGCGCTTTTTGAGCAAGCTTATATGCCTGAGCTTCAAAAGCTAATTGAGTTTAGAGCTGATTTTCAAACCACAGGATTTTTCTATCCAGAAATGGCTATGTATATGGCGCGGCCAGATAAAATTTTACATACATTTTATATTCGACATGACCGTTTTCGAGTGCGGATTGATGACCAAGAACATAACTTGTCGGGTTACATCGCCTACGTTAAAGATTACAAGGGTGATGAGCCATGAAGTATCAACCCGTTGAGATCAAATTATTAGCACATGTCGATACTACAAGTTTTGATGAAACTTTATGGCAATTCGAATTTGATGATGATATTTCAACGCTATTACTTATCGACTATGCATTAGAGCAATTTCAGCAAAAAAATATACAGGCTCAAGATGTGTATGTTGTGCCTGACCAAATACTTGAGCACATAGGTCAGCAAACTCTGGGCTTAAAACCCTCTGAACATTACACCTTTACTGAGCTATTACAGTTCTTAATTTTTACCCAAGCAGCAGATGTAAAAAATGCTTTAAGTAATATGCTTTTTGGTACAACTGGACAAGCAACTTTAATTTTGTCTGAAAGAGCTGCTATCTATAACTTAACCATAAAAAATGAAGGTATCCAAAATCAGCTAAAACATTTGTTTTTATTAGTCAAAAATATTTATACCTATCCAGCTGAAATCAGAAAAGTTTTCTTTACTAAAGAGCTTATTTTTAAAGGAAAGCCTTATCTTCCCCAGACGCCATTAATGGCTCAGTCAGTCGTAACGGTCTTATATCTTTCTAATTCATTTAGAACAATTTATCTGACGTTCTTTGAAGAAAACCAGACCATCGGTTTCTTTTCATTTTTAGATGATATTCATCGAATTGAACATTTGGTTCCTTACTACCACTGCTTTCAAGAGCAGAACGTAAAAGCTAAAGTTTGCTCTATTCAAAGTGGCATGATCAACATTTTGGGAGATACTTACTTTGGGGAGTTCTATACAGAAAAACGTAAATCTAAGGGCCAAAGAGATGCTCTACAACAATATGGATACAGCCATTCATTCGAAAAAATAAAAGCCTTTTTATGTGAAAGTGACTTAAATATTGCTAACTTTGAAGCAGTATTTTCTTTAGAAGATCAATCACCATTAGTGCGTAAAAAGCCATTTATTCTTAAAGCTGAAGCTGAAAAAACATTAGCAGAGTTTAAGAATATTCACCTTAATCATGTTGTGCTGGCCAATAATCATCTAAAAGATTATGGGGATCGCGGATTAGCTTATACATTACAACAATTTGATCAGGCCAAAATTTCTTATATTGGCGCAGGATTGAACCAAAAAGATGCCCATAGTTACTTTGAAATTACGTTTAATAACAAGCATTATGCTATTTTTAATGGCTATTGGCACAGAGATACAGCGTATCTAGATTATGATTTTTATGCCTTAGGCGATAAGAGTGGGGTGGCTTGTCTAAATGGAGTTTTGCTTGAACAAATAAGCCGTTATAAGTTGGCTAATTCTCACCATAAAGTCATCGTTATTTGTCATTGGGGCATGGATTTTAAGCCGATTACAAAAGAACAAAGTAAACTCGCCAATATTTTGACCCAAGCTGGGGCTGACCTTGTGATTGGTCATGGTGCTCACACTGTTCAGCCCGTTCAATTCATTCATCAAAAGCCTGTAGTATTTGGTATTGGCAATGCAGTTTTTAATAGTAACGGTGAGTATGCAGAGCACAATGCTCTACCATATGGATGTATAGCACGGCTAGATTTGTCAAAAGATCGCCTTAGTTTATATCCGATCTATACCAATAATTTGAAAACATTTTGGCAGCCATATCCAGTCAATGAGGAAGATTTTTCAAAGGCCAGCAGTTATATGACTTCATTACTTGCCCATGAAAATTATAGTTTGGCTCAAGATAAATTAGGTTTTTATGTAGAGCTTGGTTTTTAAAATATTTTAAGGATAACTTTGATAATTCGATAAAATTGTTTGAAGTTGCACAGGTGTAAAACCTAAATTCCTAAGCCCACCGCTACCACGTTTACATTCAGCACTTGCCATAATATTTGTTGGCGTACGTTTTGTAGCATTCGGCGCACAAACATGTTTTAGTCCAAACACATGTCCCATTTCATGTACGCTACCAGCCTGAATATTATAATTTAGGCGGTTCCAGTCTAACAAAACAAAGGGTTCACCATTGTTGCGAAAAGCTCTACTCGTTACATCTGCAAATTTCCATTTGGTCGAATAGGCATCATAAATGAAAACGATGACTTCCTTGCTGGCAGTCCGTTTAGGAAAGCAGGTATTTACACTTGCAGGAATTGTTTCGAGGGAAATAGGATAGGGCTGATTAATCTGCTGCTTAAGGTCACATCGTAACTGAATGAACTGTTCATATGGGATATAACGGTTTAATTTGAACTTAAAAATCTTATTATTTTTATCATCTACATAATATTTATTTAATATTCTAATTTCTTTCCGCATTTGTTGGTAATTATCAAACTTTGTAGCTTCTGGAGAATCGGTGGTAAAAACGAAAGTGACTGGAACGATAGGACGGCCATCTGTAGCTACCTTAGGTATTTCCCCTGAAGGAAGAATAGGGGGGCGAGTAGTACAAGAAATACATAGTAAAGTTCCAGTGACTACCAGTATGGCTTTTTTCATGCAGATCTCCCTCAAACCTACCTTGGAATACATTTAATTTTAGTCAAATTTTTTTATATGATATGAAGAATGTCAATTTTTATGGAGTCCATTTTGACAACTCAGTATGAACTACATCGGCAGATTTTAGAAGTCATTGCTTTGATTCCTTACGGAAAAGTTGCAACTTATGGGCAAGTCGCTCGTATGGCAGGTTTACCTAAACATGTCAGATTAGTCGGCTATGTCCTTAAGCATCTTGAAGCAGATCATCAAGTCCCTTGGTATCGGGTTATTAATTCTCAAGGCAAAATTAGCCTAAGCAAATTTAATGAAAAGGGTGAAAATGTTCAACAATTAAAGCTAGAAGCTGAAGGAGTTTACTTATTAAATAGTAAAGTCAATTTAAAGCAATTTGCTTGGCAGCCTTAAATTGACTTAAAGGTTGTTGATTAAAAATAATGCCTAAATTATTAAGATCAACAAGATAGGCAATATGGAAATTATCGAACAATCAAAACAGGAATATGACTTTCGCCTAAGACTTTTTGTGCAACGCTACCCAGCACCAGTTTTCGGACACCAGTACGACCATGTGAACCCATAACAATCAGATCTGCCTTTAAGTCTTGAGCAGCCTGAATAATTTCTTCATGTACGACAAAACCTTCAAGTAGTTTGGCTTCGACAGTAATGCCTTCATTAGCAAATTTTTGTTTTGCTTGTTCTAAAATGTCGAGTAAATAAGTTCTTGTGCGTTCAATTAATTCGTTAGTTTGCCCAGTTTTTACGTAGGCATCGGCAATATATGGGTCAAGAGCCATAACTTGCACTACGGTAATTTTGCTATTTAGCGCTTTTCCCAGTTTGATCGCCTCTTTCATGGCGATCATTGAAGTTTCAGAACCGTCAATTGGTACAAGAATATGTTGATATAACATGAGTGTTTTCCTTATTCTAATGATGCTTATTTATTCAATACTTTATACTTATTTTTTGATGATTTAAATTCAAGCACGTAATCATTTGTGTTTTATAACATTCAATTTTATAGCTCTATTTTTATAAAGTCCGCAAATTTTCTATATGGCTAGATAAAGCATCTATATCATCAGTTTGTAAATATTCACGTATTTTCAGAATTTGCTTCTCATCTAAATTGTAAAGTTTTAAAGCAAGCAGTTTATCGATTTGTTCTTGAGGAAAGCGATATTTAATAATTTTCGCAGGCACGCCACCTACAATTGCATAGGGCGGAACATCTTTAGTTACTACAGCTCCAGTTGCAACCACTGCACCTTCACCAAGTTTGACACCTTGCATAATCATTGCGCGACTGCCAATCCAGCAACCATCAGCAATAATTGTATTACCAGCCGCTAAGAAGCTACGCGTATCAAAAGGGAAAGACGAAATCCAGTCTGGTCGATGAAGTTGGTTACCGCCCATCATGATTACACATTCAGCGCCAAAGCAAACGAAATTACCAATATGAAGTTGATCAATTGGTTTATCAGGTGTTGAGGCTTTGTCATGTAAATAACGTACCACACAACGCTCAAAACCTTGGTCCCAATAGGCTGAATAATAGGAATAATTGCCTTTAATATGAATATTCGGGTTTTTAACCGTTTTATGGATAAACTCAAATTCACACCAATGACGAACCGGGGTGTTAATTAATGAAGTATCCATTTGTGATTTCCCAAAAATATATCAATGGTATTGAATAAAAACCCCTCATAAAGAGGGGCTAGTTGTGTATTATCTTAGAGATATTCTACACTTACGATTTCATATTCGACTTCGCCTTGAGGAGTCACGATTTTTACTTCATCGCCTTCACTCTTACTCAAAAGACCACGTGCGATTGGTGAGTTCACAGAGATTTTATTAATTTTAAAATCTGCCTCGTCATCGCCTACAATTTTATAAGTCTTACGTTCTTCGGTATCTAAGTTTTCAATGGTGACAGTCACACCAAATACAACACGACCATTTTGCTCAAGTGTTTTGACATCAATTTCTTGAACTGCACCCAATTTCCCTTCGATATCTTGGATGCGTCCTTCACAGAAACCCTGCTGTTCACGAGCAGCATGATATTCTGCATTTTCTTTTAAATCGCCATGTTCACGTGCTTCAGCAATCGCCTGAATAATACGTGGACGTTCAACAGATTTTAAATGTTGTAATTCTTTCTCTAAGGCAATTTTACCTTCAGGGGTCATTGGATAACGTTGCATTTTGGTCCCTCTTAAGTTGAGAAAACACAGTAAAAAAAATGAAAAAATCCCGCCACCGATAAGGTGGCGGGACTTATCGGTAATAAATTAACCTACAGTTAAATCTTGCAAGCGGTATACATCCATTGGCAATTTCACAGCAAAGGCTTGGCAAACAGCTTCAGCACCATTGATAGTCGTTGTGTAATACACTTTGCCTTGTAGGGCAGCACGACGAATCATGGCAGAATCATATTGAGCTTGTTTACCTTCAGTTGTATTGACAATAAGGTGTATTTCACCATTTTTCAAGCGGTCAACAATATGTGGACGACCTTCAGTTACTTTATTCACAGATTCACATTCTAAACCTGCTTCTTTAAGTACTTGGTATGTACCACCTGTTGCAATAAGCTTGAAGCCATACGCAACTAATTTCTTAGCAATATCTACAATGTATTTCTTGTCAGATTCACGTACAGATAAGAAAGCATTTTTTACTTCGCCTTCGGTTGGTAAACCAGGTAAGCGTTCATTTGAGCCTAAAACAGCTTTATAGAATGCTTCACCAAATGTTTTACCCACACCCATCACTTCACCTGTAGATTTCATCTCAGGTCCAAGCATTGGATCTACGCCTTGGAATTTAGCGAATGGGAAAACAGCTTCTTTCACAGCAAAGTGTTTTGGAATGATTTCTTTAGTAAATCCTTGAGATTCAAGTGATTGACCCGCCATACAAC
The DNA here is from genome assembly GCF_035615195.1 of Acinetobacter sp. IK31. Taxonomy (NCBI): domain Bacteria; kingdom Pseudomonadati; phylum Pseudomonadota; class Gammaproteobacteria; order Moraxellales; family Moraxellaceae; genus Acinetobacter; species Acinetobacter sp. IK31. The sequence continues at coordinate 449,187 of NZ_JANBOB010000030.1, read as the reverse complement.
GTGCAGCAACTTTAGCTAAAGAATCACCAATACATTTCGATACGAATGGAACTGTACGTGAAGCACGTGGGTTAACTTCAAGAATGTAAACATCATCGCCTTTAACCGCGAACTGAACGTTCATCAAACCAACCACACCAAGTTCTTTTGCCATCGCAACAGTTTGACGACGCATTTCATCCTGAATTTCTTTTGATAAAGAATAAGGAGGAATCGAACATGCAGAGTCACCTGAGTGAATACCTGCTTGTTCGATGTGCTGCATGATACCGCCGATCACAACGTCTTTACCGTCAGATACACAGTCAACATCAACTTCAGTTGCATCATCTAGGAAACGGTCAAGAAGAACAGGGGCTTCATTCGACGCTTGAACTGCTTCACGAAGGTAACGCTTAAGTTCTTCTTCGTTATAAACGATTTCCATTGCACGACCACCTAATACATAAGATGGGCGAACAACTAACGGATAACCTACTTTTGCAGCTTCAGAAATACCTTCTTCAGCAGATTTTACAATGCTGTTGTTTGGTTGACGAAGCTGTAAACGCTGAATCATTTGCTGGAAACGTTCACGGTCTTCTGCGCGGTCAATTGCATCTGGTGATGTACCAATAATTGGTGTACCTGCTTCTTCTAAAGCACGTGCCAATTTAAGAGGCGTTTGACCACCGTACTGTACGATCACACCTTTTGGCTTCTCTGTACGTACAATTTCAAGCACATCTTCAAGTGTTACAGGTTCGAAGTACAAACGGTCCGATGTGTCATAGTCAGTAGAAACAGTTTCAGGGTTACAGTTAACCATGATTGTTTCATAACCATCTTCACGCATAGCAAGCGCCGCGTGTACACAGCAGTAGTCAAATTCGATACCTTGACCAATACGGTTTGGACCACCACCAATGACCATGATCTTGTCACGATTTGATGGATTTGCTTCACATTCTTCATCGTAAGTTGAATACATGTATGCAGTACCAGATTCAAACTCGGCAGCACATGTATCAACACGTTTGTAAACTGGATAAACACCCAAATTCCAACGTTGTTTACGGAATTGCTTTTGTGAAATACCCATGAGGTCAGCAATACGCAGGTCAGATAAACCTTTGCGTTTGAAAGCACGGATATTGTCAGCGTTTAAGTCACCAAAACCTAAAGTTTTTACTTCAGCTTCAGTTTTAACAATGTCTTGAATTTGAATGAGGAACCAACGATCAATTTTGGTTGCTTCAAACACTTCATCTAAAGAGAAGCCATGACGGAAAGCATCTGCTACATACCAGATACGCTCAGGGCCTGGAACTTTAAGCTCTTTTAAAATGGTTTCTCTTGCATTTGTTGCACCAGCTTCGATTTTTTCATCAAAACCGCTTACACCAACTTCAAGACCACGTAATGCTTTTTGTACAGATTCCTGGAAGTTACGGCCAATTGCCATTACTTCACCAACAGACTTCATCTGAGTGGTTAATACAGGTTCTGCTTGTGGGAATTTCTCGAAGTTAAAACGAGGAATCTTCGTTACAACATAGTCAATCGATGGTTCAAAGCTTGCAGGAGTCACGCCACCAGTGATGTCATTTTTCAATTCATCAAGGGTGTAGCCAACAGCAAGTTTTGCTGCGATTTTTGCGATTGGGAAACCTGTTGCTTTAGAAGCAAGAGCAGATGAACGAGATACACGAGGGTTCATCTCAATGACAACCATACGTCCATCTTTCGGGTTAATACCGAACTGAACGTTAGATCCACCTGTTTCAACACCAATTTCACGAAGAACTGCAACCGAAGCATTACGCATCAATTGATATTCTTTATCTGTTAATGTCTGAGCAGGAGCAACGGTAATTGAGTCACCAGTGTGAACGCCCATTGGATCGAAGTTTTCGATAGCACATACGATAATACAGTTGTCGTTTTTGTCACGAACAACTTCCATTTCGTATTCTTTCCAGCCAATTAAAGATTCATCAATCAATAACTGGTGAGTAGGAGAGAGGTCAAAACCACGTTCACAAATTTCAAGGAATTCTTCGCGGTTATATGCAATACCACCGCCCGAACCACCCATTGTAAATGATGGACGGATAATTACTGGAAAACCAAAGCGTGACTGGATTGTTAAAGCTTCTTCCATTGTTTCAGCAATGGCAGCTTTTGGACATTCCAAGCCAATTTTACGCATAGCGATATCGAAGAGTTTACGATCTTCGGCTTTCTCAATCGCTTCTTTGCTTGCACCAATTAATTCAACATTATATTTAGCAAGAACGCCATGCTCATCAAGTGCGAGGGCACAGTTCAATGCAGTTTGACCACCCATAGTTGGTAATACTGCATCTGGACGTTCTTTTTCAATAATCTGTGCAACTGTTTGCCAAGTAATCGGCTCAATATAAGTTGCATCAGCCATTGAAGGGTCTGTCATGATGGTTGCTGGATTAGAGTTAACCAAAATAACACGATAGCCTTCTTCACGAAGTGCTTTACACGCTTGAGCACCTGAGTAGTCAAACTCACATGCCTGTCCAATCACAATCGGGCCAGCACCAATAATTAAGATGCTTTTAATATCCGTACGTTTAGGCATTATTCGCTCCGTAATTACTGTTTAGATGCTTCGATAAGTTCGATGAAATGATCGAACAAAGGTGCACAATCATGTGGACCAGGGCTTGCTTCAGGGTGACCTTGGAAGCTGAAAGCTGGTTTATCTGTACGGTGGATACCTTGTAAGGTGCCATCGAACAATGATTTATGCGTTGCTTTTAAGTTAGCCGGTAAAGTTTCTGCATCTACAGCAAAACCATGGTTCTGTGAAGTAATCATCACTTTACCATCTTCAAGATCTTGTACAGGATGGTTAGCGCCGTGGTGACCATGGTTCATTTTTACAGTTTTTGCACCAGAAGCGAGTGCCAGAATTTGGTGACCTAAGCAGATCCCAAATACAGGTAATGTTGTGGTTTCAACAATAGTTTTTACAGCTTCGATCGCGTAATCACAAGCAGCTGGATCGCCAGGACCATTTGAGAGGAATACGCCATCCGGATTAAGTGCCAATACTTTTTCAGCCGGAGTTTCTGCAGGAACAACGGTTAGTTTGCAACCGCGATCTGCAAGCATACGCAAGATGTTGGTTTTGACACCGTAATCGTATGCAACTACATGGTATTTTAATTCAGGTTGAGAGAAGCCTTGGCCTAAGGTCCATGAACCTTCAGACCATTCAAAACCTGTTGGATCACAACATTCTTTTGCAAGGTCTAAACCATTTAAGCCACCAAAAGCACGTGCTTTTGCAATTGCCTCTTCTTCCGTAATATTTTCGCCAGCAAGGATACATCCGTTTTGAGCGCCAGTCTGACGTAAAATACGAGTCAGTTTACGAGTATCGATATCTGCAATAGCAACAACATTATGCGCTTGCAAATATTCACTCAACGACTGCTCAGCACGGAAATTACTGTGTAGTAGTGGAAGGTCACGAATAATTAAACCATTCGCCCATACTTTATGGATACGACCAGATTCAACGTCTTCCGCGTTGCAACCAGTGTTACCAATATGAGGGTAAGTTAATGTCACAATTTGTTGTGCATAACTTGGGTCAGTCAAAATTTCTTGATAGCCTGTCATGGCTGTGTTAAAAACGACTTCTCCAGTCGTACTTCCCGATGCGCCGATTGACGTTCCTTTAAAGATCGTTCCATCTGCGAGGGCTAAAATGGCGGGGATGCTCAAACCAAAGCTCCTGAATTTCGGCTGTAAAAAAGCGAGTAGACCCAAAAAAGATCGGCAATGCTTTGATAAAACATGCCCTCCCTATCGGTCTGCCCGCTTGTAACTTAACAGCGCATTATACGCATGGAACCCTCTAAAGTCTATTTCTTTTCTGCTAAAAAATATAATTCATCGCTTGCTTTTTACAAAAAAATATCCGCTTATCTGAAATAGGTACTTTTGATAAATTGTCTAACAATTTGCATGAGGAATTCTTGGAACTGGATTTATTGTATTGCTAGTTAAAAAATAAACAATATGAGGAAATAGTATGAGCAATAATGAAGTTTCAAAAGATGTGAGTGAAAAAACTCAAGCAGTAGTTGAGTCGGTAAAAGCTGAGGTTAATGAAGTGAAAGAAACCATAGCTGCTACTACAACTAAGGCTAAAAAAACAGTAACCGCTAAAACTGCACAGGTAAAAGAAACTGTTGCTGAAAAAACTGAGCAAGTTAAAGAAGTTGCTACAGAAGCAAAAGCTCAGGTAAAAGAAGCAATTACTGAAACTCAAGAACACGTCAAAGAAGTTTTAAGCGAGACTCAAGAGAAAATTGAAGCTGAAACTCAAGAATTAAATAAGAATATTCAAAATCAACTTGTTCAGATTAAGCAAGATATTTTACAACGTCTTGATGTAATTAAAGCTCAGTTTAGCACTTCACAAGAAGGGTTATCTGACCTTAAAAATGCTTTGAAAGCAGAAATTAATGCACTTATTGAAGATTTAACGAAAGTGAGCAAAGAGCTTAAGGGTGATATTAGCCAGATCTCTTTGAAACATAAAGATTCTTTAAGTGAAAGTATTAAACGTACTAAAAATAATGCAGTCGAAGCTTGGAATAAAGCACGAGACAATTAATGATCTCTGCTTTGATCCAGCTATAAAAAAGCGAGAATTAATTTCTCGCTTTTTTATTTTTAGAACTGATGTAACCAGTCACGTTTATTATGGAAATCTGCACTTTTTCCACTATGCTGCATTGCATAGTACTGCATACCTTCTTTAGTCTTTAAAACTGTAGTTAAACCTAAATAAAGGTTTGACCATTTCAAGCGATGCTGTTGCATAAATTGCCCTAAATCGAGACTAACATTTAAGCCATAGTGAGTGCGCTTGAGATGATTCAGTTCAATATCGTAAGCAGCAAGGGGAGGTATACTTTCTGGATAGCGATATTCTTCAAACTGATATGACTGCCATGCTTGAGAAGGGGAGAGATTAATTTCCCGATAATAATCTTCATCATGCACGCCAACAAAAATTTCGAAACAAGTTTCTTCCCACAAAAAATCTTGACGTGGATGAGCCGAGACTTCTTGAGGCCAGACAATAAGTTGATTTGGATCACGAATCCAAAAACCGATATTTAAAGTAGAGGATGCTTGCTGTTCAATTGCGCCAACAACGGAAACAGCATAAAAACGATCAAAAGCTGAAAGTTCGTAACTTGCCATAGTTTGTCAAATTAAATTAGTTTGCTAGGTGAGCGTGACGAACAAGATTAGACAAATGTTGGTTTTGTTTAGCTGCCTTTTTGTAAAGCAAAACAATTTTACCAATTTTTTGTACAGCTTGAGCACCTGTTGCTTCTACAATTGCATCAATTGTTGCAGTACGCGCTTCACGGTCTTCACCAGCAATCTTAACTTTAATAAGCTCGTGGTCATTTAAAGCACGAAGTGTTTCTTCGATTACTGCGTCTGTTAAGCCTTGTCCACCAATCATGACAACCGGATTAAGCACATGACCAATTTGACGTAAACGTTTACGTTCATGGATAGATAAAGCGGCCATTAAAAATACCTGATTTTAAAAACGGCTTAGTATAGCAAAAAACTTAAATCCAGATGTACGAAAAACTGTATAAATAATCGATCAACATTATTGGAAAAAAACTGTAAAACTTAGTGATATTACGCTACATCCGTACTGTAATGAGAGTAATTTTCACGTACAATGAACGATCAGAAGTTTTTTTGATATTTAGTGAGTTATGGCAACACGCATTACAAACCAGAAATTGTCGAAAAGTAGTCGTGTATGGATGAGGGAACATCTAGACGATCCTTTTGTAAAAAAAGCACAAAAGGAAGGATATCGTGCTCGAGCAGCCTATAAACTTCTTGAAATTCAAGAAAAATATAAGTTGATCAAGCCAGGCATGACTGTAGTGGATTTAGGTGCAGCTCCTGGTAGTTGGTCTCAAATCGCTGGGAAACTCGTTGGTAGCAAAGGTTTAGTGATTGCTTCCGATATTTTACCCATGGATGCTTTGCCTGATGTCACTTTTTTACAAGGCGATTTTAGAGAAGAAGATGTATTTGAAAAATTGTTAAATATTTTAAATGGGCGACAAGTAGACATTGTAATTTCTGATATGGCCCCCAATACATCAGGTAATAGGGCCGTTGATCAACCTAGACAGATTTACTTATGTGAACTGGCTTTAGATTTTGCTCAAAAGGTTCTGGCTCCTCATGGACAGTTTGTTGTTAAAGTGTTCCAGGGCACAGGATTCGATGAGTTTCGTAAACAAGTAGTTGATAGTTTTGATGTGTTAAAGACAGCAAAACCAGCAGCTTCTCGGGCGCGGTCTAAAGAGGTTTTTTTGATTGGACAAGGGCGTAAGAAAGCATTGCGATAAAGTTTACTTGCCAAGCTCCTAAAAATTGTGCATTTTGTACTTTTAGGTTATCCGCAAGCAATACAGTTGCTGCTTTTATGACGATCGGCCAAGATTGGGCATGATCAAATTAGATCGATATGGGAATAAAGCTTTGAGCGATTACTTCAAGAATGCCGTATTGTGGCTAATAATACTTGGTGTTCTGATTTTAATTTTCAGTAATATCAGTGACCGCAATAAGCCTACTGCGATGAAATATTCAGATTTTGTTGCAGCGGTGAATAGTGGTCAAATTAAGCAAGTCACAATTGACGGTTTAAATATTAATGGTGAAAAAACTAACGGATCACAGTTTGAAACTGTTCGTCCGCAAGTTGAAGACACTGAGCTTATGCCAAGCTTAAATAAACAAAATGTTGTTGTAGAGGGAACAGCTCCGCAACGTCAAGGCATTTTGATGCAACTTCTCATTGCTAGTTTCCCTGTACTGTTAATCATTTTGTTATTCATGTTCTTTATGCGTAACATGGGTGGTGGTGCAGGCGGAAAGAATGGACCGATGAGTTTTGGTAAATCAAAGGCAAAAATGCTTTCTGAAGACCAGATTAAACTCAATTTTTCTGACGTCGCCGGCTGTGATGAAGCAAAACAAGAAGTTGTTGAAATTGTAGATTTCTTAAAAGACCCTGCAAAATTCAAACGTTTGGGCGCTACTATTCCTCGTGGCGTACTTATGGTTGGCCCTCCGGGTACTGGTAAAACGTTATTAGCTAAAGCAATTGCTGGTGAAGCCAAGGTTCCTTTCTTCAGCATTTCAGGTTCTGACTTTGTAGAAATGTTCGTGGGTGTGGGTGCGTCCCGTGTCCGTGATATGTTTGAGCAAGCGAAGCGTCACGCGCCATGTATCATCTTTATTGATGAGATTGATGCAGTGGGTCGTCACCGTGGTTCAGGTACAGGTGGTGGTCATGATGAGCGTGAACAAACCTTAAACCAAATGCTTGTAGAGATGGACGGTTTTGAAGGTAATGAAGGCGTAATTGTTATTGCTGCAACTAACCGTGCTGATGTGCTTGATAAAGCATTATTGCGTCCGGGTCGTTTTGACCGTCAAGTCATGGTTGGTTTACCTGATATTCGTGGTCGTGAGCAAATTCTGAATGTACATTTGAAAAAGTTACCTTCAGTCACGGGTGTAGATATGCAAGTCTTAGCGCGTGGTACACCAGGTTTCTCTGGTGCGCAGTTGGCAAACCTTGTTAACGAAGCTGCATTATTTGCTGCACGTCGTAATAAGAATACTGTTGACATGCATGACTTTGAAGATGCAAAAGACAAAATCTACATGGGTCCAGAGCGTAAGTCGATGGTTCTACGTGAAGAAGAGCGTCGTGCTACTGCTTATCATGAAGCTGGTCATGCAATTGTGGCAGAGATTTTGCCTGGTACAGATCCTGTTCATAAAGTAACGATCATGCCACGTGGTTGGGCTTTGGGTGTTACTTGGCAGTTACCTGAACAAGACCAGATTAGCCATTATAAAGACAAGATGCTAAACGAAATTGCGATTTTGTTTGGTGGTCGTATTGCTGAAGAAGTGTTTATCCAACAGCAATCTACCGGTGCCTCAAATGACTTTGAGCGAGCTACTAAAATGGCGCGTGCAATGGTTACTAAGTACGGTATGTCTGACAAAATGGGCGTAATGGTTTACGAAGATGAAAACCAGAGTGGTTTCTTTGGAAATGTAGGTAGTCGTACGATTTCTGAGGCAACTCAACAGTTGGTTGACGAAGAAGTGCGCCGTATTCTTGATGAGCAATATAAAGTTGCGCGTAATATCTTGGAAGGTAATAAAGATATTGCACATGCAATGGTAAAAGCTTTGATGGAATGGGAAACTATTGATCGTGATCAAATTCGTGACATTATGGAAGGTCGTGAACCACAACCACCTAAGGTCTATGTTGCGGAAAATCCAGTGGCTGCATTTGAACCACCAAAAGATGGTCCATCTACACCACCACCATTGCCAGCAATGAACTAAATAATTTAAAAAAGAGTCACAGTCATGTGGCTCTTTTTTTTATACGTGTATTTCAGGCAAAGCCGAAAAGAAATCAGCAGTATATCGAGCAGAGACTTGTTAAAATGTTGCCGAATATTAAATTGGAGCTTGTCATGCAGTTAATGCCTTTACCTAAGCAAATTTTACAATGTGGACAGCTTCAGTTGGATTTATCACACCCTCACATTATGGGTATTTTAAATGTCACTCCAGACTCTTTTAGTGATGGTGGAAAGCATAATAAGTTAGATCAAGCTGTGGCGTATGCATTAAATATGATTGAACAAGGCGCCACAATTATAGATGTTGGCGGGGAATCTACTCGACCAGGTGCATCAGAAGTAAGTGTAGAAGAAGAGGTACGACGAGTTGTTCCTGTAGTTGAAGCTTTGTCTAAATATGATGTGGTTCTTTCGATTGATACAAGTCAGCCAGATGTTATCCGTGCAGCGAAAGAAGCGGGTGCGCATATTTGGAATGATGTACGTGCGCTTACTCGACCAGATGCATTAAAAACCGCAGCAGAGTTAGATATACCTGTGGTGATCATGCATATGCGTGGTGAGCCCACCACAATGAATCAGCTAGATCAGTATACGGATGTTACATTGGATGTGATGCAAGAGCTTCAGCAGCGCATTAATGAGGCTTTAACTGCGGGTGTAAAAAAGCATAATATTATTATTGATCCGGGATTTGGTTTTGCAAAAAATGCTCAGCAGAATTTAAAACTATTAAAAGAGTTTTGGAAGCTTAATGATATGGGTTATCCAATTTTATCGGGTCTTTCTCGTAAACGTTTTATTGGTGAAGCTTTACAGGGTGCAGCAGCAGATCAGCGTGCAGTAGGAAGCGCTACGGGGCATTTGCTTAGTATTCAGCAAGGAGCATCCATTGTTCGTGCACATGATGTAAAAGCCATGCATGATGCAATTCTCGTTTGGAAAGCGATGGAAAAAGCTTGAAAAATAAGCTTTTATAAACAAATCATGATTAATTAATTTCATAGATTGGATGATTGAGTCAGGGAAAATTGTCGTTATTATTTTGAAAATATGTTATAAGCGGCAGGTTTCTGCTGCTGTGTAAACTTTTGTATGTTCGAAGACTTACTTCTCCCAATGTTTGATGATGAGTATTATCCAGATATTTTAGTCGCTGAACTCAAGCAGTTAATTGAACAATTTGCCAAAAAAGTTCAAAAGTCTGCTTTAGCTGATCAGGATATCTATCGATATGCTCATCAAACTGTTATTGAAATTAATGAAATGAAACCACAGTTCGAAGATCTGGATTCTTCACTAGATGATAGTGCTGCTGACTATATTGCTGAGGCAATGATGATGGTGGCGCAGGGTGCAGGATATTTAGATCTTGAGATGGAAGAGCTGGTTGTGAATCGAGAGTGGTGATTACTCTCGATTCTCAATATTTTCAAATGCATCTAATAAATGACAAGATGCCTTTGAATGAATTTCGTTTATTTCTTTAATTTTTAACACTAAAACACCATTCTCTTGATAATCGGCATCTGCTAATAAACTGATCCAATAGGGTTCTCGTTCTTGTTGTAATGCTTTGAATTTATCTATGATCTGCTCAGGTGCTTTAATTAAGTAATCATCTTTGGTAATAGAACAGCGTGAAAAGTACCAGTTGTCATCTTTGAAAGAAATAGTGCCAGAAAAAAGATCTGTAGCGTAAACCTTGGATATAGAAAGGATGCTACACAGAAGTAATAATATTCTTATCATAAAATTCATTTTAATTAGGCATAAAAAAACCAGCTTACGCTGGATTCTTTGTAACACCAAATTCAATATTTGAAAATGGTGCCCGGGGCCGGACTCGAACCGGCACGCTTTGTGGGCGGGGGATTTTAAATCCCCTGTGTCTACCTATTTCACCACCCGGGCATGTGCGCAATAATAGATGACAAGACAGAGATTGGCAAGAGAAAATCAGATAGTTTGCTTTATTTTCAATCAGTTCGTACATGTATTTAAAAATAAGATCTACTTAAGTCATAATTTCTTCATCAAATTGAGATCAGTTGTTCATCTTATCTACTTAAGTTTAAGGCACTCATTGCTTAAAACTTAGGTAGTTGTATGTCAGAGAAAATTTCACGCCGAGAATTAATTCAAAAAAGTCTATTCGGTTTTGGGGCATTGTCTTTGCCTGTAGCTTTTACGGGTTGTAATGATGGCTCAGACGATGAAAGTACAGAGGCACAAGCAGATTTTTTACATGGAGTTGCGAGCGGCGACCCTTTGCAGGATAAAGTGATTTTATGGACGCGATTAACACCAGTAGATCTTAGTGCGCGCCTTAAAGTTATATGGGAAATTGCCACTGATAACCAGTTTAAGCAGAATTTAAAGACGGGGATGGTTGAAACGACCAAGACTGACGACTTCACGGTGAAGGTGGATGCAGCAGGACTACAGGCGAATACCATTTATTATTATCGTTTCCGTTTTGGTAATAAAATTTCATCTGTCGGTCAAACTAAAACACTACCAATAAGCACCAATAAAGTTAGTTTTGCCGTATGTTCTTGTTCGAATTATCCCGCTGGTTACTTTTATGTTTACCGTGAAATGGCAAAGCAGAATGTTGATGTCATTATTCATTTAGGTGATTATATTTATGAGTATGGGGCAGATGGTTATGCGGCGGAAGATGCAGAAAAACTTGGTCGAACCTTACCAACAGATAATAATAAAGAAATTATAAAACTAGAGGATTATCGCAAACGTTATGCACTTTATCGTCAGGACAAAGATTTGCAGGTAGCTCACCAGCGTCATCCTTTTATTGTAATTTGGGATGATCATGAGTTAGCAAATGATACTTGGCGTGATGGGGCCGAAAATCATGAAAGTGATGAAGGGTCTTTTTCTGATCGTAAATTAGCTGCTCTACAAGCTTATTTTGAATGGATGCCTATTCGCCCAGTTTCTAGCACAGATCATTTAAATATTTATCGACAGTTTAATTTTGGCTCACTGGTTGAGTTGACGATGTTGGATACACGTATTATTGCGCGTGATAAACAGCTTGAATATGCTGATTATATGACAGCTGTTGGTTTGGATGCTCAAAAGTTTCAGGCTGACTTAACGGATCCAAAGCGTACTTTAATGGGTTATACACAAAGGGATTGGTTGGTTGATAGATTGAAGCAATCTACAGCAACATGGAATGTGATTGGTCAGCAAGTTCTAATGAGTAAAATGTGGATTCCTGCCGAGTTATTGTTGTCTTTAGGACAAATTACTTCGGGTGGAGCTTCGGCTGAAATCTTGGCTAAAATGAATGCTCAAATTACAGAGCTAGTCACCTTGAAATTACGATTGGAACAGGGCGATCCAACTTTAACTGTTCAGGAAAAGACACGAGTCACAACAGTAGTGCCATATAATCTTGATGCTTGGGATGGTTATTATGCTGAACGTGAAACCGTATATGAAAACTTAGCTAGTTTGAATAAGAAAGTTATTGTTCTGGCAGGCGATACTCATAATGCTTGGGCATCTTATTTGTATAGTCAAAAAGGTCAATATGTAGGTGTTGAACTAGCAACGAGTTCCGTTTCTTCGCCAGGGCTAGAAAAATATTTAAGTATTCCAATGGCTCAATTACAACAATTTGAATTTGCTTTTACTACGCTTATTGATGAGTTAGCTTATTGTAATTTAAACCAGCGTGGCTATTTGGTGGTTACACTAGATGATAAGCGGGTGCAGTCGGACTGGATATTTGTAGATTCAATTAAAAATGCAGAATATAAATTAGATACAAGTAGGCAATATCAATTGGTGTTAGATATGAATTTGACGCCTGAAAAAGATAAGCAAAAAACTGCTTAAATAGACGGGAGAGGGGTGCTAATAAGTACCCTTTTTTATAGACATAAAAAAACCAGCTTACGCTGGATTTTTTATTGCACCACTTTCAGTATTAGAAAATGGTGCCCGGGGCCGGACTCGAACCGGCACGCTTTGTGGGCGGGGGATTTTAAATCCCCTGTGTCTACCTATTTCACCACCCGGGCTTTACCAAATTTGGAGGCGGAGGTCGGAATCGAACCGGCGTCCACGGAGTTGCAGTCCGCTGCATGACCACTCTGCCACCCCGCCTACATTTGGTGATGCACATATTAGCAACCTTTACAGAAAAAACAATACTGTTTTTAGAGAAGATGAACATAAAAGCAACATCTAGAATAAAATTGTCCAAATAATCATGTATTATTGGCACATTGAATTCATGTCTACCTTGGAGATGTGCTGTGGCATTGGTTTTAGACGGTCGTGCATTAGCAAAGCAAATTGAAGAAAATTTGTCGGTACGTGTTGAAGCTTTAAAAGCTAAAACAGGTCGTACCCCGATTTTAGCGACTATTTTGGTTGGGGATGATGGCGCATCTGCAACTTATGTGCGCATGAAAGGAAATGCTTGCCGTCGAGTAGGCATGGACTCTTTGAAAATTGAATTATCACAAGAAACAACAACAGAACAATTATTAGCAGAAATTGAAAAGCTTAATGCCAATCCAGATGTACACGGTATCCTTTTACAGCATCCAGTACCTGAACAGATTGATGAACGCGCATGTTTTGATGCGATTTCGTTAGCTAAAGATGTAGATGGCGTAACTTGCCTCGGCTTTGGGCGTATGGCAATGGGTGAAGCTGCATATGGTTCAGCGACTCCAGCAGGCATTATGACCATTTTAAAAGAAAACAATATTGAAATTGCTGGCAAACACGCAGTTGTGGTTGGTCGTTCAGCAATTTTAGGTAAACCAATGGCAATGATGCTTTTGCAAGCTAATGCAACGGTAACGATTTGCCATTCACGTACTCAGAATCTACCTGAGCTTGTGAAACAAGCTGATATTATTGTTGGTGCTGTGGGTAAGGCGGAACTTATTCAAAAAGATTGGATTAAATCAGGTGCAGTGGTTGTCGATGCTGGTTTCCATCCTCGTGATGGCGGTGGTGTAGGCGACATCCAACTACAAGGTATTGAAGAAATTGCTTCTGCTTATACACCAGTACCAGGTGGTGTAGGTCCAATGACAATTACAACTTTGATTCGTCAAACTGTAGAAGCTGCTGAAAAAGCTTTAGGTTAATTTAATTAACGCTAGGTAGTTATTGATACGCGTAACCGTCATCCGCAATTGTTTGAGGCAGGATTACATTAAAATTTAATGTTTTTGCGATGCTATCGAGTGTAGATAGTATTTGTCGAGTTTTGCAGATGACAATGGTTAGACCTACTTTTCCCGAAAGCCTTGCGAAGCAGGGCTTCTCAGGTCTAACAGAAGGTTATTCTAAAAATTTAAATCATAATGGAATGACTCTGTTATGCTTGTTATATAAACGAATTAAAAGAACTCTGATGAGCTGCACTTTTCAATTGACCAAAGCCCCTGAACATTTACTTCAAGCCTTGCATGAAGTGATCCCTCATTGTGAGTTAATGGCACAGCAGTTGCCTGAAACGCTTATTTCTTTATGGTTGATTCCACCAGTTTTTCCAACTGATCGCTTAGATGATGAGGTGATTCGCCGAATCTGGAATGACACGCCGTACTGGATTTTTTGTTGGGCATCTGGTTTAGCAATGGTGCAGTGGTTACTTGCAGAGCCACATCATGTCAAAGATAAAGTCGTACTAGATTTTGGTGCAGGCTCAGGTGTGGTTGCAATTGCAGCAAAAATGGCTGGTGCTAAAAGAGTAATTTGTTGTGATATTGATCAAGTTAGTCTTGCAGCCTGCCGTGAAAATGCTTTGTTAAATGATGTTGAGCTGGAATATCTGGACGATTTATATAAAGCAGAGCAAGTTGATATTTTATTGGCTGCTGATGTGTTATATGACCAATGTAATCGTTTCTTTTTAGATGAATTCTTGAAATTTGCGCCAGAGGTCTGGGTCGCAGATAGCCGTGTTAAAAACTTTAGCCATCCTAAATATCAAAAGATTGATGAAAGAAGTGCATCAACATGGCCAGACCTTGATGAAGCTAAAGAATTTAGAAATGTAAGTTTTTATAAGACGCTGTAAAAGAACAGCGTCTTATTTATATTATGAGCAGGTATAACGAACGACTTTTAGCGTACTTGGGCGTGCTTCAAGCGCTTGGCGAGTCGCATAATCTTCGCCATTATTTAAACTTGGCGTATTAGATAAACCAAATGAGGCACGAGTTTCCCCCAATTGAACACCATAATGTTCTTGTTGAGCAGGGTTTGAAATCTCATTAATGCTTAGAACTGATAATTTATAAACTTTTTGAGCACCTAATACATTTTGACAAGCACGTTGTAATTTACGTTCATCTAACTGCTGATTAGTGCGGCTAGCCAATGTATAAGCTAAAGTTGCCGAAGTTTTTGTTTGGTTTTCAATTTGATAGCCAGTTGAGCCATTATATTGTCGAGGGGTGGTCTGACAAGCACTTAAAATAAACATGCTGCTTAATGCCAAACATAAAATACTTCTATTCATCAGTATCATCCTTATATTCTTATCTCTAGTATCTCATAAAACACAACGATTGTTGGGGCTTAATCGCACGATTTAAGCTAACATCGACTGGCGATATTAGCTCTTATTGCTAAAATATTAATGTTCTTTAATTTTTGAATGATGCTTGGTATCTTTCATAAAAATATAAATAATAAGTGAAATGAAGATCATAATACTGACATAAATAAAGTACCAAGATTCATGTCCAGCTTCTTTAAAACTTAAAGCAAAGAACTCTGCTGTGCCGCCAAACAAGGTATTGGCAATCGCGTAGGGTAAAGCTACCCCTAAAGCCCGAATATGCGCAGGAAAGAGCTCAGCTTTAACCACGGCATTAATTGAAGTATAACCTGTTACCATGACTAGGCCTGCCAAGCATAACCAGAAAGCAGTCCAATAGTTATGTGTGGTGGCAAGAGCATTAAATAAAATATATGTGAATAAAACCCCAGTCACACCAAAGGCAATCATAAGTGGTTTACGCCCGATTCGGTCTGATAAAGCGCCGGCTACTGGTTGTAAACACATAAAAATGAACAGCGCTAGAGTGGTGATTTGGGTTGCTTCCGGTTTGGTAAAACCTGATGTATTTACTAAATATTTTTGTAGATAAGTAGTGTAAGTATAAAAAGCTAAAGTACCACCGGCTGTTAAGAACAATACTGTAAAAGCTTCTTTAGGATAATGCTTGAATAAGGCAAACATACCTGATTTTGGTTGGTTTGTTTCAGCTTGAGCATTTTTAAAAGATTGTGTTTCTAATAAGCCACGACGAATACGGAACACAACAATTGCAAGTAAAGCGCCAATAAAGAATGGAATGCGCCATCCCCAATCATGCAACTGTTGTTCGGTTAATACCATTTGTAAGATTAAAAGAACACATAAAGCCGTCAGTTGTCCTGCAATTAAGGTTACATATTGGAAGCTTGAGAAAAAACCACGCCGATTTTTTTCAGCCATTTCACTTAAATAAGTGGCACTCGCGCCATATTCACCACCTACGCTTAAACCTTGAATTAAACGAGCGACGACTAATAAAAGCGGGGCAAATACACCAATACTTTCATAACTTGGTGTTACAGCAATAAGAAGTGAACCTACACACATTAACGTGACAGAAAGTGTAAGTCCGGATTTACGGCCTTTACGGTCTGAATAAATCCCCATAATCCATGCACCGATTGGGCGCATTAAAAAACCTACAGCAAAAATGGCGGCAGCTTGAAGTAGTTGTGCAGTTTGGCTACCTTTTGGGAAAAAGGCATGAGCAAAATAGAGCGTAAATGCAGCATATACATACCAGTCATACCATTCGACGAGGTTACCGGCAGACCCACCTAAAATTGATTTTACGCGGGTTTTTGTATCTAAATGACTTTGTGGAGTTGTTGCGGTAGAAGGTTGATCAACCATGGGTCGCTCCATGTTTCGCTTGGGTTGAATATTAAAGAGAAAAAATTATTCCGTTTTACATAGTTATCTAGAGGAGTATTCCACTTTATTTTTTTTATGTCTGTAAAACAATGTTTATTATTTAAGCAAAGAAATATGTTGAATATTCATGTGATTTCCAATTAAACAATCAATTATTTTTAGCAGCAAAATTTTGCCCATATCTTGAGTGAACTTTAAGTTTAATAAAAAAATCGGCAACGAAAAGAAGTGGATTAACGTAAAATACATATATTCGTTAAAATCAATGATATATTCCAAAGAAAATTTTAAAGAATACAGTTAGGCATGGTTCCTTTGGTGACATGAACTAGATGTATATGTGTAAATATAGAAAGGGACATTCAGATGTCAAACTGCCCGAAAAAATATATTGTTGCTTTTGATCAGGGAACGACTAGCTCGAGAGCAATAGTTTTAGATCACGATGCAAATGTTGTAAGTATTGCTCAAAAAGAATTTACCCAGATTTATCCTCAACCAGGTTGGGTGGAACATGACCCCATGGAGATCTGGGCAACACAAAGTGCAGTGTGGGTAGAAGCATTGGCACAGGCTGGAATTAAAAGTGAGCAAGTTGCTGCAATAGGTATTACAAATCAGCGAGAAACCACCATCATATGGGATAAAAAAACAGGAAAACCTATTTACAATGCCATTGTCTGGCAAAGCCGCCAAACTACAGAAATATGCAATCAATTACAAAAGGCAGGTTGGCAAGACCATGTTCGTAAAGTCACAGGTTTAGTGATTGACCCGTATTTTTCTGCTACCAAAATCAAATGGATTTTGGACCATGTAGAGGGAAGTCGTGAACGTGCCGAACGGGGAGAGCTACTATTTGGTACGGTTGACACATGGCTAATCTGGAAACTGACCAATGGCGCCGCACATGTAACTGACTTTACCAATGCATCACGCACTATGTTATTTGATATTGAAAAGCTAGAGTGGGATGAATCACTTTTACAAGCTTTAGATATTCCTAAAGCAATCTTGCCTGAGGTCCGTAGCTCTTCAGAAGTTTATGGTTATACCCATACAATTAGTGGTCAGGAAGTCGGAATTCCAATTGCAGGTATTGCCGGTGATCAACAAGCTGCTCTTTTTGGGCAAATGTGTGTAGAACCGGGACAAGCAAAAAACACTTATGGTACAGGCTGCTTCCTGTTAATGAATACGGGGAAAAAAGCTGTCAGATCAGAGCATGGATTACTGACCACAATTGCGTGTGGTGCAAACGGTGAAGTGAACTATGCTTTAGAGGGCGCCGTATTTAATGGTGGTTCTTGTGTTCAGTGGCTTCGTGATGAGCTGAAAGTGATTAAGAATGCTAAAGACTCGGAGCTTTACGCAACACGTGTAAAGGACAGTAATGGCGTATATGTTGTACCTGCCTTTACAGGATTGGGTGCGCCATATTGGGACCCGACCGCCCGTGGGGCGATTTTTGGTCTCACACGTGGAGCGAGTATAGAACATATTATTCGTGCAACTTTAGAGTCAATTGCTTACCAGACAAGAGATGTACTTGATGCGATGCAGCAAGATGCAGAAGAAGAATTACGTACATTAAGAGTTGATGGTGGCGTAACTGCGAATAACTTCTTAATGCAATTTCAGGCTGATATTTTAGCAACGCCAGTTGAAAGACCAACCATGAAAGAAACAACGGCTTTAGGGGCTGCGTTTCTTGCTGGATTGGCAACAGGTTTCTGGCTAGATTTGAATGAATTAAGGAATAAGTCTGCGATAGAGAAAGTTTTCGAACCACGTATGAGCCTTGAAGAAACTGAAGTCATGTATAAGGGGTGGTTGAAGGCAGTTCAGCGTAGTCAAAATTGGGCAGAGGATTGATGTCTTCTTGAATTAATTAAAGAGCAGAGTAATCAATAAAGAGCTAACCTAGTAGGTATTTAAAATTGATTATTCTGCTTTTTTGATTGTTGTTTCATCAATTTGATGTTTTAATTTTTAATAACATAAACAATAAAAAGAAAATGAGAAATGACAGTACAAGCTAATGATTATTCAAAAATATATGATATTGCTGTGATTGGTGGCGGTATTAATGGCGTCGGTATTGCTAATGATGCAGCAGGCCGCGGATTATCCGTATTTTTATGTGAAAAAGACGATTTAGCTAGTCACACTTCATCTGCGAGCAGCAAATTAATTCATGGTGGTTTACGCTATTTAGAACATAAAGAATTCAGGTTGGTTAGAGAAGCTTTAGCAGAGCGTGAAGTCTTGTTGGCTAAAGCGCCTCATATTATTAAACCAATGCGTTTTATTATGCCTCATCGACCACATTTACGTCCTGCGTGGTTAATTAGAGCAGGCTTGTTTTTTTATGATCATTTAGGGAAAAGAGAAAAATTATTAGGGTCAAATCTCATTTATTTCAAAGAAGATAGCCCCTTAAAACCAGCTATAACCCGTGGTTTTGAATATTCTGACTGTACTGTGGATGATGCACGTCTTGTCATGCTAAATGCACTGCAAGCCACAGAGAGTGGCGCCAAAGTTGTAACACGGACACGATGTGTTAAGGCTTATAGACAACAAGAATTGTGGTATCTGGAATTACAAAATGGGGCTGAATTTTACCAAATACGTGCAAAAGCCTTAGTGAATGCAGCAGGCCCTTGGGTCGAAGAAATTGTTAGCGAAAACCTACAGTTAAAATCACCATATCAAGTTCGGCTTATACAAGGAAGTCATATTGTTGTGCCTAAACTGTATGATTGCCATAAAGCTTTTATTATGCAAAACGAAGATCGACGTATCGTGTTTGCCATTCCTTATTTAGAACAATACACATTAATAGGTACGACAGATCAGGAATATTTGGATGATCCACAAAAGGTAGAGATTACGGAAGTAGAAATTGATTACCTTTTAACTGTGACAAATTCTCATTTTAAAAAGCAGCTCACCCGTGCAGATATTGTAAGTCAGTTCTCGGGAGTCCGAGCGTTATGTGATGATGAGTCAGATAACCCTTCGGCAGTGACTCGTGACTATACTGTGGCGTTGCAAGTGGAAGATAAAACCACTCCCTTGCTGTCCGTATTTGGTGGAAAGATTACGACCTACCGGAAATTAGCGGAATCAGCTCTGGAACAACTTAGCCCATTTTTCATAGAAATGGGAGAGGAGTGGACTGCAAATGAAGTATTACCTGGTGCAGAGAATTGGACCACACTTGAAGATTTAGTTATAAGGATTCAAAACCAAGTGGAAGGGGTAACTGAGCAGCTTGCTACGCGCTGGGCAAATGCGTATGGCTCTAGAGTTTGGAATATTTTGCATGAGCAAAAAACTCTTGAGCAGTTAGGACAAGATTTTGGTCATGGTTTATTTGAATCTGAAGTTCAGTATTTATGTGAAAATGAATGGGCAAATACGGCAGAAGATATATTGTGGCGTAGAACTAAGCTAGGTTTGGCATTTGATGAAAAACAAGTAAAAAATTTGGAAAGCTATTTGGCTGGACGTCGACAAAAAGATGATGCCGCATAATAAAAAAGGCCGCACATGGCGACCTTTTTTATATTTAGCAATTAGAAGCCAGTTTTTACAGCTTCAAGTAAAGCTGTTTGACGTTCTTTTAATGCTTTTGGTAAGCGTTCACCAAGTTTATTGAATAATTCAGTGTGGCTTTCAATTTCAGTAACCCACTGATCTTTATTTTGAGCTGTGATAAGGTCAAATTCTTCTTTAGAGAAATCAGTACCTTCCCAGTTCAAGTCATCGTAAGTTGGAACAAGACCAATTGGTGTTTCAACAGCGTTTGCACGACCTTCACAACGGTCAATGATCCACTCAAGAACACGCATGTTTTGACCGAAACCAGGCCATACGAAGTTGCCTTCAGCATCACGACGGAACCAGTTTACGTTGAAGATTTTTGGTAATTTATTACCAGCAGCTTCAGCTTTTGTACTTACTTCTTCACCAAGGCTTAACCAGTGATCGAAGTAGTCAGCCATGTTGTAGCCAGCAAATGGAAGCATCGCGAATGGGTCACGACGAACGATACCTTGTTGACCAACAGCAGCAGCAGTGGTTTCTGAACCCATAGTTGCAGCTTTATAAACGCCATCAACCCAATCAAAAGCTTCAGATACTAAAGGAACCGTATCTGCACGGCGACCACCGAAGATAAATGCAGAAATCGGAACGCCTGCTGGATTTTCCCAGTCAGCATCAATAGAAGGGCATTGACCAGCAGCAACAGTGAAGCGTGCATTTGGATGAGCAGCTTTTTCACCATTTACGTGAGGTTGACCTTTCCAGTTAGTTAAGTTAGTTGGAACTTCTTTAGAAAGACCTTCCCACCATACTTGACCATCATTAGTTACCGCAACGTTTGTATAGATAACATCTTTGTGAAGAGTTGCCATACAGTTAGGGTTAGTTTTGGTATTTGTACCAGGAGCAACACCAAAGAAACCAGCTTCTGGATTGATTGCGTATAGACGACCATCTTCACCTGGTTTGATCCAAGCAATATCGTCACCTACAGTCTCAATTTTCCAGCCTTCATAGCCTGCTGGTGGAATTAGCATTGCAAAGTTTGTTTTACCACATGCAGATGGGAATGCTGCAGCGATATAGTGTTTTTCACCTTGTGGATTAGTTACACCAAGAATAAGCATATGTTCAGCTAACCAACCTTGTTCGCGTCCCATAACAGAAGCGATACGAAGTGCTAAACATTTTTTACCAAGTAATGCGTTACCGCCATAACCAGAACCGTAAGACCAGATTTCACGAGTTTCTGGGTAATGAACGATGTATTTTTCAGGGTTACAAGGCCATGCAACGTCTTTTTGCCCTTCAGTGAGTGGAGCACCTACGGTATGAATACAAGGAATAAATTCGCCGTCTGTACCTAACACGTCGTAAACTGCTTTACCCATACGTGCCATTTTGCGCATGCTAACAGCAACGTAAGGAGAGTCAGTTAACTCAATGCCGATATGAGCAATATGGCTTCCAAGTGGACCCATAGAGAAAGGCACAACGTACATTGTACGACCTTCCATTGACCCTTCAAACAAACCATTTAACTTTTCACGCATAACAGCTGGTTCTTCCCAGTTGTTTGTCGCGCCAGCATCTTCTTTCTTTTGAGAGCAAATGTAGGTACGATCTTCAACACGTGCAACATCAGATGGATCAGAATTTGCAAGATAAGAACCAGGATGTTTTTCTTGGTTTAATTTCTGCATGGTGCCGTTAGCGATCATCAAGTCGATTAGACGTTGATACTCTTCTTCGCTTCCGTCACACCATTCGATTTTTGCTGGTTTGGTTAAGTTTGCAATTTCTTCAACCCATGCGATAAGCTTAGGATGACGAACGAATTCTGGTGCGTTCACTGTGGTCATGGTGAGGCCTATTCAAAATATGTACAACAATGTACAAGTCATTCATTGAGGTACAATGAAAGATCAAATAAAAAAGTGGCTGTATTAAAGCATAAAATCATAAAAAAAATAAGACTAAAGAATAAGAAATAGATATTTTAGTTTTTAATTTTTCTTTATTAAAATCAATGGTTTATTGTTTTTTAGGGTATTTTATTCTTTACATTTTTATGTTGTATGTGTGTTATTTATATTATTTATTTATTTTAAAATCAATGACTTGATGTTTAAATTTTTCTTGAGAATTATTATTGATTAAACAAATGATCATCATTCGAAATTTACATAAAGAGACTTTTATTAGGCGATTTTCTATACAAAATATAGGGTAAATCCTCTCTAAGATAATAAAAATGCGGACTTTAAAACCTCTCTCTATCATCTATAACCAGAAATCGGGTTTTCATGCTTCAAAACATGAAGATATGTATGAACAATTAATGACTGTACTTACCGAATTTGGTTTTGAAATACAAGTTTTTGAATTAGCAGAGGAAGTCACCTTTGATGATTTGATGAATAAAGTCATCCATCGGCATAGTCAAAGTGCAAATTTAGGCGTTGTTGTTGCAGCTGGTGGGGATGGGACGTTAAATGCAGTTGCATCAAAACTCAGACATACTAATATCCCGATGGGAATTTTACCTTTAGGGACTTTTAACTATGTCGCTAAAGTTTTAGATATTCCTTTAGATGTGTTAGAAGCGGCTGAAGTTATCGCTACAGGTACACCTAGATCAGTACATGTGGCAGCAATTAATGATCATATTTATTTGAATAATGCGAGCTTAGGTCTTTATCCATTATTTATAAAAAAACGCGAGCTTTATAATCAATATTTAGGAAGATTACCCTTACATGCATACACATCTGCTTTGGATGTTTTATTAAGAGAAAATAAATCCATGAAACTCTCCGTCACAGTTGATGGAAATAAATATCCAGTTAAAACACCACTAATTTTCTTTGGTAATAATCAATTGCAACTATGTGATATGAAATTAAGAATTGCTGATTGTGCTGCACAGGGGAGAGTTGCTGGAGTGGTCATTACAAAAAGTGATAGGCTTAGTTTATTACACATGTTATGGCAATGGATTCAGGGCAAAGTTGAAGATGCACAAGATGTATATAGCTTTTGTGCAGATCATGTTGTTGTAGATTGTGCAAAAAAATCTAAACTCACAGTTGCATTGGATGGTGAAATAATAGAGATGAAAACACCTTTAAATTTCACTGTAGAGAAGAATGCTTTAAATATTATGGTGCCAAATGTTATTACATCTGTCTGATTTACACTTTGGGACAGAAAAAGAAGAGTGTTTAGATGCAATAAAAAGTTTCTGTATTCAGCAACAGCCTGAAGTTATTGTGGTGAGCGGTGATATTACTCAACGTGCTCGATATGAACAATTCTTTAAATGCCGACAGTTTTTAGATAGCCTTAATATTCCTTATCTTATTGTACCGGGGAATCACGATATTCCTTTGTATCATGTCTGGAACCGGTTTTTTTCTCCGTTTACCCGATATCAGTATTTTTTTGGTCAGCTTGAGCCTACATTAGAAACTGAGCATTTTTATATTGTTGGCGTAAATAGTATACGCCGCCGTTATCATACTCGTGGTCATATTTCGATTGAGCAAATTCAGAATACATATGAACGGCTAGAACAAGGACCAGCTCATAAATTTAAGTTAGTTGTTTTTCATCAGCCTTTTTATAATCCACCTGATGACGAGCACGGTATTAAAGATTGCCCCGTATTAGGGAAAATGGCTTTAGAAAAATGGAGTACAACAGGGCTATTTGGGATGTTACATGGGCATCTGCATAAAACGGCTGTATATGATTTAACACAGATTTATCATCTCGAAATAGATCATCCTATTTATGATATTCATGCAGGAACAGCGACATCTAGCCGTTTGCATTATCATGTTCCGAATAGTTTTAATGTCATTTCAAATGAAGGGAAAGTTGATCATTATTGGTTTAATTATGATTTAAAGATTTTTCAATTAATTTAATTTATAAAAATTATATAAGACACTTAATTTAAGAGTAGATTGATAAAATTTTATCCATTACAATTCCTAAGCTTTAAATTCTATATATGGGGAATAGAAAAACATTCTAAATGTTTTATCATTTTAAAATAATATTAATGGATACATAAAAATTTTTAACTATATAAAAAGCCGCGATTTTTAAGCAGCTATAATAAAGGGTTTAGTATTTTATGGAATTTAATAATATTTTATAAAAATGAGTTCTATTTTACTTAATATTTTAGAAAAACTTAATAATTATTTAAAATTTCATGGTGGAAAAATGGTACAAGTATCATTAATGGCAAATAACGCTTCAAAAAATAATACAGTTGATATTCATATAGGCCAGACAAAAAATATTGTAATAGATCCCCAAACAATCGCAAAATTAGATATAAGTCCAGACAAAATTTCCTCAATAACAAGAGAGGGAAATAAAGCAATTATTCATCTAAAAGATGGAACTGAAATTGTTTTAGAAAACTTTTTTATCAGCGAAAACCCACAAATTCTTTTAAATGAAGGGCAGAGTTATTGGACTGCCAATTTGGGTGAAGATGCCACAGGGCAAACTACAGTTAATTATCTAGAATTAAAAGATGCACCAAAATTTATAGATGCTTCATCTTCTGTACCTATCTGGTCTGGGGTGGTCAGTGCTTTAGCGGGTGCAGGAACAATTGCTTTATTGTCGCGGAAAGATCCTAAAGATACGACCCCTCCTGAGTCAGGTAATTTGATTCTCAAAAATCTTTTGGACTCAGGTGCCTCAACAACGGACCAGATCACTCAAGATAAAAACTTCAATTTAAAGATTGAGGGACAAGAAAGTGGTAGTAGAGTAACGTATTTAGTTTCTACTGACGAAGGAAAGACTTGGCAGGAAACAACAGTAACTCAAAAGGATTTAGCTGACGGAAGTTATCTTTATAAAGCTGTAGTGACAGATCGAGCTGGAAATGCATCTGAAACCGCTATACAAAAAGTAGTGGTGGATACAGCTGCGCCAAAAGCAGGTGAACTGGCTTTATCTGATTTGAGCGATACAGGCGTTTCAACAACGGATCAAATTACACAAGATAAAACTTTTGATTTAAAGATTAATGGACAAGAAATAAATAGCCAAATCACTTACTGGTTATCGAAAGATGAAGGAAAGACTTGGCAGGAAACAACAGTAGCTCAAAAAGATTTAGCTGATGGTACTTATCAATATAAAGCTGTAGTCACAGATGTTGCAGGTAATACATCCGAAACTGCTGTACAAAAGGTGGTTGTAGATACAACAGCACCTCAAGCAGGTGAACTAACTTTATCTGATTTGAGCGATACAGGTGTTTCGGCAACTGACCAGATTACACAAGATAATAGTTTTACTTTGAAGTTGTCCCAACCGATTGTGATCGGAGAACAAGCAGCTTTACTAGATCATTATGAAATTTCTAAAGATGACGGAAAAACTTGGCAAACTACCACGGCAGATCAAAAAGATTTAGCTGATGGTGTTTACCAATATAAAGCTGTGGTGACGGATCTTGCAGGCAACACGTCAGAAACCGCTGTGCAAAAAGTCGTTATTGATACAGCAGCACCTCAAGCAGGTGAACTGACTTTCTCTGATTTGGCTGATACAGGTATTTCGGCAACTGACCAGATTACACAAGATAATAGTTTTACTTTGAAGTTGGCCCAACCGGTTGTTATCGGCGAACAAGCAGCTTTACTAGATCATTATGAAATTTCTAAAGATGATGGAAAAACTTGGCAAATTACCACGGCAGATCAAAAAGATTTAGCTGATGGTGTTTACCAATACAAAGCTGTGGTGACAGATCTTGCAGGCAATACATCAGAAACTGCTGTGCAAAAAGTGATGGTAGATAATTCTTTAAATATTCAAGAAAGTACAGTAACTGTTAAACCAATTACTGTAGATAATAAGATAAGTCTAGTTGAAAAAGATCAGATTATTTCGATAAAACTGGAAATCGATAATCTACCAACAGATTTAAACAGCGCGCTAACTACGGTAAATACTACCTTAAATGATGTTCTTTATAACTTTTATTTTGATGAAGTAACCCAAGAATGGGTTGCCGAAATTCCAGCAGATCTTCTGTGGTCAGAACAGTTGGAAACTAATATATCAGTTGATATTAGTCTTACTGACCAAGCTGGCAATACAGCGATTATTCAACAGGTACATAGTTATAGTGTAGATCATACTCCGAATTCGCCAATACTAGATTCTCTAACTTTCAACAATCTAGATGGAGCTATCATTTCAGGTAGTGCTTATAAAGGAAGCAAGATTGATATCTACAATAAAAATGGTGATTGGCTTGCAAGTACAATAACTAATGATGAGGGTAAATTTACTCTACAAGACCTTTCAATTAGTTCAAATCAAGAAGTTTATGCCGTCGCTACTTATAATGGATACAGCAGTGAACACTCATCAATTGGTCTAGTTACTGAAGTTCCAGCTCTTAGTATTCTACGAATTAGTCCAGAAGGTGTAATCATCGGCTATGCGACTGAAGGCAGTCACTTTATTGTAAAAGATCAAGATGGAAATATTCTACAAGAGTTTAATTCGATTGCATTTGATAACTCTGGTATTACTCCATTTAGTGTAATGGCATTAGGTGAAGTAAGACCATTTACTTTGTCTCTCGATCAGCCTTTAGAGGAAGGGACTCATATTATTATCTCTACAGATAAAGATAATATTTCAGGCCATCCGCAATATATTACAGCAGACTATACCCCAGCAGTATTTTTAGAAACTCCACAATTTGATGTAAGTGGTGAAACTTTATCAGTACATGTTAATGAACCTAACAGCTTTATTCTTGTATTTTCCGGAACAGGAAATCTAATCGCTAACGGTGTTACAGATGAGCAAGGTTTTGCAAGCTTATCTGTATTCCAATTTTTAAAAGAAGGCGAATCGGTTACCGTACAAGTAGTAGATAAAAATCAGAATATTAGTGAAGCTCTAATCGAGGTTCCAAACTTTGCTTATATTCCACATGTTGAACGTATTACACAAGAAGGTTTAATTTCTGGGGTTGCTGAAGATAATAGTACGGTAATTGTGCGTGATGCTGAGGGTAATGAATTAGGAAAAGTTACATTAGGTGATGACAATAGTGGGAGTGACTTTAGTCATTTTAGCTTGAGTGTAAACCGTCCTTTAATTGATGGAGAGCAGATTTCCGTTCAAATTGTTGATAATAAAGGTTTGATGAGCCCCGAGCAGAATATTATTGTAGATCTGACTCCTCCACCTGTTCCAACAGATTTAAATTTCAATGATGTTGGTGATCTAGTTTATGGTCATGCAGAACCTTTCTCTGAAATTTTGGTTAAAGATGGACAAGGAAACATTCTTAATAAATGGTTTTGGAATAACTGGACCGACGAGAGTGGAAGTTTCTCAATAGAATTAGGTATGTTTTTAACCAATGCTGAGACAGTTTATGTCACGGCTACAGATGTAAATGGAAATGTAAGTTTAGCTGCTCAGATACAGGCGCCTAACTATGCTTTTGCCCCATATGTAGATAGCTTTACTTCAGACGGAGTGATAAGTGGGCAAGCTGAAAATAATAGTACTCTCATTGTTAAAGATGCCCAAGGTGAAGTCGTAGCTGAAATTAAAGTCGGTGAAGATAATGGCTGGAATGGATCGATTTATTTCAGTCTCCAACTTGACCGTTCTCTTGTTGACGGTGAGCAGTTGTTCTTATCAATTACAGATGCTCGTGGGCAAGTAAGCACTGATACTGTAATTACCGCTGATACGGTTGCTCCTACAGCAGCCAGCAATTTAGTTTTCTCAGAAGACGGTTCATATTTGACAGGTCTAGCAGAACTGAATACTACGATTCAGGTTTTTGATCAAAATGGTCAGCTCGTGAATATATGGAATAACAGCATAAATTCGGACGGTACATTTACTATTTTCTTAGGTAGCAACAATTTACATGGAGAGGCATTCACGGTCACCGTTAAAGACCAAGCTGGAAATGTGAGTGAAGCTGTTTCAATAAAAGCCCCACTTGATGATATTGCGCCGAATCCGATTAAAAATATTTTACTTGATGCAAACGGTCAAAACTTTACAGCACAAGCAGAAGCAAATAGTCAGATCGAAGTTTTTGACTCATTGGGTAATCAGACAGGTTGGGGCTCTACGGATAGTGTTGGTAATGCCTCTGGTTTTTTCAATCAAACCTATTTACATGGTGAGGAACTTACTTTTGTTGTCATAGATCGAGTAGGTAACCGCAGTGTCGAATTTAAGCAAAATGCTTTAATTGATACCATTGCACCAAATCCGATTGAAAATATCATCTTCAACGAAGATGGCCAAAGCTTTACAGCTCACGCAGAAGCTGGAAGCTCTATTGATGTATTAGATCAGGCTGGAAATAAGATTGCTTCTGGCTATGCGGATAGCTCAGGTAATGTATTTGGTTATTTCCCGCAAGTTTACTTACACGGCGAGGAACTTACTTTTATCGTGATAGATCGAGCGGGTAACCGCAGTGCAGAGGTCAAGCAGAATGCTTTGAATGATGATATTGCGCCAAATCCGATTGAAAATATTGTATTTGATATCAATGGTCAGAACTTTACAGCTTTGGCCGAAGCAAATAGCCAAATTGAAATTAAAAATACCAATGGCGACATTATAGGTTATGGATCAGCAGATAGTACAGGCAATGTTTTTGGTCACTTGTATCAGGTCTATTTACATGGAGAAGAATTAACTTTCATCGTTGTAGATCGAGCGGGTAACCGTAGTACAGAAGTTAAACAGAATGCTTTGATTGATGATATTGCACCAAATCCGATTGAAAATATTGTACTTGACTCAAACGGTCAAAACTTTACGGCGCAAGCAGAAGCAAATACTCAAGTTGAAGTTAGAAATGCTGCTGGTGAGGTCTTAGGTTCAGGTTATGTAGATGGTGCTGGTAATGTCTCAGGTTATTTGAATCAGATTTATTTAAAAGGTGAGGAACTCACTTTTATTGTAATTGACCGAGCGGGTAATCGCAGTACTGAGGTTAAGCAAAATGCTTTAACTGATGATGTTGTACCAAATTCGATTGAAAATATTGTATTTGATATCAATGGACACAACTTTACAGCTCAGGCAGAAGCAAACACTCAGATTGAAATCAAAAATGCTGCTGGTGAAGTCATAGGGTATGGTTCAACCGATAGCATGGGTAATGTTTCAGGCTACTTATATCAGGTTCATTTACATGGAGAAGAAATTACTTTTGTTGTAATTGACCGAGCTGGTAACCGCAGTGCAGAGGTTAAACAAAATGCTTTAAATGATGACATTGCTCCGAATGTGATTGAAAACATCATTTTCAATGAAAATGGTCAAAACTTTACAGCGCAAGCAGAAGCAAATAGCCAAGTTGAAGTTAAAAATGCTGCGGGTGAGGTTGTAGGTTCAGGTTATGTAGATAGTGCTGGTAATGTCTCAGGATACTTGAATCAAATTTACTTAAAAGGTGAGGAACTTACTTTTGTTGTGATTGATCAAGCTGGTAATCGCAGTGTTGAAGTAAAACAAACAGCCTTTCTTGATAATACTGCACCAGAAAATGCGACTAATTTAGTATTTAGTGAAGATGGCTCATATCTAACTGGTATGGCTGAGCCAAATGCTACGATTCAAATATTTGATCAGAATGGTCAATTGGTAAATCAGTGGAATAATAATGTTAATTGGGATGGAACATTTAACATCTCTTTAGACAGTAACTACTTGCATGGAGAAGAATTTAAAGTAGTTGTAGTAGATCGGGCGGGTAATTTGAGTGGTGGGGTTACTGTAAAAGCACCGCTTGATGATATTGCTCCTGTAGCTGCAAGTGATCTGGTCTTTAATGAAGATGGTTCATCTCTTTCTGGTGTAGCTGAGCCAAATACCTTCATCCAGATTTTTGACCAAAATGGCCAACAGGTGAATACGTGGAGCCATAGCGTAAACGCTGATGGTACATTCACTTTTTCTTTCGGTACTTACAATTTACATGGTGAAGAATTTACAGTCACGGTTAAAGATCGAGCTGGAAATGTGAGTGAAGCTGTTTCAGTTAAGGCTCCACTTGATGATATTGCGCCAACCGCAATTACAAATATTATATTTGATGCGGACGGTCAAAGCTTTACGGCAAAAGCAGAAGCAAATAGTCAGATTGAAGTTTTTGACTCATTGGGTAATCAGAGAGGTTGGGGAGTTACAGATAATGCTGGTAACGTCTCTGGCTCTTTCAATCAAATTTATTTACATGGAGAAGAACTTACTTTTGTTGTCATAGATCGAATGGATAACCGTAGTGTTGAATTTAAGTTAAATGCTTTGATGGATACTATTGGACCGAATCCGATTGAAAATATTATATTTGGCATAGATGGTCAAAGCTTTACGGCACAAGCAGAGGCAAATAGTTTTATTAGTGCCAAAAATGCTGCGGGTGAGTTTGTCGGTTATGGTGATGTCGATAGTACTGGTAATGTGACAGGTCACTTCAGCCAAGTTTATTTAAAAGGTGAGGAACTCACTTTTATCGTTATAGATAGAGCAGGTAATCAAAGTATTGAATTTAAGCAAAATGCTTTGACTGATGATGTTGCACCGAATCCGATTGAAAATATTGTCTTGAATGAAAACGGTCAAAACTTTACAGCGCAAGCGCAAGCAGATAATAGAATCGAAGTTAAAAATGCTGCGGGTGAAGTGATAGGTTCTGGTTATGTAGACATTACTGGTAATGTTTCAGGTTATTTTAATCAAGTCTATTTACATGGAGAGGAGCTTTCTTTTGTCGTCGTAGATCTCGCTGGTAATCGCAGTATAGAGGTCAAGCAAAATACTTTGATTGATGATATTGCACCAAATCTGATTGAAAATATTGTCTTGAATGAAAACGGCCAAAACTTTACGGCACAAGCAGAAGTAAATACTCGGATTGAAGTCAAAAATGCTGCGGGTGAGGTTGTAGGTTATGGTTATGTAGATGGTATTGGTAATGTGTCAGGTTATTTTAATCAAGTTTATTTACATGGTGAAGAACTCACTTTTATTGTAATAGATCGAGCGAGTAACCGAAGTATCGAAGTTAAGCAAAATGCTTTAACTGATGATGTCGCACCGCCAGCTGCTGTAAATATTACGTTAACGTCAGACGGATTACTTTTTGGCGAGGTTGAGCCAAATGTAACTGTTGAAATTATTGATCAATATGGTGCAATTATCGCAACAACTAATGGTGGGTATGATGGAACGTTTAATCAATGGATCAATCTGAGTCAATATCAAACACAAAATTTAAGTATTTTTGTCAAAGATATTGCTGGTAACCGCAGTGAAGTTGCTCATCAGTTAGTACCTGTATTTTCGAATTCACCAATTGCTGCAATAGAGCTAAAACTGGATGTAGATGGCCATATTTTGACAGGTAAGGCAACAGCCGGAATGACGATTGTGGTTACATCTACTGATGCTCAGAGCATTAATGAGGTGTGGAACAGTGTCGTGAATGAAGATGGTAGTTTTGCTATTCAGTTAAATGACTACTATCTACAAGGACAGACATTACAAGTTCGAGTTTTTGATCAGAATATAAATCAATATAGCCCAATCACTGAAATTATTGCGCCTTTAGACAATATTGTTCCAGTGATTGATGAGGTGGTGATTAACAATAATGGTTATGGAATTACTGGACACACTGATTCAAAAGTAATCATTCAGGTAATGGATGCGGATGGGGATTTACGAGCAGAATCTCAATCGGATGAATTAGGATATTTCAATGCTAATATTTATCCACCTATATTACGTGGAGAGCAACTATTTATCACGGCAATTGATTTAGCCAAAAATATAAGTACGCCATTTAATATTACTTTTAATGCAGATGCTAATGCACCTCCATCAGCAAATCATATTGTGGTATCTGAAAATGGTTTCTTTATTGAGGGAACTGCTTCACTAAATAGTGAGGTGCATATTTTTGATGTGTATAGCAATGATATTGGTGGTGGTTTTGTAGATGAAACAGGGCACTTTAATATTCATTTATACTCACCTCAGGTGAATGGACAGACTTTACGCATTGTTGTGGAACTAAACGGCTATCAAAGCGCTTACACCGAAATTACCGCACCCATAGACATCGTCGCACCAAATGCAGCAACACAGCTTGTATTAGAAAATGGAAATATACTTTCAGGACAAGCTGAAGCATATTCAACTGTTAATATTTTTGATGCTAATAATAATCAAGTTGGCCTGACTATTGTAGGAAGTAGTGGTACTTTCTCGGTGCAATTATGGTCACAATATTGGCATGGTGAAACATTGACGGTAAAAGTAGTTGATGCCAATCAAAATGAGAGTGTAGGTACAACGGTTGTTGCTATAAATGATACAACAGCACCGAATGTAGCCACACAACTTGCCATAAATGGATGGGGAGAGCTCGCGGGACATGCAGAAAGTAAGGCTACTCTTGAAGTTACATATCATTTTGCTGATCAAGAACCTTTTGTAACAAATACTACGGTCATGGCAGATGGCACTTTCTCTACTTATATGTATGAGAATGCGACATCATTTGATATTACTGTTATTGATCGTGCAGGAAATCGTAGTGAAACTATCAGCAAAGCGATTAATGATTTACCTAAGATCACGGTTGATCAGTTTATAGGTGATGCTACAGATAATATTTATATAGTTGATCATATAAGTGATTTTGTTCAAGAATATATTGTTGAGCCGTATTCAACATATAAAGATGTCTGGATTGATGATAGCTATACATATCCAGAATGGGTCACTGAAGGTCATTACGAACAGATATGGTTTGTTGATGGTTATTATGATTCCCAATTGGTCACAAGTGGTTATTCAACTGTACAAAATGTTTATCAAAATCAGAATGGTATGACTTATATTGATAATGGCACAGCAGATAGCGATTATAGTCGATATGAACAACAATATTATGATTTTGCGGATGGGCAATGGCAAGAAGGTTATGAATTGACCTATATACGTTCAGAAGAAGGCTGGGTTGATACTAGTCATTATGAAGACGTTTATGTTGATCTGAGTCGTTATGAAGATGTTTGGGTAGATACTAGCCACTATCAAGATGTTTTCGTAGAAAGCGGTTATTGGCAGAGTCAACTGGTTGAATCTGGCTATCGAGATCTAGATTTAGGAGGACATGATAAAATAATTAGCTCTGTGAGTTATAGTCTGGTTGGATATTCTGATTGGTCGACAGGTCTAGAAAGCGGGCGTTATGTAGAAGACTTGGAGTTGGTTGGTTCTGCTCATCTAAATGCAACAGGCAATACTTTAGATAATCTTTTAACAGGTAACTCTGGTAATAACGTTTTGAATGGGCGTGAAGGTAACGATACCTATATGACTAATGATGGTGCTGATACCATTTTGTTCCAATTGCTAAACAGCCAAGATGCGACTGGCGGGAATGGACATGATACGGTATTAGACTTTACTTTAGGTGATGTAAGAACTGATACTCAAGCAGACAAAATCGATTTAAGTGAACTATTAATTGACTATTCTAAAGATGTGAGCACATTGGCGAAATTTATTAGCGTAGAACAAGACGCTGGAAACACAACTATTAGTCTTGACCGAGATGGTGAAGGTACAATGTTTAGTAGTATTTCATTGATTACTTTGAATCATGTAAATACAACATTGGATGAATTGTTAAATAACCAACAACTTGTTGTTTAATATTGTTATTTTTATTAATAAAAGGGGCTATGAAAATAGTCCCTTTTATTTTGTGCTTTAAATTTAATAAAAACTCTTCACAACCTGTTAAAAAATGACCAAAAAAGATAAGTTTTTTTTCATTTTCCCCTTGAAGCGTTTTTTTTCATCCCCACAAAAGTGACATCTAAATATTTTGTTATTGCTCTGGATTAAGGCAATAGCAATTAATCAAAAAGACTAAGTCTGGTGGAGTTAATTATGAGCAACATTCGTCCATTACATGATCGCGTTGTAATTCGTCGCGTAGAAGAAGAAACCAAAACTGCTGGTGGTATTTTACTTCCAGGTTCTGCTGCTGAGAAACCATCGCAAGGTGAAGTCATTGCAGTAGGTAATGGTCAAATCACTGAGAATGGCGTACGTGCTTTAGATGTTAAAGTTGGTGACAAAGTATTATTTGGTACTTATGCAGGTACAACAGTGAAAGTAAGTGGTGAAGAACTCTTAATCATGAAAGAGTCAGACATTTTAGCTGTTTTGGAAGGCTAATTAATCCATAACTCAATTCATTATCAGATTCAGTATTTAAAAAGATTCGGAGTTTAATATGTCAGCTAAAGACGTAAAATTTGGTGATTCAGCTCGCTCAAAAATGATTGCAGGCGTAAACGTACTTGCAGATGCTGTTAAAGTGACTTTAGGCCCTAAAGGTCGTAACGTTGTTATTGACCGTTCTTTCGGCGCTCCCCACATCACTAAAGACGGTGTAACTGTTGCTAAAGAAATTTCATTAAAAGACAAGTTTGAAAACATGGGTGCTCAACTTGTTCGTGAAGTTTCAAGCAAAACTAACGACATCGCTGGTGACGGTACAACAACTGCAACTGTACTTGCTCAAGCAATTTTAAATGAAGGGATCAAATCTGTAACTGCAGGTATGAACCCAATGGATTTAAAACGTGGTATTGATATCGCAGTAAGAACTGTGGTTGAAAATATTCGTTTAAATTCAAAACCTGCTGATGATTTTAAAGCGATCGAACAAGTTGGTTCTATCTCTGCTAACTCTGATACTACCGTTGGTAAACTTATCGCTCAAGCGATGGAAAAAGTAGGTAAAGAAGGCGTAATCACTGTAGAAGAAGGTTCTGGCTTTGAAGACGCATTAGACGTTGTAGAAGGTATGCAGTTTGACCGTGGTTATATCTCTCCGTACTTTGCAAATAAGCAAGATACTTTAACGGCTGAGCTTGAAAACCCGTTCATTCTTCTTGTTGACAAAAAAATCGGTAACATTCGTGAATTGATTTCTGTTTTAGAAGCTGTTGCCAAAACTGGTAAACCACTTCTTATCATCGCTGAAGATGTTGAAGGCGAAGCGCTTGCTACACTTGTTGTAAACAACATGCGCGGTATTATCAAAGTATGTGCTGTTAAAGCTCCTGGTTTTGGTGATCGTCGTAAAGCAATGCTTCAAGACATCGCGATCTTGACTGGCGCAACTGTTATTTCTGAAGAAGTTGGTATGTCTTTAGAACAAGCGACTCTTCAAGATTTAGGTACTGCACACAAGATCACTGTTTCTAAAGAAAACACTGTGATTGTTGATGGTTCTGGCGATGCAGCTGCTATTGCTGAGCGTGTTCAACAAATCCGTGCTCAAATTGAAGAATCTTCTTCAGAATATGACCGTGAAAAATTACAAGAACGTGTTGCTAAATTAGCAGGCGGTGTTGCTGTAATTAAAATCGGTGCGGCAACTGAAGTTGAAATGAAAGAGAAGAAAGACCGTGTAGACGATGCACTTCATGCAACTCGCGCAGCAGTTGAAGAAGGTGTGGTTGCTGGTGGTGGTGTTGCGCTAGTACGTGCGGTAAATGCTTTAGACGGCTTAAAAGGCATTAACGAAGATCAAACAGCGGGTATCAATATTTTACGCCGTGCGATCGAAGCTCCACTTCGTCAAATCGTTTCAAATGCTGGTGATGAGCCATCTGTAGTTATCAATGCAGTTAAAGCTGGTGAAGGTAACTTCGGTTATAACGCTGCAACTGGCGAATATGGCGATATGTTAGAAATGGGTATTCTTGACCCTGCTAAAGTAACTCGTTCTGCACTTGAACACGCTGCTTCTGTAGCTGGTTTAATGTTAACTACAGAATGTATGATTACTGATATTCCAGAAGATAAAGCAGCTGTTCCAGATATGGGCGGTATGGGTGGTATGGGCGGGATGATGTGATAACGCATCAACGCTTGAACTAAAAAAAATCCCTGCTTAAGCAGGGATTTTTTTATTTTTTACGTGATTTTAAGAAATCGTTAAGTTCAATTGCTTATATTAAAAAAACAGGAACAGCAGCTAGAAGTTCCTCTTTGTTACAGCCATGCTTATTTTCTTATAAGCATGGTTTTTTTTATCCTAATAAAATGAACAGCCATGTAATGGCAGTGATAGAAAGTGCAACAAATTGAGCCGCACTTCCCATATCTTTGGCATTTTTAGAAAGCTGATGTTTTTCAAGAGAAACTCGATCAACCACTGCTTCAATAGCTGAATTGAACAGTTCAACGATCATTGCAAATAAACATACAATAATGAGTAAGACATGTTCACTGCGAGTTACATCAACAAAAAAACTGATTGGAATTAAAATAAGATTAATCAAAACAATTTGACGGAAAGCTGCCTCATTTTTATATGCTGCTTTAAATCCGGAAATAGAGTAGCCCATTGCATTTAATATACGCTTAAGACCAGTTTTGCCCTTATAAGGAGAATAGCTATTCATTTACTTATATTTCTGACACTTTTCATGCATTATACAATTTGGGTCTTAAAAAATTATTAAATCTTTTTTAAAGATTTTGACTTTATAACTGAATAGAGAAGAAGAGATGAAAAAATTATGTGTAGCTTTGGGTCTTGCATTTTGTAGCATGCATGCAACTTATGCCGAGCAAGCTCCTACCCAACAAGTACCGGGTTATTATCACCATCAATTTGGCAAATATCGTGTAACCTCTTTGCTTGATGGCACGATTTATCTGAATCCTAACTTATTTAAAAACTTAAATCAGACTCAGAAAACTAAAATATTAACTAAATATGCTGCTGTGAATGAAAAGGGGATTCAAACTTCGGTCAATGCATTTTTAGTAGATGATGGCAAAAGCTTAACGCTTGTAGACAGTGGCGCAGCAAGCTGCTTTGGTCCCCAACTTGGTTCGATTGCAAAAAATATTGAATTAGCTGGTTATCAACTGGCGAATGTAAAAACAGTATTACTCACGCATTTACACCCAGATCATGTATGCGGTATTACTCAAAATGGAAAAGCTGTATTTCCAAATGCAACCGTTTATGCACATGAACGCGAGGCTGATTATTGGTTAAATCCAGCTTCTGAAAAAACAGTACCAGCAGATAAAAAAGAAAGCTACTTAGGTACTGTGAAAAATGTAAAGACTGCTCTTGCCCCATATCAAGCAAAAAAAGCATTTAAGACATTTAAAGATGGTGATGTCATTCAAGACTTTGAAGTGATCGATACACGTGGACATACACCCGGTCATCACAGCTTCCGCTTAAAGAGTAATGATCAGCAAATCATTTTTGTTGGAGATATTGTCCACTCACATTCTTTGCAATTTGATGCTCCAAAAACTGGGGTAGATTTTGATGTGAACTCTGAGCAGGCGATTAATACACGTTTAAAAATGTTTGCTGAAATTTCAAATAAGCAGCAATGGGTTGCAGCGCCTCATTTACCATTCCCAGGCATTGGTCATGTTTATAAAGTAAATGCCGAGCAATATCAGTGGATGCCACTTTATTTCGATAATGTCGTAGAGAAATAAAAAAACAGGGCATTTATTGCCCTGTTTTTTATTAAAAACTTTGATTATTTTGCTGCTTTTTCATAATTAATAACGGCTTCACGGCCAAGCGCTGGGTCATCTGTAAAGACGCCATCAACACCTGCTTTGAAATAGGCTTCAAATTCTTTTAAAGCACCAGTTGGGCAGCGCTCAGCTGGTTTATCTTGACTGCATTTTAAAGGCGCTGGTAAGAAATTATTTTCTGGACGAAATGTATAAGGATGTACTTTTAAGCCAACAGTATGGGCATCAGAAATAAATGAGGTGGTTTGAACTGAGCCCTTGCTATTAAAGTTCAAAATATAACCTTTACTTGGTCCTACGCCGTTTGCATATTTAGCAACATCTTTTAAACCTTGTGCTGTGGCTAAATCAGCATAAGTTTTAGTTTCACCAGATTCAACGAAGTCGGCTGGTTGTGACGTCTTAGCGTCATAAAGTTGAATGATTTGTGCATGTTTAATCGTTTTATGAAGGTCGAGTTGATCTTTTAAATATTTTAAATTACTCACTTCAAAAGACTGTAAATAGACAGGTGCAATATCACGTGTATATTTATATTTGGCTAAGGTTTTAAGCAGACTATCTTCCATCGCCAGATTATGATTTTTAAAGTAAGTCGGATGTTTAGTTTCAATATATAAACCAATGATTTTTCCAGTTTTTTTATAATTCGCTTCAGCCAGCTCAATAACTTGTTCTAGAGTCGGGACAGGGTAAAGGTCATTATAAGCTGTGTTTGCTGGTCGGAATTCTGGAATACGTTCACGCGCTTTAAGTTGCTGTAATTCACTTAAAGTGAAGTCTTCCGTAAACCAGCCTGTTAAGTCTTTACCATCAATATTTTTTGTTATTTTACGGTCTGCAAACTGGCTTAAGGTACTTACATTGGTTGTGCCGCCAATCTCATTTTCATGGCGAGTAACCAATACACCATCTTTTGTGGATACTAGATCTGGTTCAATAAAATCTGCACCATCATCAATGGCTTTTTGATATGAAGCTAATGTGTGTTCTGGACGTAAAGCGCTAGCGCCACGGTGTCCTACTACTAAAATTTTAGGAAGTTGATATTCTGGCGTAGTTGGTGTGTTTTCAGTTTTATCATCGTCATTACAACCAACTAAGCTAATTAAACTTAAGCATAAAATTGCTTTTTTAAACATAATTCTACTCATATTGTTTTAGTTGAAACGGCTTTAGTCTGCTCGTTGAGTTTGACGTGATCATGAAGAATTCATGAATTTTCAGTGACACTTGTTAAAACCTTTTTTATGGGTTTGTAGGAAATGTCCATTCTGGCTTTGTTTTTGTCTTAATTGCATTTATTGTGTTAATTCTACTTGTCTTTTATATATCGCTCGTTGATGATCAAGATGCCGAATTCGGTGTTGCCACCTGTTAATTGACGACTTAATTCTGAGCAGCCATGCTATCTAAATTTTTTATTCAGCGACCTATTTTTGCCAGTGTACTCGCAATTATTGTTATGGCATTTGGTATTTTCTCGGTGCTGAATTTACCCGTTGAACGCTATCCCGATATTGCTCCTCCTAAAATTACAGTGTCGGCAAGTTATAGTGGGGCAGATGCGCAAACGGTTGAGCAAAGTGTTACTCAGATTTTAGAGCAACAAATACAAGGGATTGATCACTTACTTTATTTCAGTTCGACCAGTGACTCGTCAGGCCGTAGCCGAATTACGATTAGTTTTGATAATGGAACCAACCCAGATACAGCACAGGTGCAAGTACAAAATAGCATTAGTGGTGTAATCAGACGTTTACCAGATGAAGTACAGCGCCAAGGAGTGACGGTAAGTAAGTCTCTGGGCGATACTTTTATGGTAGTAGGTCTATATGACTCGACAGGTAAAACGGGGAATATTGAGTTATCGGACTATTTAACGACGCACGTGGTAGATAACTTAAATCGTATTGAAGGGGTAGGTGAGTCCGATGTCTTTGGTTCACAATATGCAATGCGAGTCTGGCTAAATCCCGATAAATTAAAACAATATAATTTAATGCCAAGTGACGTGGCTAGTGCGATTACAGCTCAAAATACTCAAGTTGCCGCGGGTGCACTTGGTGATTTACCCGTTATCGATGGGCAATATTTAAATACTAAAGTTACAGCAGGCTTTCGACTAAAAACAGTCGAAGAGTTTAAAAATATTGTCGTGAAATCAAATCAAGCAGCGAGCTATGTCTATTTAAAAGATATTGCTAGAGTTGAGTTGGGTGCAGAAAACTATCAGTCTTTTAACACCATTAATGGTTATCCCGCCGCAGGTTTAGGTATTTCGCTGTCTTCAGGTGCGAATGCGATTCAAACTTCTAAGCTTATTCATCAGACTTTAGATGAGCTTACAAACAAATTGCCTGCGGGTTATAAAATTGTTTATCCGCGGGATAATACGCCGTTTGTTCAAGAGTCAATTAAGGAAGTCGTAAAAACGCTTGTTGAAGCGATTATTCTTGTTATTTTGGTGATGTTCCTATTTTTACAAAGCTGGCGCGCTACACTCATTCCGAGTATTACTGTTCCTGTGGTTATTTTAGGGACTTTTGCTGTCTTATATGTGCTCGGTTTTAGTATTAACACCTTAACGTTATTTGCACTGGTGCTCGCCATTGGCTTGTTAGTCGATGATGCAATTGTGGTGGTAGAAAACGTTGAGCGGCTCATGCATGAACAGCATTTAACACCGAAAGAAGCAGCCATTGAGTCTATGGGTGAAATTAGTGGAGCCTTAATAGGGATTACATTGGTTTTAACTGCGGTTTTTATTCCAATGTCTTTTTTAGGCGGTTCAATTGGGGTGATTTACCGTCAGTTTTCTATTACCTTAGTTGCCGCTATGGCGTTATCGCTTGTCGTTGCATTAGTCCTCACACCAGCTTTATGCGCCTTAATTTTAAAGCCTAACCCTAAGCCTATGCGTTGGGCAGTTTGGTTTAACCAAAAAATTGATCAACTTAAAAATCAATATATCAAGATCGTACAAACAAGTATTCGTTACAGTAAATCGGTTGTTGTGATTTTTGTGGCTCTGATTGCTGTTTTTATGCTGTTTTATAGTGGTTTAAAAAGTGGGTTTATTCCTAAAGAAGATCAGGGCATTTTAAGCGTTCAAATTAAACTCGTTGATAGTGCCCCAATTTCTCAAAGTCAGAAAATTGGAGAACAAGTTCGTCAATATTTCCTGACTCAAGAAGATAAAAATGTCGACTTGGTTTTAATCCGTTATGGCCGAAATTATTCAGGTACAGGGCAGAACTTGGCCCAAGGATTTATTGCTTTAAAACCGTGGGATGTGCGTACAGGAAAAGAGGATTCGGCAGACGCTATACAAAAGCGTGCGATGAAATATTTTAGCCGTTTTAATAATGCTCAAATCAATGTGACTTTACCTGCTTCAGTCAATGGTCTAGGTCAAACTGATGGTTTGGATTTATGGATTCAAGATTTAAATGGGCAGGGGCAAGATTTTCTAGATAGCACCTTCCGTCAGTTGCAAACTCAAAGTAAAAACTACTCAAGTTTTGAAAACTTTGATAAGCAATCAACCAACAGTAAAGCCAACCTAAATATCAAAATTGACCAGAAACAGGCATTAGCAAATGGGTTAGAGCTACCTGCGATTAATAACACCCTGTCGAGTGCGTGGGGTGGAACTTACGTGAATGACTTTATTGACCGTGGTCGTATCAAGCGTGTCATGATCCAAGGTGATGCTGAATTCAGATCGAAACCTGAAGATTTATATAATTGGTCCGTACGTAATAACCTAAATGAAATGGTGCCTTTTAGTTCCTTCGCTAACTTTAGTTGGGGTGGGGCTCCTGAAATTGTAAAACGCTATATGGGTTATAGTGCTCTACAACTACAGGCTGATGTTGCGAGTGACAGCAGTTCTGGTC
Source organism: Acinetobacter sp. IK31 (assembly GCF_035615195.1). NCBI lineage: Bacteria > Pseudomonadati > Pseudomonadota > Gammaproteobacteria > Moraxellales > Moraxellaceae > Acinetobacter > Acinetobacter sp. IK31. Next base: position 407,596 of record NZ_JANBOB010000030.1, on the reverse strand, counting down.
AGGCCATGAAAGATGTTGAGCAACTTGTAAATCAGCAAAAGGATGTGGGTTTAGCGTGGACAGGTTTATCTTTTGAAGAACAGAAGTCGACAAATCAGGCAGTCTGGTTATATTTAATTTCAGCAGGCTTTATTTTCTTATGTTTAGCAGCTCTATATGAAAGCTTGAGCATTCCCGCTGCTGTGATGACCTCTATTCCGCTTGGGGTAGGGGGAAGCGTTATTTTCTCTTATATTTTCGGCCTGCCAAATGATGTTTATTTCCAGATCGCGCTGTTAACCACGATTGGCTTGTCGTGTAAAAACGCAATTTTAATTGTTGAGTTTGCCGCATTGGCTCAAGAAAAGGGCAAGAATGCAATTGAAGCGGCTTTAGAAGGCGCTAGCTTGCGCCTAAGACCGATTTTAATGACATCCTTGGCTTTTGGTGCCGGAGTACTTCCTTTGGTCTTTGCACAAGGTGCAGGGGCTGTGAGTCGCCAAGAAATCGGTATTAGTATTTTAGGTGGCGTTATGTTTGGTACTGTGCTGGTTTTATTCTTTATTCCAGTGATGTATGTATTATTGCGTTCATTGTTTCGATCGAAAACTTCGAGTTAACAGCAAACAATTTAAAAACAGGCATTAAATCAAGTATATTAAGTTCAACTTCTCTTCATATATTTGATTTAGATGCCTCAAGAAAAAAAATTAACAGAGCAGCAGGTCATTGCGCTAGAACGAGACCTTGCCAAGTTCGCCACCATGATGGACAGCGCAGTGCGTATTCCTTTTACAAAGCAGGGTATTGGTGCAGATGCGGCATTAAGTACCATTCCTGTTGCGGGTGATATCGCTGGTTTTGCCCTTACATGCTATGCCATTTATAAAGCTAAACAGATTGGTGTGCCACAACACAAGTTAACTCCAGTGATTAAGCTGGCTGTTGTAGATGCTGTAGTGGGTTTTGTTCCGGTTGCAGGCACTATTTTTGATATTTTTATACGTCCTAGTAGAAAAGCATTAGATGTAGTGCACGCCCATATACGTGAAGAATATGCGATCCAGAGCGATATTCATGTTGTTCATCCATATTTACATGAAAAGCTCGAAAAGAAGCAGCAGCATTCAGCCTTTTGGCGTAATCCCGTAGTTAGTTGGTTATGGTTACATATCCCCGATTTATTAGGTGCCTTTGTACTGCTTTTAATTGGCTTGGCTATTTGGTGGGGAGCAAGTTATCTCTGGAGCTTTTATCAAACCACGTCATAAAAAAATAAAGCCTCCAACTGGAGGCTTTATTACTTCACGTTAAACGTTTTATGGGCAATCTAATTGATGTAAAGCTGCCACACGTTGTTCAATTGTTGGGTGGGTCTGGAACAAAGCAGCTAAGCTGAAACCTTGTTCTTTACCTTCCGCAATCGCGAAAGCTTTCATTTCTTTTGGCATTTGATCTGGCATTTCTGTCTCAGCTTGTAGACGTAATAATGCAGAAATCATTGCTTGTTTACCTGCTAAACGCGCACCTGCTTCATCAGCACGGTATTCACGATAACGAGAGAACCACATCACAATCGCAGAAGCGAGAATACCAAAGACGATATCTAATACTATGGTAATAACGAAGTAACCCATACCCGGTGCTTCACCATCTTGACGACCAAAAACATTACGGTCGATAAAATCACCGACTACACGAGCAAAGAACATAACAAAGGCGTTCACGACACCTTGGATGAGTGCTAGGGTAACCATATCACCATTCGCAACGTGACCAATCTCATGCGCAAGCACAGCACGTAGCTCATCTTTATTCATACGTTCAAGTAGACCGGATGAAACGGCAACTAAGGCATCATTCTTATTCCAGCCTGTTGCAAAGGCATTGGATTGATATGATGGAAAAATACCAACCTCTGGCATATTAATACCAGAACGTTGAGAAAGTTCAGCGACTGTTTGCAATAACCAGCTTTCAGCTTGGTTACGGGGAGCATTCGGGTCGATCAGTTCTGTACCGGTCGTTTTCTTAGCCATCCATTTTGACATGAATAACGAGATTAAAGATCCCACCATACCAAATACAAAACAGATCACTAAAAGGTTGCCTAGATTCAAGCCACCCGCGCCATGGTAACTACCGACACCGAAGAGTGACAAAATAATGCCAGCTACAACCAGTACCGCGAGGTTGGTAAGCAAAAACAAACCAATCCGCATCATTGAGAAAACCCTCTTATAAATAAAATGTTATCTGATTTACAAATTCTAAATCATGCAGCTAATATGCGGGGCTTAGGGGAAAAATTCAAGAAAAAAATAAGGAATTGATACATTCTTTCACGTAATAGAATGTACCTAAATTTAAGGAATTATTGGCTAAATTAGCCTAAATGGTAAAGATCAGGTAATAGATCATTACAATTTAAAGCCCAGAAACCTGACGGAATACAACCGTCAATAAATGTTCTTATTCTATTCGAATATGTGCAATTGCAGTGGCATTGTTCGTGACATAAGTACCTGTAGGCGCATCGGTAAATGTTCCATTAGATAAAGTCACAATTTGACGAGAAGAGGAATATTTAGGTGCTGGTGCTGCTATTTGAGCTGTTGTATTTTCAGCTAAATTAGAAGATTGAGAAGAGACTTGCGCTGAAGTATTAGAAAAAGATGAAAAACCTGAACCAGATGAATATAAGTTTTGATATCGACTCGTTACACGGCGCACATAATCTTGTGTTTCACGAAAAGGTGGAATACCGCCGTATTTATCAACATTACCTTCACCTGCATTATAAGCAGCAAGTGCCATTTGTGTATTGCCACGAAAACGCTTGAGTAACCAGCTTAAATATTTTGCACCTGCAAAAATATTTTGCTGAGCATCAAAGGCATTGGTCACGTTAAATCGACGTGCAGTCGCAGGCATGAGTTGCATAAGACCTTGCGCCCCTACTGGAGAGCGGGCATTTACATTAAATCCTGACTCAGTATGCATGACGGCCTTAATTAAGCCTTCGGATACACCATGCTGTAGAGCAGCTTGTTTAATAATATGATCAAAAGCATTTTTATTTTTATTGTAGCTAGGCAGAACAGAGGCTTCTGATGCTCCCCAGTTCGTATAACTATGGATATTACTGTCAGGGTAGTAAGTCACTTTTACTTTTTTAAGTGATTGATCATAACTTTTTCGGTTAGTCAGCAATGTACTACCATTCTTATCTTGGTAAATATACATTTGGCCTGCTGAAGTCGACGTTATGCCGACCGAAAAAGTGGTCGTCCCCAGTAAACAAGAAAAAAGAAATTGAACCGATTTTTTCATTTTATGTTATTCACAATTTTAAGGTATTCAAAACTTGCCGAAGAGTTTATCAAAAAATATTACAGAAAGAACTTTTGTGTAATTTTTTTTATTTCGACTCTTTCAAAAAATCAAGCTGTTTTGTTCGAATGCTCATCAAAAAAAATTAAAAATTATTTTTAAAATGATTCTATTGACTTGAATAACATGTTGATATTAAAGGTTAAAAAACATTGGTTAAAAAATGATCAATTTAAATAAAACCCTTAACAGAAGGCCTCAACAGTTTGTCAAGTACGAAGAAATCCACAATTTTATCCACAGGTTTTGTGGAAAACTGTGGAAAAGTCCAAAAAGTAAGCACTTTGCACAAATTTTGAACGCTTCAGTCAAAAAATAGCAAGACTTTTGCATCATGCCGGAGCAATGTGACGGCTTCAAGAATTGAAACTATTCTTTTGATGCGATTCTCGTCCGAATCATATAAAATTGCGCGGTATTTTTATTTATGGGTATACCTCGTCTATGTACGCGCCAGTTGAGTCTAATCAGGGATTTAATTTTAAGCCTGAACTTCCAACAAGCTCGGCCTATTACCGTTTGCTCAAGAAGCTTCGCCGTCAAGTTGGGCATGCTATTCGTGACTTCAATATGCTTGAAGAGGGCGATAAGGTCATGGTGTGTGTTTCTGGTGGTAAAGACAGTTATACCTTGCTCGATATCATGTTGCAGTTTAAACGTATTGCCCCAATCAATTTTGATGTGGTCGCTGTTAACCTTGACCAAAAGCAACCGGGCTTTCCTGAAGATGTTTTACCACGTTATATGGAAGAGAATAACATTCCATATTACATTCTTGAAAAAGACACCTATACCATTACTAAGCGTTTAACACCGGAAGGTAAAACCTACTGTGCAGTGTGTTCACGTTTACGCCGTGGTTCTTTATATGGCTTTGCTCAAGAAATCGGTGCGACTAAAGTTGCTTTAGGGCATCACCGTGATGACATTCTTGCAACATTCTTCTTAAATCTTTTTCATGGTGGTAGTTTAAAGGCGATGCCTCCAAAGCTTTTATCATCAGATAAGAAGAATATTCTGATTCGTCCATTGGCATATGTTGAAGAAAAAGACATCATCAAATATGCCGAGTTACGTCAGTTCCCAATCATTCCATGTAATCTTTGTGGCTCGCAGGAAAACTTACAACGTGCCATGCTTAATGAAATGCTACGTGACTGGGATAAACAATATCCGAAACGCTTACACAGCATTTTCGGTGCGTTACAAAACGTATCTCCGTCTCAGTTAGCAGACCGTGAACTGTTTGATTTCGAAGCTCTAGATTCTCAGCGCGAGCTGGATTTTAAAGATCCAGAAGAGCTTAAAAACCGTTTAGATGTCGTGAACTTAAGTTTTGCTGCTGAGTAAAACTATTTGATAAGTCAATTAAAGGCACTTTATAAACAAGTGCCTTTAATGTATCAAAATACTAAAAAATGAATGTTCCGTACAAAAAGTCATAGCCCTAAATTTAAATTACATGCTATAACAACGCTCAAGCAGAATTGCTTCACATGATGTTGTCTGGATAGGCAACTAGAGAAATTGAACAAATAAATTTGAGGAAGAATCATGCCTGCATTTTTAACTGAAGATTGGTTTGCTACTGTCGAAAAATTAACTGCTGAAGCAGGAGATCTTAATTTGCCACCCGCTCTTGCGAATTTGGCAATTAATTTAGTAGTTACAGATGCTTCTGGAAATACCGAATTAGCTTTAGATGGGGGTAAAATCCAAAAAGGTTTGTCTTCAAATGCCAAAACAACTTTAAATATGGATGCTGAAACTTTACGTAAAGTATTCTTAGAGTTTGATATGGCTGCTGCTATGCAGGCATTCATGACTGGTAAAATTAAAGTTCAAGGCGATATGTCTCAATTAATGGCTTTACAAACAGCTAAGCCAAGCCAAGAACAAAAAGATTTGTTCAAGAAAGTATTAGAGCATACAGCTTAAATTTAAAAGAATTCATATAAAAAGCTTACCCATAGAGGTAAGCTTTTTATTTATACAAACAATGAATTTATCAACTTTTAAACAATAAAAATTAGATATTGATTCGTGTTTGCGCGGTTTTGATATGTTCAAGATAAGCACGAATACGAGTGACATATTGAACTGCTTGCTTGTATCGACCATTTCGCGTTTTATTACTTTGCAAATAATTGTAGAGATTAACCCACTGATTTGGGTCTTTCCCTTGAGCCTGCAAGCGTTTCTGAATCTGGTTCACCGCACCCGGTCCCATATTATAGGCCACAAGCGCATACCAATTCCGATCAGGGAAAGGAATATCATCATATTCACTTAGCATCTGGTCGTAATACTTTGCTCCACCTTGAATGCTTTGAGCTGGATCACTACGATTGCTCACACCCATTGCTCGAGCAGTGCTATTGGTGAGCATCATTAAGCCACGAACACCTGTGGGAGAAACAGATTCTGGCTTTAAATATGATTCTTGATAACCAATTGCGGCAAGTAAATGCCAGTCGAGATCATATTTAGCTGCACTTTGTTTAAAGCTCGCTTTATAAATCGGTAAACGCGTCGTTAAATCACGTTGAATGGTCGACCAAGCTTCTGGTTTCACCACATTACGATTATAAAAAGAAGCGAGTTGCTGCGTCACACCATTTTGCTTACTTTGGCATACAAAGCCACTGGCAGTCTGGGTGAGGGGGTCATCAGCTTGTTTAAACACCCAGCTTAACTCAGTATTTAAACCATTCTTTTGCAAATTGACTGTATCACCACAACTCGCAGAAAAGGACATTAAACCTTTGTTCTCGATGGTACTTAAACCTGCGGTAGTCATTGCAAAGTTTGCTTTACCTTGCTGAACCCATCTAAGTGCAGTGGCATTGTCTGCCACGATTTTAAAGTCCAGCTTTACATTAAGGGTTTGCGCATAGTTACGAGCTAAGTCATAACCAAAACCATGTAAAAACTGATCTTCTTTGAAAACAGTTGTCGGGCTTTCTACAGCAACAACAGTTAGAGTGTTTGTATTTACTACAGTATTATACTGTAGGGTTTTTCCTGCATTGATACTATGAAATGGAAAAAGCATAGTACTGAGTGCAAGTGCTTTTAACGGGAGAGAGGAAAATAAAGAGTTAAGGCAAAGCCTCGACTCTGAACTTGAATTACTGTGCATGTTGTCTCCGCTACAGATAATTTATGCCCAAAAAGTCAGACAATAAGCTGCCATAACTTTTAAAAGTTGATAAATTCAATAAGGGGTGGGCAGTCATGACGTCATTCAAAATGACATGAAATGAAAAAAACAAACTGTGTAGGAAATCTACATAGTTTTCTGAAAGGTTAAAAAATGCTCAACATTTAATCTGCGCGCATCATAATATTGAAAAAAAGTATTGTCAAATTTCGTACAATTAAATATTCGATATAACATCATAAGCACATGAATTTCTTAAGGAAGAAAATTTATACACTTCTGATATGAGAAAATAGGGTATAAAATGCTACATCTTGTAAGCGATATGTTGTTGAACAGTGGTTTTTAATCATGAAATCTAACTTAATTACTCGGTCAGGGCATGACAAATTAGTTGCTGAATTAAAACAACTTTGGCATGAAGAACGACCGGAAATCACAAAGAAAGTGAATTGGGCTGCAAGCTTAGGTGATCGCAGCGAAAATGCAGATTATCAGTACAACAAGCAGTTACTTAGAAAAATTGATCGACGAGTACGCTATTTAGGAAAACGTTTAGAAGAATTAAAAATCATTGATTACGCACCAGAACAAGACGGTAAGGTGTATTTCGGCGCTTGGGTAGAAATTGAAAATGAAGAAGGTGAGCAGAAAACTTTACGTATTGTAGGGATCGATGAAATTTATGACCATCACCCGCAGCATATTTCGATTGAATCACCTATGGCCCGCGCACTGCTCGGCAAAGAAGTAGATGATGAGATTGAAGTGCATACGCCATCTGGAAAAAAGCTTTGGTATATCAATACAATTCGCTATGAAAAGAATGAAAACCCAGAAAAATAAATCAATTTGTATTTATTTTGAGCGTTTGAATTGAAAGTTAAATAAAAGATTTGCCAACTTGTGTTTTTGTTTATATTATAGCGCTCGTTGGAAGCGTGGCAGAGCGGTTTAATGCACCGGTCTTGAAAACCGACGAGGGTGTGAGTCCTCCGTGAGTTCGAATCTCACCGCTTCCGCCAAATTCTTAAAAAGCCCTTGTTAATGACGAGGGCTTTTTTTTATGTATAGGACATAAATTACAGTAATAGTTAGCTTAAATTTTGCTAACAACTCCTGAAAATTTCATATAAATCAAATAAGTATATATTTTAATCAAAATTGTTGTATTTATATAATATATTTTTTATTTTCAGTGCCTTACCAAGCACATGTCTATATATCAGAATCGAACAAGTTATTTGTAGAATATTCACTTATTGATATATGATGATCCCATATTTAGAAACTGATTCAAAACATAATTCTATTGTTCAGCGAGCAAGATCAAGGAAGAAATTAGGCTGAATTCAGGCTTCTAAACCCTTATATATCTGGAGTTATTTCCAGCCAAATATTGCATTTCGACCCAATGGTTGGGAATGTCTCACTCTTTTGTAGAGTAGGCGTTTCCTATTTTAGGATGTATCTATGAAAAAATTATTTAGTGTCTTGTTCAGCGCATCTGTACTCACACTGACTGCATGTAATAAACAACCTGCACAAACTGAAAATACAGCACCAGCTAAAGACAAAACTGAGTCAGTACGCACCATTAAACTTGTTTCAACAGGTTCAGATACTGACGTATGGAAATACGTTGCAACGCTTCCTGAAACTGCTCAAGCGGGCATTAAACTCGAAGTGACCAACCTGACTGACTATGTTGTGTTAAATACATCTGTAGCAAGTGGTGAACAAGACGTAAATGCGTTCCAGTCATTTAACTATTTGGCAGCTTATAACGCTTCAAACACTGCTAAAGTTGCTGCTGTTGCAACAACTTACTTGGAACCAATGGGTCTTTATGCAAATACAGTTAAAACTGTTGATGAGTTCCCACAAGGCGCTACAATCGCGATTCCAAACGATACTGCTAACGAAGCTCGCGCATTAACATTATTACAGTCTGCTAAACTGATTAAACTCAAACCAGACTTTGACCCTATAAAAGGGACGACCAATGACATTGCTGAAAACCCTAAAAATTTGAAATTAAAACCAATTCAAATGACAACAGCAGTTCGTGTTAAAAACGATGTAGATGCAATTGTATTGGGTAATACATTGGCACTTGAAGGTGGCTTAAACGTACTGAAAGATTCTATCTTCCGTGAGCCTGTTGACCAGTCTACAAAGCTTTATGTTAACTTATTGGGTGTGGCTGAAGCGAATAAAAATGACCCGATCTATACGAAATTAGGTGAACTTTACCACTTGCCTAAAGTACAAAAGTTTGTGAGCGAAAAATTTGCGGGTACAAAAGTTGAAGTTAACAAACCTGTTTCTGAGTTTACAGACATCAAATAAGTGATTTTTTAATTTAAAATTATCTTCCAAAGCTAAGTCTCGGTAATCGGGACTTAGCTTTTTTATTTAGAAGGGTGTATTTAAATTAACCTATACGTGAAATTATAAATGATTTTATTTTTATTATTCATATAAGGCTCATTATATTAAATGAAATTGTTTTACCATATATTATATGCTTAATATTTTTAGGATATTCCATGCTACAAAAAGCTTCTGAAATTGATTTTCCTATTCTTATTGATATTTGGGATAGATCAGTAAGAGCTACTCATGATTTCTTACCTGAAGAGGAAATTAATAACTTAAGACCTTTAATTCTTAATGAATATTTTCATCATGTATTACTTCATAAATACGTTCGAGATGGACAAATAGTAGGTTTTATTGGAACAAGTAGTGACAACATAGAAATGTTGTTTATTGATCCTGAGTTTAGGGGGAAAGGGGTAGGACGAGTTTTAACTAATTTTGCATTCACAGAGTTAAAAATAGAAAAAGTAGATGTGAATGAACAAAACTTTCAAGCAGTTGGATTTTATAAAAAACTAGGATTTAAAGTAATAGGACGATCTGAATTAGATGGTCAGAGTAAACCGTATCCTATTTTGCATTTAAAAATTTAGTTTTTCTAAAATTAATATAATACAGCTTATAAGAAATTTCTCTAGCTTAAAACAGCCTATAATCAATAGGCTGTTTTGATTTATACTCCGTTAAACAATGGCATAACTCCAGAGATAGAACAGGTACTAAATGATTTAGAGTATGAATTGGAAAATTATTAGAAAAATACGACCCAGCTTCCTTAAGTGAGACTAATTTCTAAGAGTAGTCATTCTATGAAATATGCTCAAATTGTACTGAAAGCCAATTTTTAAGATCATTTAAGAAGGTAGGCCATATCTCTTCTGGTTCTAATTTAGATATACCTTCTAAAGCCAGATATAACTCATCATCATAATAATTTATGAAATCGTATAGATCGTCATCTTCAGCAAATCTAGATATCTTTATTAATATTGCAAATAAATTAGAAATTAATTCTATTGAATATCCGATAGAGGGTGTTATCTCTGTATATTTTTTTAATATTTCATAAAGAATTTTTTTCTTAAGAGTAGGTTCTATGTTAGTTTCAGCAATACTAATATTATTACAATAATCTAAGACTTCCTCATCTTTAGAGAAAAAGCAAATGTCTAAAGCGAATAGATCTGCTGGGTTTTTATCTAGTCTATTTATAGCCCATTTTTGAATATCTTTGGCAGATTTTAAATTTAGTAGTAATTCTAATTTGAACTGAAATTTTTCTACATCATTCATTTAATTTTATTCACCTTTTAGTCTCATATAATATATCTTATATGAGTAACCTATCATTAGTATACTTCTTCATTTTATATGAAATAAGATTTTAATATTAAGAATGTTTTGATTTTTTTGGCATTCCGCAAGTCTTGCAATTTTTTCTAAATAAAAGACTTATTCCATCCATTCCGAAACTTTCTGTAAAAAAACTCTCTTTACACCAAGGGCAAGTATCTTTGGACAAGAAAAACAAGTTACTAAAAAGCATGAGTAATAAAGCTACTATAATTAAAATAAGTGTAATCACTGAAATATTTACATTAAAGTAAGTTAAAAGCTGAAAGATACAAAATAAGAAAAAAGGTATTCCAAAAAGTGTAAAAACAACAAAGTAGTTTCTAATTTTTAAAAGTTTTTTATATTCTTGATACATTCAATAACCTATATTTTAAGGGTATTCTAAAATTAATAAGATACACCTTATTTAAAAATTCTGCTTATCCTAAATGGCCTTCCAAGCCAATTATCTCCCCTTTATAAACCCCACTTTAACAATAACTCACTCATTATTTATCCTTACTTTTTAATGATCTATTTTAAAACAAATGTCATTTTGTGTGCTTGACTGCAATAGGACAGGGCACTATCCTTTGCCTGCTGGCCTACATTGCCAGTCGGTTTTAGCAGACCGTTCCGAAAAGCATTAAAAGAGTATTCTTTTAGTGTGTATACCCTCGTGCCCCCTCTATGGCGGAACGGAGGGGGACACCTTCGGGTGTGCTGGGTTTTTTCGGCCAGTCTGCTAACCCCTTTCGTTCTGCCACCATAATTTTAATGTCTGGCAGAACTCCAAATAAAAAGGAGTTGGCTTTGCACATTCTTAATTTCTTGGCACTCTTTGCCAAAAGCTATAACGACACAACGTAAATTATATTTAGCAGCTTGATGATCTTTAGGGTTCTCAGGCTTTAAGTCATTACGGCTCAAAAAAATTGCATCAACAATAAAACTTGAGATGTGCCAAGCACAGTCTTTATGACTTTGCTGTGCCTTTTTTTCTCCCAGAAAGGGCACAGGCTTTTTTTATCTCATTTATATACAACAAAAATTTAATTTATAACGGTAAAACTATGCCACATTCAGATCTTCCATTTCGTGCTTTAAGCGTACTTCATACCTCCAGATTTCTTTTTAATCAATATGGTTTTCACAAAGTCGGGGTGGACCGAATTATTGAATCTTCGAAAACTCCCAAAGCGACTTTTTATAATTACTTTCACTCAAAAGAAAGGCTCATTGAAATGAGCTTAACCTTTCAAAAAGATGGACTTAAACATGAGATGCTTTCAATTATTTACGTTCAAAAAGACTTAACTCTGCTTGAAAAGCTTCGCAAAATTTACTTTTTACATGCGGATTTAGACGGACTTTATCATTTGCCTTTTAAAGCTATTTTTGAAATTTCAAAAACACATCCCAAGGCGTATCAGGTGGTGGTTGAATATCGAAAATGGTTCATTAATGAAATCTATAATTTACTTTTAACAGCCAATTCAAATGCTTCAAAACAAGATGCACACATGTTTTTGTTTGTGATTGATGGGGCAATGGTTCAACTTTTAGATCCAAATAAGGCAGGGGAAAGAGAAAAATTACTAGATTATTTTCTAATTTCTTGGGAGGGAGTTAGGTGAAAAGTGTGAGGATAATAAAAGATGAAATATAAATAAGCTATTTTTTTAAAACCAATTTTTGATGTCGAGCTGAATTGCTAAGCTCCCTGCAATGCAGGAAGATTCACTAAATATTGAGAGTTGGTTGGTTTTTTAATTTTTATATTATTACCAATTATAAAAAATCACGGCTTAAATAATGTGACTGAAGTTGGGTTATGAATTATTTCTGTGGATTGTTTGGGCAGATAGTTTCATAGTTATTACATAGGTTACTTTTTGTTCAATCACTCTTACATATAGCAACGTTATATCCATCATACTTTCTTAGAAATCTGACTAACGGATAAAGTCAGAATAAGCAGGAGAGAGAACAATGTCACAATTTTTAATTATTGCGGAGAAGGTTTATAAAAAATTTGAAGATTCAAAATTGTTCTCTGACAATATTATTGAGCAGTTGAATAGTTTAGTAAGTATTATCCGACAAGAGCTAAAAGGAACACCTTATAAACTTAAGTATAATTTTATTAACTTTGAAGAGTGTATCAGCAAGCCTTTAAGTGAATGTATGGTTAAGCTGGATATCAGTTTAATGCCTTCTTATAAGAATAAGTGCGAATATATTATGTGGTTGGCAAGCTTTATTGAAAGAATAACAACAGGCGGTCAACGGAAATTCCCTCCTTTGAAAAAGCATAAGCCACATACGGTTTTACAAGACATGGGGAGCGAAGAAGTTAAAGCGCATAAGGTCGATCTTGGAAAAATGATTACGAACTATTTTGATTCACCGGAATTTAAGAAAGTTTTGGGAAAGAATTAAAAAAATCCTAAAGTATGAAATAGATAGAGGTAGCACCACACTTTCATAGTTGATGGAGCATTTTGAATATTTCACTTTAAATAAGATTCAAAATTAGATTTATAGTGAATCTCAAATTAAAGGCTTCCAGCTATTCATAATAGAATAAGAAGCTTATGGAAGCCTGAAATCTGACTAATAATTTAGAATGTATTTTGAATAATTACATCATCAAAAGGAAGTTTACCCACACGTGGGTACGGTTGAGATGCTGATTTACCAACGGCAATCATTAAACACACCACGTGGTCTTCAGGTAAGTTAATTAACTTCGCCATCGCATCAAAGTCAAAACCATCCATTGGGCAACTGTCTAAACCATGCTCTTGAGCAAGAAGCATTAAGGTCTGAGCAAAAATACCCGCACTACGCATCACTTCGTCACGTTGGGTTTGTGGGCGGTCGCGGTAATATTGATCAATTGCGCCTACCATAATATTTTGTACTTCAGGAGAAGCCCCATCCCAAACACGTTTAGCATCGGCTTCCCACGAGCTTACTTTCGCGCATAACACAATCAGTAAAGAAGCTTCGGTAACTTGTGGCTGGTCCCACGCAATGGTACGAATTTTTTGTCTGAGTTCAGCGTCTTCAATCACAACAGGGCGCCAGTGCTGCAAATTAAATGCACTTGGTGCATTTGCTAAAACTTCTTGTAATAACTGTTGCTTATTTTCTTCAGAGAGTTGAAATGATGGGTCGAAGCGTTTAATTGCGCGGCGTTGCTGAATAGCATCAATAACGTTCATAAGACATTCCTATTTGTTGGTTTAACCGTTTTAAAAATAACGAAGTAATGTTTAGCGGTGGTTCTGATTAAACTTAATTAATCTAGCAATATCGATGGTTCTCTCGAAAATGAGTTCTGATGCATGTTCGCAAGCTTGTTCTAATGTGATTGGACCGTTTGTCAGTGAAAAAGCAGCCGTAACGCCGTGTTGATAAAGCGCTTGGTAGCCTTCGCCTAAAGTGCCTGCAATCACAATAACAGGTATATTTTTCATTTTCGCGACTCGACTCACACCAAAAACTGTTTTGCCATTTAAAGTCTGTCGGTCAAATTTGCCTTCACCCGTAATGACCCAATCTGCATTAGAGACTTTATTGGCAAGCTGATTGAGTTCAGCTACAACTTCGACCCCAGCTTTAAACTCTGCATTTAAAAAACTTTTAGCAGCAAAACCTAACCCCCCAGCCGCACCAGAACCAGCTTCATCTCTTTTATCGAAACCGAGCAATTGTGCCGAGACATCCGCAAAATGGGCAAGGGCTTGGTCAAGTAGTTGTACTTGAGCAGGGGTAGCACCTTTTTGTGGACCAAAAATATGTGATGCACCATTTGGACCACAAAGTGGATTTGTGACATCGGCAGCCAATAAAAAACGTGTCTGGTGAATACGCTGGTCGAAATGAGTTAAATCAATTTTTGACAATGTTTGTAAAGCGAGACTACCATCGGGTAAAAGGTGTTGGTTCGAGTCTAATAGCGATGCACCTAGTGCAGTTAATAAACCAGTACCACCATCATTGGTTGCACTACCGCCCACAGTTAAAATAATTTCTTTTGCACCTACGTCTAAAGCTTCCCTAATGAGCTGGCCCGTTCCAAATGTTGTGCTTTGGCATGCATCACGTTCTGACGGTGGAACTAGCTGGATACCACTCGCTTGAGCCATTTCAATTATGGCTATTTTTTGTTTTTCTAACCAACCCCATTTTGCCTGAACAAGTTGACCCAACGGGCCTGTTACTGTTTTTTCACGCCACTGGCCATCGCAGACTTCTAATATTGCTTCAATTGTGCCTTCACCACCATCTGCCATAGGACATAAAATCGTTTCGGCTTCAGGGAAAACCTCATTCCATCCTTTGGCAATTGCCTGAGCTACATACAACGCAGATAGGCTGTCTTTAAAAGAGTCAGGGGCAATTACGACCTTCATAAGTTCTCTAAATTTGATTTCTTTTCAAATAATTTATACTGCTTAAAGCAATAAAAGCCTAGCTAAAGTCTTGTAAATTTCAGTGTGGAATGTAATTAGGGGCCGTTAAAAATATAAAAGTAATTATGTTTTTATCTGTAAAAATTAAATCTTATAGATTTTAACTTTTTGTTATTTATTGAATTTTTAAAAATTATGGATGGGCTTAGAATAATTGTAATTGTAACGGATATGGCACATATTATAACAAGAGATGAGTCTGCTTTTGCAAAGTCATGGATAAGATAAAAAGCAAACCCATGTTATTAATTAAGAGATGAGTTAACTAATTTTACCATAATGAAAATGCGACCAAATGGAATGAGCTGATCTCGAAAGTATAACGAAGAGGATGAACAAGTGGATAATTCAGAAGAACAAAAGCATATACAAGAAAATAATGGCTTTGCGCGAATTGAACCCTACACGCATCCTGCTGGGGGATGGGGTGCGTTACTCAGCGTTGCTCGAAATTTAAAACGACAAGATATTTTAAAAAAAGGTTCTATTACTTTACTCAACATTAACCAACCAACAGGTTTTGATTGTCCGGGCTGTGCATGGCCCGAAAAGAAAAATGCTCATGCCTTTAATTTCTGTGAAAACGGCGCAAAAGCGGTTGCATTTGAAGCGACCAGTAAAACAGTGACTCCTGAATATTTTGCAAACCACACATTAAGTTGGTTATCAGAACAAAGTGATTTTTTTCTTGAAGATTTAGGTCGCTTAACTGACCCAGTCCGCTACGATGCCGCAACTGATAAATATGTACCTATTTCATGGGATGAGGCATTTCAACTCATTGCTAAACATCTGCATGCGTTAGACCATCCGGACCAAGCTGCATTTTATACGTCGGGTCGCGCCAGCAATGAAGCTGCGTTTTTATATCAATTGTTTGTACGTAGTTTTGGAACAAATAACTTTCCAGACTGTTCGAACATGTGTCATGAAACCACAAGTGTCGGTTTGCTTGACTCAATTGGTTTAGGCAAAGGCACGGTAACGCTGGATGATTTTGATTTAGCCGATGCTATTTTTAGTTTTGGACACAACCCAGGAACCAATCATCCACGTATGTTAGGAACTTTACGAGAAGTCTCTAAACGTGGCGGAAATATTATTGCGATTAACCCAATTAAAGAGAGAGGGCTTGAGCGTTTCCAAGACCCACAAGCACCACTTGAAATGATGACCAATGGTAGTACACCTATTAGCCGTTATTATTTCCAGCCTAAAATTGGTGGTGACTATGCCTTGATGTTAGGCATTTTAAAGCACTTAAATGAGTGGGATAAAAAAGCCATTGCTTCAGGAAAACCAAGCGTTTTTGATCGAAACTTTATTGCTGTGAATACTATTGGTTTTGATGAAATGATTGCTGAGGTTGAAAGGACTGAATGGCAAGATATCTATAAACACTCAGGGCTATCTGCCGAACATCTGGAAAAACTATCTAAACTGTTTTTAGAGTCAGAGCGTTCGATTTTCTGTTGGGGAATGGGGATTACCCAACACCGCCACGGAACTGCCAATGTTCATATGTTAGCGAACTTGTTATTGGCGCGAGGTCAAATTGGCCGACCAGGTGCGGGATTATGTCCAGTTCGAGGCCATAGTAATGTGCAAGGTGACCGAACCATGGGCATTAATGAGTTACCTAATCCTAAATTACTCGACAACATTGACCGTGTGTTTGGGATTAAATCACCAAGAAAAAATGGTTTTGGCGTGGTTGAAACGATTAAAGCGATGTATGAGGGTGAGGTCAAAGTCTTTATTGGTTTAGGGGGCAATTTCGCGGTTGCAACCCCAGATACGCCGTATACCCAAGAAGCGCTTAAAAAATGTAATTTAACGGTACATGTAGCCACTAAGTTAAATCGTAGTCACTTGATTTGTGGTCAAGATGCGTTGATTTTGCCGTGTTTAGGGCGGACGGAAATTGATGAGCAACTTCATGGTCCACAGGCGATTACTGTTGAAGATTCGATGAGTAATGTTCACTTGTCGGCAGGACGTAATACTCCAATTTCTGAAAATATTTTATCGGAACCAGATATTGTGGCAAGAATGGCAGAAGCCGTGTTGCCGGACAGTCAGGTTAAATGGAAATGGTACATTGAAAGTTATGACCGTATTCGTGACTCAATCGCCGATGTGTTTGATGAGTTTCATGACTTTAATTTACGGGTCTATGAACCAGGCGGTTTCCACTTAGAACATCCAGCCAATCAACACGTCTGGAATACAAAAAGTGGTAAAGCCCAATTTATGATTACACCACTGAATGAAGTCTATAGCGATAAAGAAAATCAATATGCCGCGGCCTATACGGATAGTAAGGTTTATACCTTAATGACAACCCGTTCCCATGATCAGTACAACACAACTTTATATGGTCTTGATGACCGTTACCGAGGGGTGTTTGGGCAGCGCCGTGTGTTGTTTATGAACCAAGCCGATATTGATGAAGCTGGTTTTGAAGCGAACCAGTGGGTCGATATTGAAAGTGTTTTCTCAGATGGTGTTAAACGTATCGTGCATAGTTTCCGTATTGTACCGTACAACATTCCACGGGGCAGTTTAGCCGCTTATTATCCGGAAACTAATCCTCTGGTGGCATTAAGTAGCCATGATCAATATGCCAAGATTCCTGCATCAAAAAGTGTTCCTGTCATTTTGCACGCAGGCAATGCGCCTGAGCATTTTAATCTGGCAACGGCAGTTGACCCCGAAGATGCTGACAGAAAGGTGAGCAGTCTTTAAGTGCAACAGTCTATTTAATATTAAAACTCATATCCGAATGGCGCTAATTCCAAGCGCCATGAACTAAAAATAAGGATGTTATTTTGACACCGCATTTATATGGGGTTGAAACCTTAGAAGTACAGCGCTTCAAAAAAACTGAATCTGAAATTGCATTAGACAATATTGTTCAAGAACACCCGATTGCTTTGGTATATAACGGTATTTCTCACGCTGTGATGATGGCAACGCCTACCGATGTGAGCTTATTTGCAAAAGGATTTAGTCTGTCTGAAGGGATTTTAACGAGTTTAAAAGAACTCTACGCCATTGAGGTACATCAACGTGAATTAGGCATTGAAGTTGAAATGACGATTTCATCTAGGGCGTTTGCGACTTTAAAAGAACATAGAAGAATGATGGTGGGACGTACTGGTTGCGGTTTATGTGGAATTGAAAGTTTAGAGCAGTTTCATCTCGATGTTCCTAAAATTACAACTCGATTTTCTAAAGCATGGCTTGAGCAAATTCCGATGGCTATTTCTCACTTAAAGAATCGGCAAGAAATTACCGCTTTAACGGGAGGGGCACATGCCGCAGCTTGGGTCGTTGAAGGTCAAATCATCGCATTATTTGAAGATGTGGGACGCCACAATGCTTTAGACAAATTGCTCGGTTATTTAGCCCAAGAAAACTATGATACAAGTTCTGGTTTTGTTGTCATGACGAGCCGTGCAAGCTATGAATTAATTCGTAAATGCGCTCAGTTGAATATCGGTTTACTAGCATCAATTTCCGCTCCAACCAGCATGGCCATTCGGTTAGCAAAAATATCGGGTCTAACTTTGGCTAGTTTTTGTCGTGGGGATGGCTTTGTTTTATATACCGAATTATGAAGCCTTAAAAGAACCATTAAATAAACTCTCATTAAAAAAATGATCAAAAAGATAGAAATTTACATTTCTATTTTTTCTAATTTTAAGCTAGGCGGGAGTTTTATACTTTATTATCAGACTTCGGTAGGTCGGAGTGTGTCCCAATGTCTTGGTTGCAGTCTCTAAAAGATTGGGCAAAACATCTAAAAAAACAAATTATTATGTTGTGGTTTGCATCGAAGCACCCGCAAATGCCGTGGCTACCAAAAATTATTGCTGTTGTAGCGGTTGCCTATGCTTTTAGTCCCATTGATTTAATTCCAGATTTTATTCCTGTTTTGGGATTACTTGATGAGGCTTTAATTTTACCAATACTCATTTGGTTGGCTGTTCGCTTTACGCCTAAACATGTCATTTTAGAGGCAGAACAACAAGCTGAAGACTGGCTTGAACAACAAGAACGCCGCCCTCAAAATTATTTGGTCGCTGTGTTGATTATTCTAGTTTGGATAACTTTGGCTGTGATGGCTTATTTCTATTTTGGCGGTGATTTATAACTCATAAACGTTAAAAATAGAGAATACTAATTTCAAGGCATTAACATTGTACTTTGCTACAACTCAAAGGATAATAACGTTTTTATAAGCTATGAGTTGCAGACAATGAAAATCGTCGCAGATGAAAACTTGGCATTTACCGATTACTTTTTTTCAGAGTTTGGCGATATTCAACACCATGCAGGGCGTACTTTAACTCATGCAGATGTAAAAGATGCAGAGGCTTTATTGGTTCGTTCGGTAACAGCAGTTAACGAGAGTTTAATTCGAGACACTTCAATAAAATATGTAGGTAGTGCCACAATTGGTACCGACCATTTAGATATTTCAGCTTTAGAAAAACAAGGAATTACGTGGGCCAATGCAGCAGGTTGTAACGCGCAGGCAGTTGCTGAATATGTCATTACTGCTTTACTGCATTTAGATGCCAACCTCCTAGAACAAAAAGAAAAATTTACCCTAGGCATTGTTGGGCTTGGAAACGTCGGTAAACGTTTGGCATATATGGCTCAGTTGCTTGGCTGGCGTGTGATTGGCTTTGACCCATATGTACAGTTAGATTCGATTGAGAATGTAAGCTTAGAAATGCTCTTGCGACAAGCGAATGCAATTTCAATTCATGTGCCTTTAACTAAAAATGGTGAGCATGCGACTTATCATCTTTTTGATGAGCAAGCATTTGCAGCACTTCAACCGAACACGATTTTAATTAATAGTGCGCGTGGCCCAGTCGTTAAAGAAGCGGCTTTAATCGAAGATATTCAACGTACAAAACGAAAAGTTGTGCTCGATGTGTTTGAACATGAGCCAGTCATCTCAGAAGAGCTTATAGACATGTTGGCTTTAGCGACACCGCATATTGCTGGTTACAGCCTCGAAGGCAAAGCCCGCGGTACGCAAATGATTTATGAAGCGTTTTGCCAAAAGTTTGGTTTCGATATAAATAAGCGTTTCGAAACACAATTGCCTGCGTGCGAAGATTATTTTTCAGGTAATGATTTAAAGGCTGTGTTAAAGCAAAAATTAACTCAAATTTATGATATTGCTCAAGATGACGTCAATATTCGTGCTTGTATTAAAGACGGCAAGGTTGAGCAAAAAGCATTTGATTTATTACGTAAGAACTATCCGCTGCGTCGCGAGTGGGCAGCACATGGAGGGCCGCAGGCATGAGTTTAAGTTATCAACCTACTTGTTCAATTGATGCCTTAAAAGCTCGTGCCAAGCTCTACACCCAAATCCGCCAGTTTTTTGCAGAACGTGGCGTCATGGAAGTTGAAACACCGATTGTTTCACAAGCAGGTGTCACCGATGTGCATTTAGCTTCTGTTCAGGCTTTGCGTCATATCAATGGGAAATTGCAAACTCAATATTTACAGACTTCACCTGAGTTTGCCATGAAGCGATTATTGGCAAGTGGTAGTGGGCCGATTTACCAGATTTGTAAGGTTTTTCGAGATGATGAACACGGGCGTAAACACAATAGTGAATTTACGATGCTTGAATGGTACCGCCCGAGTTTTGATCTAAAAGCTTTAATGCATGAAACCGCCGATTTATTGCAAAGCTGTTTGCAGCATCGTTATGGTGAAGTTCGTCCGTTTATTCTAAGTTATAAACATGCCTTTCAGGACCGTTTAGACATTAACCCATTACAAGCAACTTTGAAGCAACTCAAAGAAACTGCAAACCGTGTTGGATTAAACCTTGATTTAGGTGACGACCGTTTAGCTTATATCGATTTGTTATTTTCACATTTTGTTGAACCAAGTTTAGGGTTTGATGCACCTGTCTTTTTAAATGACTTTCCACCAGAAATGGCATCTTTAGCGAAGGTAAAACTCGATGAAGATGGGGAAGATGTTGCTGCTCGTTTTGAGGTCTATATTGAAGGTTTAGAGCTGGCAAATGCCTATGACGAATTGCTTGATGCAGAAGTTTTACGTTCACGCTTTGAAGCAGATAATGCCGAGCGAGCTAAGCAGGGTCTGCATATTATGCCTTTAGATGAACACCTATTAGCTGCTTTACCTCATATGCCAGAATGCTCAGGAATTGCTTTAGGCGTAGATCGTCTATTAATGGTTGCAATGGACCAGCTTCAAATTGAAAAAGTGATTACATTTCCAGCAGACATTGCTTAAAAACTAACAAATAAAAAAGCCACAATATTGTGGCTTTTTTATTTAGAGCTTATTCAGCTTAAGCTTGTTGAATACCTGCAACAACCCAGTCTTGCTGAGAGCCAGCAGGTTTAACAAAGTGCCAGATTTCAGCAAATGGCTGTGGCAAGCTGTTTAGATCTTCACTCACTGTACCAGTGAAACGTACGCTTACTACGTATTGACCATTTTCAGTCGCACTATCGACAACCATCGCATTGAGGTTACTAAACTCGGCAACATCTTGATCTTGGTTTTCCATGATGTCGTTATACATAGAAGTATAAAGTTCTGGCGTTAAGTAACGGCGAATTTCTTCAATGTTACTTGCAGTATTCATCGATTGGATGTGGTTAAAACGTTGACGTGCAATACGCAAGAAAGAAGCTGGTTCACTACCGTCTGGAAGTTGATTGCCATTACTGGTCGTTACACCGCCAAAAGGAGCTTGGGTTGCAGCACCACCAGTCACAGACTGTCCAAAGATATTTGTATTATCTCCAGCATTACGTGGTGTCGCTTGTGGTGCAGCAGAACGGCCAAATGGATTTTGACCGCCATTGTTTGGTGCGTATGGGTTATTAGCCGTTAGTTTTTTTTTTGATCCCAATTTACGGAATACAAAGAAAGCTAAAGCAGCTGCAAGTAACACCCAAATCCAGCTCGGGATACCACCTTTTTTCTCTTGTTGAGCTTCAGCCTGAGTGGCTTGCTGTTCAGTTGATGTCGGTTTGTCATCAGCTAAAGCATTTGCTGCAACAGCACCTACGGCAGCACCAGCTACACCAGCTGCAACCATTGAGCCAACACCTGGACCTGATCTTTGAGGTGCAGTGGCTGGTTGTTGAGCTGGAGTCACTTGACGAGGTTGTTGATATGACTGGCTTGACGTAGTAGAGCGTGCCATACCGTGGCTTTTACCACCACCCGCACGTTTAGCTTCAGCAAGAGGAGAAATTGCTAAAGCAGCCATTAAAATACCGCTAATCAAGCCACGCTGGTGTACTTCCATAGGAAATTCCTGTTTAAAATTAATTTACAATAGTATTTATGCAGGCATTTACCCTAAATTTCAACTATAAAAGTATATTTTTTATGTCAATTCATCACTCAATTGCATAGCTTCGGTCAAGGCTTCATGCAAACGGGCAACGGCAATGACCTGAACCCCTGGAATTGCTTTTTGCGGCGCATTGCCTCTTGGTAAAATGACATATTTAAAACCATGTTTAGCCGCTTCTTTTAAACGCTCTTGGCCATTAGGAACTGGGCGAATTTCACCAGAAAGACCAACTTCGCCAAAAACCGCAAGCTGCTGTGGTAAAGCCTTAGTACGTAAACTTGAAGCACATGCTAATAAAACTGCTAAATCTGAACCTGTTTCAGTAATTTTTAAGCCACCTACAATATTTACATAGACGTCTTGTCCTGTTGTCTGGACGCCTCCGTGACGGTGCATGACAGCAAGAAGCATGTTTAAACGGTTTTGTTCAAGACCTAATGCGACACGACGTGGTTGGCCTTGTGCATCGTCAACCAATGCTTGTACTTCGACTAAAAGAGGGCGAGTACCTTCACGGCTAATCATGACGATTGAACCCGGAATCGCTTCATCATAACGACTCAAAAAAATAGCAGAAGGGTTAGCAACTTCACGTAACCCTTTATCTGTCATCGCGAATACACCCAGTTCATTGACTGCACCAAAACGGTTTTTAACTGCACGAATCATTCGATAGCGTGAGTCGGATTGACCTTCAAAGTAAAGTACACAATCCACCATGTGTTCTAAAACACGAGGGCCTGCAAGAGCACCTTCTTTAGTGACATGACCAACAAGAAATAGTGCCGTACCACTATTTTTTGCATAACGTGTAAGTAATGCAGCAGATTCACGAATTTGAGAAACACCACCTGGCGCCGATTGAAGGGTTTCGGTGTAAAGTGTCTGAATAGAATCTAAAATAGCCACAGCAGGCTTTTCTTGTTCTAGAACCTCACAAATTCGTTCTACGCAGGTTTCGGCCATGGCCTTTAACTTGTCAGTAGGTAAATCAAGACGTTGAGCACGAAGAGCAACCTGAGATAACGATTCTTCACCCGTAATATAAAGTGCGGAGCTTTTCGCGCTTGCCATATGGGTTGCTGTTTGTAACAGAATGGTCGATTTACCAATACCAGGATCACCACCAATCAGTACGACTGAACCGGTAACTAAACCTCCGCCAAGTACACGGTCAAATTCGCTAATACCTGTCTGTAAGCGGGTTTCATGGGAAACTGAGACTTTATTGAGTGTTGTAATATTGGCGGCTTGGCCTGCATAGCCCCCAGTTTTGGGGCGTGCTCGGTGCGCAGTGGTTGGTTCAAGTCTGACTTCGGTCAGGCAATTCCATTCACCACACTCTGAACATTGACCTGCCCATTTAAGATGATCGGCACCACATTGCTCGCAACGGTAAATAGTTTTGACTTTACTCATAAAAAATTGAAATTTTGCTCGATATTATATAAATATAGTTCTATAGAGAGTCCTTAGCTCTTTTTCCTAAATTTTTCATGTAAAAGATTAGGAATTAGAAAAGCGGAGCTTTTTAGGAACTAAAAGGGAAAGACATCAAAAATAACACGATATAGGATTTTTACAAGTCAGATAGAGTTTGTTTTCAGTGGATATAAAAAATCTAATCTATCCCCAAGGAAGGTGTTTTTACTAACGTATATATCTACCTGTTTATTATAGAGATGGCATGGATATTGCTGAAGTAAAAAACGAACAAAATAATATGAGTATTGTATTTTAAAAATACAAAAGGTTGATATCTATGAGTGCAGCAGAAATTGTTGATTGGGTAAATAGCATAATCTGGAGTAAAGGACTGATTTACTTGTGCTTAGGCGCTGGTTTATTTTTTTCTATTTTGACTAGATTCGTTCAAGTACGCCAAATGAAAGAAATGGTAAGGTTATTAATAAAAGGAACTTCTTCAGAACAGGGGATTTCATCTTTTCAGGCGCTTGCAGTTTCACTATCAGGACGTGTAGGTGTTGGTAACATTGCAGGTGTCGCGGCAGCAATTGGTTTTGGTGGTCCTGGTGCTGTCTTTTGGATGTGGCTAGTAGCATTTCTAGGAGCAAGTACAGCATATGTTGAATCGACATTAGGCCAAATCTATAAGGTTGAATATCAAGGGCAATACCGTGGTGGTCCAGCTTTTTATTTTGATAGGGGGTTAGGACAACGCTGGTTAGGAATCGTGTTTGCTATTGCTGCGATTATTTCTTGTGGTTTGTTTTTACCAGGTATCCAAGCAAATGCTGTAGGTAAAGCTTTTACTCAGATTACAGGTGAAGGCACAATTATTTTTGGAGATATTGGATTATTTAAACTTGTTGCACTTGCTGTAATTGTAAGTTTACTTGCCATCATTATTTTTGGAGGAATCAAGCGGATCGCACGTTTTGCTGAGTTCGTGGTGCCATTCATGGCTGCTGGATATATTTTAATGGCTGTCATTATTGTAATTGCCAATATCCATGAACTCCCTGGAGTAATTAAATTAATTTTTGAAGATGCTTTTTCTCCTATGGCGGGTCTTGGTGCGGCGATTGGCTGGGGAGTAAAACGTGGTGTTTATTCAAATGAAGCAGGTCAAGGAACAGGTCCTCACGCAGCGGCTGCGGCTGAAGTTCAGCATCCGGCTCAACAAGGATTTGTTCAAGCATTTTCAATTTATGTGGATACTTTATTTGTTTGTTCTGCTACAGCATTCATGATTTTAATCACAGGGATGTATAATGTACAAGGGACCTTAG
Organism: Acinetobacter sp. IK31; assembly: GCF_035615195.1. Lineage (NCBI taxonomy): Bacteria > Pseudomonadati > Pseudomonadota > Gammaproteobacteria > Moraxellales > Moraxellaceae > Acinetobacter > Acinetobacter sp. IK31. Next base: position 382,720 of record NZ_JANBOB010000030.1, on the reverse strand, counting down.
AAGCAGGTCAATTTATTGTGCAAAATGTTGGAGCTACAGTTGAAATTGGTTCTCCTGCATTCACCCAAATGGCTGTTAGTACAATGTTTGGTAATTTTGGCCAAATTTTTGTGGCTTTGGCTGTTTTCTTTTTTGCTTTCACAACAATTGTTGCTTACTACTACATCGCGGAAACTAACATTACTTATCTAAGCTATATTACAAAATCTCCATCACTATTATTTGTGGTTAAGTGCTTTATTATTTTATCGGTATCTTATGGTGTGCTTAGTGCAACTGGTTATATATGGGGTATTGGTGACATTGGTGTAGGTTTAATGGCATGGATCAACATCGTTGGTATTATTGTGACTTATTTTATATGGAAACCTACTATTAAAGCATTGAAGGATTATGAGGCACAGCAAAAAGCTGGAGTAACAGAATATACATTTGATCCTATTAAATTAGGAATAAAAAATGCGACATTCTGGGAAGAAAAATTGAAAAATAAACAAAAATAGAATTTCAGAAATTTAGTTTATTTAGTTATTAAATTCTGGAAGGGTAGTCTTAGGACTACCTTTTTTATTTGTATGAAAGAATGAACTTGTCAGACAAAAGTTGACTTAAAAGTGCGTTGTTTTGAAATGAGCTTGTGCGTATTATCGGCCATAATTGTATGTAGCTTGAAATCATCGGCAATACAGACAAAAATTGGTTAGCTGAAAAGTTGTCAAAAAATATACATTTAAAAGATACCTGCAAATGGTGCGATATCAACTTTTTGATTTGATTTTGGCTAACGGACTAAAAAAATTACTGGAGTGTATTCATAAGATGTCGAATCAAAATTTGAGTGAACCTCATGAACAAGGTGAACTCCATCGTAGCCTTTCCAATCGGCATTTACAGCTGATTGCGATCGGCGGTGCAATTGGTACCGGATTATTTATGGGATCAGGTAAAACCATTAGCCTTGCTGGTCCATCTATCTTATTTATTTATCTGATTATTGGTTTAATGGTGTTTTTTGTCATGCGTGCGCTTGGTGAACTACTCCTTTCAAATTTGGCCTATAAATCATTTATCGACTTTACAACAGATTTAATTGGCCCATGGGCAGGTTATTTTGTAGGGTGGACTTACTGGTTATGTTGGATCACGATTGGTATTGCTGACCTTTCCGCGATTATCTATTACTTACAATTCTTTAATAATGGTCTGCCTTTTTCGCCTGTCGAAGGAGCAATGATTAGTGTTGCGGCTATTGTCTTTATTATGGGTTTAAACCTGTTAACAGTACGTCTATTTGGTGAGTTAGAGTTCTGGTTTGCTCTCGTTAAGATCCTTGCAATTGTCATTTTAATTGCTGTGGGTTTATGGATGATCTTTACTGGTTTTACCTCTACTACAGGTGAAGTTGCTTCATTTACTCATCTTTGGGCTAACGGTGGTTTCTTCCCAACTGGTGTGAATGGTTTCTTAGCAGGCTTCCAGATCGCGATTTTTGCTTTCGTTGGTGTCGAGCTTGTTGGAACAACGGCTGCTGAAACTAAAGACCCAGCACGTAATTTGCCAAAAGCAATTAATTCAATTCCAATCCGTATCATTATTTTCTATGTGTTGGCACTATTGATCGTCATGTCAGTAACACCATGGAACAGAATTGATCCAAGCATCAGTCCATTTGTGAACTTGTTTAGTCAGGCAGGTATTGCTGCAGCGGCAATCTTGATGAACTTAGTCGTGTTGTCATCTGTAATGTCATCAATGAACAGTGGTGTATTCTCAACCAGCCGTATGTTATTTGGTCTATCGCGTGAAGATCAGGGACCAAAAGCTTTTGGTAAACTTAACAAACGTGCAGTCCCAGCAAATGCATTGTATTTCTCTGCTGCGTGTTTATTGTTAGGTGCAGCATTACAGTATTTTGTACCAAATACTGTTGAAGCCTTTACGCTTGCGACGACACTCTCAACTATTTTGTTTATTTGTGTGTGGTTACTCATTATCTGGAGTTATATCCGTTATTACACTACACGTCCTGAGTTACATGCTAAATCAACATTTAAATTGCCGGGTGGTTTATTTACATGCTGGATCACGATTATTTTTTTCATTGGCATGATTTATGTGTTGTCTTTAGAAGCAGATACTGCCAGAGCACTTAAAATTAGCCCGATCTGGTTTGTGATCCTGATTATTGGTTACTACTTTTTCTATAAACCGCGCCATAAAAAATAAGTTTTTTCTTGGTACTAATCAAACGCTGGCTGAAAAGCTGGCGTTTTTTTATCGATATTGTTTTTCCTGGTAAGTTTACTCTTTAGCCGTTTGCCTGATCACGGTATACTGCACCGAATTGTTTAAATCAGGTGCTCAGATGCGTCGTGCCATTTGCCTCATCAGTTTATTGAGCAGCAGTATTGTGCTTACCGCTTGTGGTCAGTCAGGAGTATTGCAATTACCTTCTGATCCAAATTATGACAAACGTGCAAAATACTTGCTCTATCGTAATAACGAATCGAAACAAGCTGTGCAAAAACAAGATGAAGCTGAACAACCAGTTGAATCATCATCAGCTCCAACCCAAACAACATCACCTTAAGCTTTGAAATAAGGACACCTTCATGAGTTTCACCCGCATTAATGGAGTATTGCATGCAGAGCAATGTTCTCTCGAGCAGCTTGCGCAGCAATTTGGCACACCGTTGTATGTTTATTCAAAAACAGCTTTTGAAAAACATTATTTAGATATGGACCGTGCCTTTAACTTTATTGATCATCAAATCTGTTTTGCGGTGAAATCTAACTCAAATTTAGCTGTTTTGAATGTGCTTGCAAAACTCGGTGCGGGTTTTGATATTGTGTCTGGTGGTGAGCTTGCTCGTGTTCTCAAAGCTGGCGGAGATGCATCTAAAGTTGTCTTTTCGGGTTTAGGTAAAACAGAAGTTGATATTGAAACTTCATTAAATGTGGGTATTGCTTGCTTTAATGTAGAGTCTTATGCCGAACTAGATCGTCTTCAAAAAGTTGCGGCTCGTTTGGGTAAGAAAGCTCCGATTTCTTTACGTGTAAATCCTGATGTAGATGCAAAAACACATCCTTATATTTCAACAGGTCTTAAAGAAAATAAATTTGGTATTCCAAGTGATACCGTTTATGAAACCTATCAATATGCAGCGTCTTTACCAAACCTTGAAATTATTGGGATTGACTGCCACATCGGTTCGCAATTAACTGAGACTAAGCCATTTGTTGATGCTTTAGACCGTGTCATGTTGATGATCGATGAATTGAAAAAACTTGGCATCAATCTTAAACATATTGATATTGGTGGCGGGTTAGGTGTTTGTTATAAAGATGAAACACCACCAAGTGTTGAAGAATATGCCAATTCAATGAAACCTGCTTTAGAAAAATTAGGTCTCAAAGTTTATATGGAGCCGGGCCGTAGCATTAGTGCAAATGCAGGTGTGCTTTTAACAAAAGTTGATTTGCTTAAACCAACGAGTCATCGTAATTTTGCCATTATTGATGCTGCAATGAACGATTTAATTCGTCCTGCATTATATGAAGCATGGATGGATATCCAGCCTGTGGCGCCAAGTTCAGATACTGAAGAAAAAACTTGGGATTTGGTGGGTGCAATCTGTGAGACAGGTGATTTCATCGGTAAAGACCGTTCATTGGCTTTAAAAGAAAATGACTTGTTAGCTGTACTCGGTGCAGGCGCTTATGGTTTTGTAATGAGTTCAAATTACAACACACGTGGACGTGCTGCTGAAGTGATGGTGTCAGGTGATAAAGCTCATTTGATTCGTGAACGTGAAACAGTTGAATCCCTTTGGGAAAAAGAACGTTTATTGCCAGAGGAGTAAATGAGATGTTATTAGAATTTACTAAAATGCATGGCTTAGGCAATGACTTTATGGTGGTTGATCTGATCAGCCAACGTGCTTATTTAGATACAGAAACAATTCAACGCTTAGCTGACCGTCATTTTGGTATTGGTTTTGACCAACTTCTAATTGTTGAACCACCAGATTTACCAGAAGCAGATTTTAAATATCGTATTTTTAATGCTGATGGTTCTGAAGTTGAACAGTGTGGTAACGGTGTCCGTTGTTTTGCTCGTTTTGTACATGAACGTCATTTAACGAGCAAAACCAATATTACTGTTCAAACCAAAGCCGGTATTGTGAAGCCAGAGCTTGGGCAAAATGGTTGGGTACGCGTGAATATGGGTTACCCAAAATTCTTGCCGAACGAAATTCCATTTGTTGCTGAACAGCCAGAAGCTTTATATACACTTGAGTTAGCCAACGACCAAAATATTAGTATTGATGTGGTCAATATGGGCAATCCTCACGCCGTAACGATTGTGCCTGATGTGCTCACAGCAGATGTCGCGGGTATTGGTCCACAAGTTGAATCACATAAACGTTTTCCTGAACGTGTTAACGCAGGATTTATGCAAGTAATTGATGAAAACCATGTGCGCCTTCGTGTATTTGAACGTGGTGTAGGTGAAACACTTGCATGCGGTACAGGTGCTTGCGCTGCTGCGATAAGTGGTATGCGCCGTGGTTTACTTGCCAACTCAGTGGAAGTTGAGCTTGCTGGCGGTAAGTTACAAATTGAATGGCAAGAAGGCGATGTGGTCTGGATGACTGGTCCAACAACCCATGTGTATGATGGGCGTTTGGATTTACGTTATTTCCAAGGCTAATAGCGTTACCTAAATAGAAGCCTCTTTTCATCAGCTAAACTGATAAAAGAGGCTTTCTTTTATATGTACAATAATATTTGATTTAACTACTTTATAAGAAATATGAATAATTTAATTTTCTTACCCGGTGCCTCAGGAAGTACTACATTTTGGCATCCATTAATTGAAAAACTACCTCAGCATTACCATACAAAAATTATTGGTTATCCGGGCTTTGGATATACACCAGAATCTGTAGAGGTTAAAAATTTTAAAGATTTAACAAACTATGTTCTTAATCAAATTAATGATGAGTCTGTAATTATTGCTCAATCTATGGGAGGAATTTTTGCTGTTGCCGCAGCGTTGCAAAAACCTCAACTGGTTAAAGGACTGGTCTTGATTGTAACTTCCGGTGGAATCGATCTCTCTGCATTTAATATTCAAGATTGGCGTGAAGCATATCGCCAAGCCTTTTTAAAATATCCAGATTGGTTTGTTACTACCAATATTAACTACGAAGAATTTTTGTCAGATATAAGCGTCGAAACTTTACTAATTTGGGGCGACCAAGATCCAGTGAGTCCAGTTGAAGTGGGGCAATATTTAAATCGAAAGTTTGAAAATTCGACGTTATATGTTGTTAAAGGTGGGGACCATCAATTAGCAGAAAAACATGCCGATGAAGTTGCAGTCCAAATAGAAAACTACTTAAAAAAATTAATGTAAATTTTTAACTATTATTTAGCGTGCTTTATATCAGCACGCTTTTTAGATTTATCTTTTACTCAAAGCCAATTTCAAAGCAAATAACACAAAAATACTGCCCGTAATTCGGTCCATATATTTCACAAATTTGGGTTGTTTAAGATAACGTGAAAGTGGCTGCATGGCTAAAATTAATAAAATTGACCATAAGGTTCCAATCACCACATGAATCATCACAAGCCCCATAATCCAAGTGACAGCCGATGCTTGCGGTGGAATAAATTGGGGAAGAAATGAAATATAAAAAATGCCGACTTTCGGATTAAGTAAGTTACCCAAGAAACCTTTAATAAACCAATTCTGTGAAGGTGAAGTGTTTGAATTATTATTTTGTATTTCTGCAAGTTGAGTACGTGGTTTTAAAATCATATTCAAACCCAGCCAAGCTAAATAAGCAGCTCCCATCCATTTCAATATATTAAAAGCTAAATCAGAAGCCATGAGCAAAGCCCCCAGACCACAAGCAACCACAATTCCCCAAGCAATACAGCCAAGACTAATACCTACTGCCGCTTGGAATGCTCTAGATTTACCTTCGAGTGTGGCGGTACGAATAATTAACGTTGTATCCAGACCAGGTGTAAGGGTAAGTAGTGTAATCGCAATTAAGTAAGGAAGGAGTAAGGTAGTCATGCAGCAAGGTTCCGACAAATACTTGAGGTAAAGTGTAATACATATATAAGGTAGTTAGTTGTTATGCTGTACGATCTCAATTTTCCTGATCAACTACTTTTTGGTACACTGAAAAAATAAAATGAGCAAATAAATGGAGAGCAATTTGGATTTTGCATTACAACTGCTCTCAATGTGGTTAAAAGAAAGAAAAATTCAGAACCAGTCTGAGCACACGATTACTGCTTATGAAAGAGATGTTAAAAGCTTTCTTGAGTTCTGTGATCTCAAACAAATTGATTTAAGAAATGTCGAAGCTTCAGATTTACGTGAATATTTGGCCCAGCGTGTTGAGCGGGACCAGTTAAGTTCAAGCAGTATGCAGCGCCATCTCACCTCAATTCGCCAGTTCATGAAATGGGCTGAACAAGGAAAATATTTAGAAATTAACCCGACTGATGATTTTAAGCTAAAACGTCAGCCTAGACCTTTGCCCGGTATGATCGACATAGAAACAGTTAATCAAATTTTAGATCAACCTATGCCTGAAAAACCGATTGATCAGCAACTGTGGTTACGTGATAAAGCCATGTTGGAGTTACTTTACTCAAGTGGTTTGCGTCTGGCAGAGTTGCAGGGATTAACAATTAAAGATATAGATTTTAATAGGCAACTGGTACGTATTACGGGTAAAGGAAATAAAACCCGTATTGTACCGTTCGGGAAAAAGGCGAAAGAAAGCCTATTGAATTGGCTAAAAATTTACAAAATATGGAAAGGCCATTTTGATCAAAATGCTTTTGTTTTTATTTCTCAAAGAGGTGGCGTGTTAACTCCGCGACAAATTGAAAAACGTGTAAAGCTGCAAGCGCAAAGGGCCGGCGTGAATGTAGATTTACATCCTCATTTATTAAGACATTGTTTTGCTAGTCATATGTTATCAAGTAGTGGTGATTTGCGATCAGTACAAGAAATGTTAGGTCATAGTAATTTGTCCACCACACAAATTTATACACATATTGATTTTGATCATTTGGCGCAAGTCTATGATCGAGCTCATCCAAGAGCGCAAAAGAATGAATAGATTTAAAAACTATCTTAATAATAAAGTTGACTAAAATGGCAAGTCTTATACGAATGTAGACATCATTTGTATTTTATTAGAAATTTGTTTAAGAAAAATAGGGAAAATAGTCAAATTGACCATTTTGATCTTTGGATATTTTGTCGGTACCCCTGAGTCAAAAACATCTAATCTCGATTATTTAAAGGCGATCTTATGTTTCTGACTAATAAGCTAAATAAGATAAAAAGATAATAAAAATCAATACATAAAATAGAGTGTAAAAAGAATGAAATAGCACCTAATAAGGCATAATATTTTTTTTATGAACTGGGCATTTCATCTTTTTTATAGCAGTAGCGGAAATTGTGACTTGACCGAAATGCCAAACACATTGCAAGATAGGGTACCTAAAAAATTTTAATTGAAGAGTTAATATACTTTTCTCAACATTTACTTTTGCTAGAACAGCCGAGGATTACATGAAGGCTCTTGTTGCTGTAAAACGCGTGGTTGATGCCAACGTCAAAGTTCGTGTTAAGCCGGACAATAGTGGGGTTGACCTTACTAACGTTAAAATGTCAATTAACCCATTTTGTGAAATCGCAGTAGAAGAAGCGGTTCGCTTAAAAGAAAAAGGAACAGTATCAGAAATCGTTGTTGTTTCTGTTGGTCCTAAAGAAGCTCAAGAACAAATCCGTTCTGCAATGGCTTTGGGTGCAGACCGCGGTATTTTGGTTGAAACCACTGATGAAATTGGCGCTTTAGAAGTTGCTAAAATTTTAAAAGGTGTTGTTGATGCTGAAAAACCAGAACTTATCCTTCTTGGTAAACAAGCAATTGATGATGACTCTAACCAAGTAGGTCAAATGCTTGGCGCATTATTAGGTGCGGGCCAAGGTACATTCGCTTCTGAAGTGAAAGTTGATGGCGGCAAAGTACAAGTAACTCGTGAAGTTGACGGTGGTTTACAAACTGTTGAACTGGCACTTCCAGCAATCATTACAACTGATTTGCGTTTGAATGAGCCACGTTATGCAGCATTGCCTAACATCATGAAAGCTCGTAAGAAGCCACTTGATACTAAATCTCCTGCTGATTATGGCGTTACAGCTGGTACTAAGCTTAAAACTGTTAAAGTTGAAGCTCCAGCAGAACGTAAAGCTGGCGTACAAGTGAAGTCTGTAGATGAGCTTGTTGAAAAATTGAAAAATGAAGCGAAAGTGATCTAATACGGAAGGATAAAATCATGAGTATTTTAGTTATCGCTGACCACAACAACCAAGTACTTAACGGTGCTACTTTAAACGTTGTTGCTGCAGCACAAAAAATCGGTGGTGATATTACTGTATTAGTTGCTGGTTCTGGTGCTCAGGCAGTTGCTGATGCTGCTGCTAAAGTTGCTGGTGTAAGCAAGGTTTTACTTGCTGACAACGCAGCTTATGCAAACCAGTTAGCTGAAAACGTAGCTGCTTTAGTTGCTGATTTGGCTAAAGGTTACAAATACGTATTAGCTGCTTCTACAACAACTGGTAAGAACATTCTTCCACGTGTTGCTGCTCTTCTTGATGTAAGCATGATCACAGACATTATTTCTGTTGAATCTGCGAATACATTCAAACGTCCGATCTACGCTGGTAACGCGATTGCGACTGTTCAATCTGACGAAGCAATCATTGTTGGTACAGTTCGTGGTACAGCATTTGATCCAGTAGCTGCTGAAGGTGGTTCTGCTGCGGTTGAAGCAGTAAGTGAAGCGAAAGATGCAGGTATTTCTAATTTTGTATCTGAAGAAATCGTGAAACTTGACCGTCCTGAATTGACTGCTGCTCGCATTGTTGTTTCTGGTGGTCGTGGTGTAGGTTCTGGTGAGAACTACCATAAAGTACTTGACCCATTAGCTGACAAGCTTGGTGCAGCACAAGGTGCTTCACGTGCGGCAGTTGATGCAGGCTTTGTACCTAACGACTTCCAGGTTGGACAAACTGGTAAGATCGTTGCACCTGACCTTTATGTTGCTGTAGGTATTTCTGGTGCGATCCAGCATTTAGCTGGTATGAAAGATTCTAAAGTTATTGTTGCAATCAACAAAGACGAAGAAGCGCCAATCAACAGTGTTGCTGACTACTGGTTAGTTGGTGATTTGAACACTGTGGTACCTGAGTTGGTATCTAAACTTTAATCCTTACTGGTTAAAGTCAAAAAACCCTTAGTTTTTACTAAGGGTTTTTTTATTGTAGAGATGGATGTTGAGGACTAAATTGGATTTGTTATCTCATTTTAGGTTTGATTTTTATAGAATAAAAATCACATAGTTTTAATAAGGTGAACCTATGCTCATTACAGCGATATGATAAGAATAATATGCAATTAAATTATACAAATATCACCAGATTGACCCTGTAGATTCAGTACATTCCAAAGCGCTTTTGTGCTATACTATACAGCTATATTTTTTTCGACTTTAGTTCAGTTTTCGGAACTAAATTTTTTGCAAGATCAAGACATATAAGCAGATGGAAATTTCTATCTGTAAGAAGGAGTATGCATGAGCGTATCGGAAATCCGACCGATTGCCATTGAGGATGAACTCAAGCATTCATATTTAGATTACGCAATGAGTGTAATCGTATCTCGTGCATTGCCGGATGTGAGAGACGGTCTAAAACCTGTTCACCGTCGTGTGCTATTTGCCATGCACGAATTGGGCAATGACTATAACAAAGCCTACAAGAAATCTGCACGTGTTGTTGGGGACGTAATCGGTAAATATCACCCTCATGGTGACTCAGCTGTTTATGAAACCATTGTACGTATGGCTCAAGACTTTAGCTTACGTTATTTATTGGTAGATGGTCAGGGTAACTTCGGTTCGATTGATGGTGATAGCGCAGCTGCAATGCGTTATACCGAAGTCCGTATGACGAGACTGGCGCACGAACTTCTTGCAGATCTAGAAAAAGACACTGTTGACTGGGAAGATAACTACGACGGATCTGAGCGTATTCCTCAGGTGGTTCCGACACGTGTTCCAAACTTGTTAATTAATGGTGCTGCTGGTATTGCTGTTGGTATGGCAACCAACATGGCACCACACAACATGACAGAAGTTGTGAATGCATGTTTAGCCTATGCAGACAATCCAAATATCTCGATTGAAGGATTGATGGAATATATTACTGGTCCTGATTTTCCTACAGGCGGTATTATTTACGGTAAATCAGGTATTGTTGATGCTTACCGTACAGGTAAAGGCCGACTACATATTCGTGGTAAGTACCATTTCGAAGAAGATGAAAAGACGGGACGTACAACGATCGTCTTTACCGAAATTCCATATCAAGTCAATAAAGCAAGAGTGATTGAACGTATTGCCGAGTTGGTTAAAGAGAAAAAACTTGAAGGTATTTCAGAACTTCGTGATGAGTCTGACAAAGACGGTATGCGTATTGCGATTGATTTAAAGCGTGGTGAAAATGCTGAGATCGTTGTCAATAACCTGTTCTTAAATACGCAGCTTGAAAACTCATTCAGCATCAATATGGTTTGCTTGGACAATGGCCAGCCAAAATTGATGAATCTGAAAGATATTATTGCGGCATTTATCCGTCACCGCCAAGAAGTAGTGACACGCCGTACCATGTTCGAATTGCGTAAAGCACGTGAACGTGGTCATATCTTGGAAGGCTTGACTGTTGCCTTAGCCAATATTGATGAAATTATCGAAACCATTAAAACTTCTGCTAACCCGGCTGAAGCGCGTGAGCGTTTACTTGCTGGTGAGTGGGCCGGTGGTGGCGTTGTTTCTTTACTAGAAAAAGCTGGTGCAATTTCTGTACGTCCAGATGAAATTGAAGGGGAAAACCCAGATCGTCCATTTGGCTTATCTGAAACGATTTACCGCCTATCTCCAACGCAAGTGGGTGCAATTCTAGAATTGCGTTTGCATCGCTTAACGGGTCTTGAACAAGACAAATTACATGCAGAATACACTGAAATTTTAGGTCAAATTGCAGAACTTACGGCAATTCTTAATGATTTCAATTTATTGATGGCTGTAATTCGTGAAGAGTTAGCGCAAGTTTTACAACAATATGGCGATGCACGTCGTACTGACATTATCGAATCTCGTATTGATTTCAGCCGTGAAGATTTAATTCCGGAAGAACAAGTTGTACTAACAGTTTCACAAACAGGTTATGCAAAAACTCAACCGCTTTCAGACTATCAGGCTCAGCGCCGTGGTGGACGTGGTAAGTCTGCAACCTCAATGAAAGATGATGACTTTATTCAACATCTCATTGTAGCTTCAAACCATGCGACTGTGCTGTGCTTTACTAACGTAGGTAAAGTATACCGTCTTAGAGTGTTTGAAGTGCCTCAAGCATCACGTGGTGCAAAAGGCCGCCCAATTGTGAACTTGTTGCCTTTAGATGCGAATGAAACAGTAACAGCGATCTTGCCGCTAACACAGTTCCTTGAAAACCATTACGTATTTATGGCGACAGCTTCGGGTACTGTAAAACGTGTTGATTTGGAACAGTTTGCTAATATCCGTTCAAATGGTTTACGTGCGATTGAACTCAATGAAGAGGATACCTTGATTGGTGTTGCGATTACTGATGGTAATCAGCAAATCATGTTGTTCTCAAATGAAGGTAAAGCAATCCGTTTTGCAGAAACTGATGTACGTGCAATGGGGCGTACAGCTAAAGGCGTTCGTGGTATGCGCGTTAGCATTGCAAGTAGCATGTTAACTGAAGAAGATGCAGACGTCGTTGAAAATGATGCATCAGATGATAATGAAGATTCAACAGATTTAAATGTAGTTAGTCGTATCGTTTCACTTGTAGTCGTGCCTGAAACAGGTGAGGTTCTGTGTGCAAGTGCGAATGGTTATGGTAAGCGTACGCCTGTAAATGACTTCCCTACTAAAAAACGTGGTGGTAAAGGCGTTATTGCAATTAAGACCAGTGAACGTAACGGTGAGCTTGTAGGTGCTGTTTCTATTGATGAAACTAAAGAACTACTGCTTATTTCTGATGGCGGTACTTTGGTTCGTACTCGTGCAGTAGAAATTGCAATGACTGGGCGTAATGCACAGGGTGTTCGTCTGATTCGTTTAAGTGAAAAAGAAACTTTAGTTGGTGTTGTATCAATTGCAGCCGTTGAAGATGAAGAAGAGTTTCTCGAAGGAGAAGTTGATACTTCAGAATTAGATGGTGAAGAAGCAGTTTCTACGAATGACGATGCGTCAGAAGAATAAGTAGAACTTAAATAAAAAAGGAAGCGTAAGCTTCCTTTTTTATTTTATGAAGAAGATTTTTTAACAAGTCGATAATAAGCTAAGCACATTAATATTAATCCAGCTGTCGCAAGAAAAATCAATTTTGGTACAACCGTGGCTAACGGAACACCCATCTGATTAAGTTGTACAAACATTTGTACCGCATGTGTAGACGGTAAACACCACGCAAACCATTGTAACCATTCAGGCATTGCTTGATGTGGCCATGCAGCCCCAGTTAACAAGAATAAAGGTACAGAGCTAAACACAATAATATGTCCGGCACGTTCTGGCATATCTAAAAGTGAACCAATCAACATGCCTAATCCAATCACACAACTAATAAAAATAGGAACGGCGACTAGTAAACCTGTGAAGTTTCCACCGTGTGGATAATCATTGAACCACAAGGTAAAGCCAAAAAGATAAAAACATCCTAAGCAGCCAATCGTAAATATACTTGCAAAAATTCCAGCAAAGCGAGCACTTGTAATTTTTTGGTGCTGTTCACGGTAGCTTGCAATTAGCATCGCTAAACCTAACACAATAGTTTGATGGATAATTAAACCTGCAACAGCTGGAAAGATATAGCTTCCATAGCCTGAAAGCGGGTTAAATAGAGGCACTTGATGAATAGAAAGCGCTGGTTGGAAATGCGTACGTTGTCCAAATTTTTCAATATATTCTTTTAAGGTCGCTTCAAGCGATGTTGCTAGACCTAAACCAATTTCTTTAGTTTTTAAAAAATTTGTTGTGCTTAGATATAAGCCAATTCCACCTGTTTCTCCTCGGCGTAAGCTCTGCGTTAAGTTGCTTGGTAAAAGCAAAATACCATCGGCTTTTTGTTCACGAACCATTTGTTCCGCTTGTAAAAAATTGCTTGTAACGGTAACAATATGAACATGCGGGCTATTTGCACTTTGGCCGATTAATTGAGAGGTTAATAGGCTTTGTTCTTCATCAACAATCACAATTGGAATTGATTCTGCACGCTCAGCTTTATAGGCGGTAGGATAAAAAAAGCTATAAAGAATGACCGATAAAATCAGAGTTGTGAAAACCGAGCTATTACTAACAATATCTTTAAATGTTTGCCCATAAGCCTTTAAAAACTCTTTCATGGAGTTGCTCCCCGAATTAATTTTTTAAGCAGCAGAGAGCTTAAAAAGAAGTAAATAAGGCAGTAACCCAGAAGTATTAAAAAAGGAATCATTGAAATGAAAAGTGGACTACCAATCACCCATTGTTCGGTTTGCAGCTTGGCATAAGGTGTATAGGGAATAATGAGTGACCAAAATTTAGTGAAAATCGGTGCATTATTTAAAGGCAAAGTAACGCCTGCAAAACTTAAAGATGAGCCACCATAGACGGCAATAAACCCAAAAGTTTTACTTAAATTTTTGGTCGCGAGAATAACTGTGCTGCTAATCAAAGCATAGGCAAAATAAAGTAAGAACTGTGCAACCAGCAATAAACTTAAGGAACCCGCTACGAACCAGCCACGGATTTCAACTAGCCAAAACATCCATAACCAGGTCCATACACAAAAAATAAGGCTATAGAGCAAATTTTTAGCCAATAAGCCTTGAATAAAATTTTCTCGATTTACCCATTGAGTGAGTGTGCCACGTTTAAGTTCTTGTCCAATTGCAAAAGCAACACAGCAGCATAGCAACAGATGCAATACGGCAGGAACCATAAATGGCTCTAAATAAAACTCATAGCTCATGCTCGGGTTGTAAAGCGTTGATACTTTTACATGCGCCGTAGGTACATCTAAATAGGGAATACTATTTGCAAGATAACTTTGACCAGCATAGTCTGCTAAAGCATTAAGTGTACTCACCAGCATTGCGGAGGAAATCGTATTCCCCACGCTAAAAAAAGACTGGTTAAAAGCAATGCTGATTTGTGCATCCTGCGCTTTCACAAAGCGCTTTTCAGCACCGTCTGGAATGAGAACATAACCCCAGATTTTAGTTTCGTTAAGTAATTGTTCAGCTTCAGTTGAGCTTGCCGTAATCGTTTTAATATCTACCGTATGATTTAACGAAAGATACTTTTCAATATTGCGGCTGAGTTCACTTTGGTCCTGATCAATAATCGCAATCGGTAAATGTTCAGCTTTACCTGCGTAAAACATGCTGCTAAACAAAAAAATGATAAAAGCAGGGATGAGTGTCACCATACACAAATCCCATTTATTGCTTTTTAGATAGTTTAGTTCACGTAATATACTGGCAAACATGCGTTATTTTTCTTCTTTAATTTTAAATAGAACACTCATACCCACTTTTAAATCTTGCACTGGTTTTTCAGGTACAAGATGAAGTTTAAAGCTACGAATATCATAGCCTCCAGTTTGGCGAGTAGTTTTAATGGTGGCAAATTCACCTTCAGCATCAATATTTTTAATTTTAAAATTTACATTCTGATTAAGTGCTGGAATGAATCCTTCAAGGGTTTTATTTTTATAAACAGAGGCATATTGATTTTCACCCACGTTTAAACTCACCCATAAATCATCATCTTCTAAAATGCTGACAACAGGCACACCCATAGCCACTAACTCAGAAGGCTTACCATAAGTTTTTGAAACTGTGCCGGAAATAGGGGAAAGTAAACGTGTCTCTTCCTCTAGCGCTTTTGCTTCACCTACAGCTGCTTTTGCAATTTCAACCTGTGCATCTGCTGTAGATTTTTGCTGACTTGTACTACCACGTTTTGCACGTGCATATTGTTGATAAGAGGCTTCACTTAATTCTTGGGCAGAAGTTTGTGCCGCTAGCATTTCATCTCGTCTTTGACGCGAAATTACACCTTGTTTATATAAATTTTCACCACGTTGATAAGTGGTTTTTGCAAGGTTTGCTTGTGCTTTCGTACTTTGCCAGTTGGCATAAAGAGTATCGATATTTTCCTGTTGAGAACCGCGGTCTACCGTAGATTGAAATGCTAAAGCTGATTGTAAGGTTGCCAAGGCTTGTTGCTTTTTAGCTTCTATTTCTGGGCTAACTAAACGAACAAGGGGCTGACCTTTTGAAATTTTCTGGCCTTCTTGCACATAAATTTCTTCGATACGACTCGGAACTTTTGTACTCACATGAATAGTTTCGGCTTCAACACGACCTTGTAGTTCAATAGGTTTCGGCTGATAACTTTTCCACAAACCAAAAATAATTAACCCTAATAGCGCAATAATGATCAGACCAATAATCAGTTTAAGCTTGGAGTTTTTAGGTGGTTGAGAGTCACCTTTATTTATGTTTGATTCTGGCTCATCACTCGCTTGATCATTTTCTTGAGATTGATTCGTTTCTACCGTATCCGCAGCAAGAGAATCTTGTTCTGAATGAGATGATTCTTGATTCATTGTATGCTCCTATTAACGGATATAGTCGGTATGGGGTTGATTAACGTAAGCTTTGAACTGGTCAATTGAACCGTGACTTTGCAATAGAGTCGCGAGTGACATGACATATTTATAGGCATTTAAAGCCATTTCAGTTTTTAAAGCACTTAATGCATTTTGTGCATCAATCACTTGAGTTGCTGTACCCATTCCTTCACGGAAAGACAATTCTTGAATACGCAAGTTTTCTTGAGCGGCATTTAGATTTCTTTGTAAAAGCTGATGACTTTGCTGAGCAGAGTTGAGCTCGTTATATGACTTATTCAGAAGTGCCTCAATTTCTTGTTTTGTGCGTTCAGTCATAAGTTCAGAAGCATAACGTTTGAGTTCGGCAGCATGGATATTCTTATTTTTATCAACGCCTGAAAATAGGTTGTATTTTGCCATTACACCGACAATCCAGTTTTCATTTTCATCAAGAGCATATTCACCAAAGGCAAAAAGGCTTGGTTTCTTTGCAGCTTGTTGAGCTTGAATGTTTACATTGGCCAGTTGAGTATCCATCTGCATTTTTTGTACAAGGCTGGATTTTTTCGAATAACTGGTTAAAAGTGATTCTAGAGTTTGGCTTGGTGTGTTATTTACAAATAACGGAGTACTTAAATCTATATTATTTTGTTGATGTAAAAGATTATTAAGACTAAATCGACTGGCATTTAAGTTGGCTTGAGTACTTTGTAGAGTACGTTCCGCATTATTACGAGCTACTTCAAACTGCATGCGTTGCCCTTTACTAATAAACCCTTGTTGTTCGAGTTTTAGTGCATTGCTGTAATGTTTTTGCATGGCATTAAAGTTGAATAAACTACTTGCTACCAGTTGCTGCTGTAATTGAACATTAAAATAACTTTGTACCACTTCAAACCGCTGTATATCTTGTTGTTGCTGACTTGAAAGTTCCGAACGCTGCGCTTGAATGTTGGCTATTTTTTTTGCACTGCTGGTTAAACCACCTGTATAGAGTGGCATAACGACCGAAATAGAAGGACGCACGACCTGATCTTCTATAGTCAGATTCGCATAATCGGGAAATCGATTTATACCATCATGGATAGTTTGATTTGCGCCTTCTTGAACTTGCCCCAGCACATCCGATGGAATGACATTGTTCCACTGCGAAAGTTTATCGTTGAATCCCTGACTTAAATCATTCTCAAGCTTTTGTTTAAAAGAGGCGAGGGGTACGTCTGTTTCGCTATGAAAGGCATATGCTCTAACATTTAAATCAACTCGAGGTAATCCGAGTCCTTTCACTGCTTCAGCTTCTAATTGAGATGCTTGCTGTAATGCTTGATTGGCTTGAGTACTATATGAACTTTTCAAAGCTTGCTGCTCTGCTTCAGCATAGCTTAAGCTTTGAGCATATAAATGATTTGTGCAAAAAAATCCTAAAGCCAAAGCAAGATTTTTTGGTTTAAATGAAAAGGGAAAAATAGACTGTCTGTATCGATGTACTGGCATTTTAAATAACAATTTCTGGCATCCCTTATAGTTTAAATTTCTTGTTATTAAATTCAATTATCATCTTGTTTATTATACATTTGTATAAAAACCTTATAATTTTAACCTCCTTTTAATTATTGAATATGACGAAGTCTATATTTGTAATCTCTACCAAAGTATGTGAAATCATAATCACAAGTCAAGCTGATCTTGATTGAATAAAAAATGTTTTAAATCGATAAAATTGCAAGTCAGAGCAAAGAAATATATAAAACAATAATTGAAAAAATAAACCTAAATGTAGCCCAGCATTGAAATATTTACTTGAGAAGCTGCTGCAAGCTTAAGCAATCTGTGGTTAAATGCCATTTTTATTGTGTTTGACTTTATACAAGGGAAAAATCATGCGCGCGTACAATTTCTGTGCTGGTCCTGCTGCATTACCTACTGCCGTTTTAGAAAAAGCTCAACAAGAAATGTTGGATTGGCATGGTAAAGGTCTATCCATCATGGAAATGAGTCATCGTAGTGCTGACTATGTTGCTATGGCTGAAAAAGCTGAAGCAGATTTACGCAAGTTAATGAATATTCCAGAAAACTATAAAGTACTGTTTTTACAAGGCGGAGCGTCATTACAATTTTCTGCGATTCCTTTAAACCTTTTAGGTAAAAACACTAAAGCTGATTATATTGATACGGGCATCTGGTCTGAAAAAGCGTTAAAAGAAGCAAAACGTTATGGTGATATTAATGTTGTAGAAGCTGGTATTAAAATAGATGGCAAGTTCGCAATTTCTGAACAAAGCGAATGGAATTTGTCTGACGACGCAGCCTATGTACATTATGCAGATAATGAAACGATTGGTGGCTTACAGTTCGCAGGAATTCCTGATGTAAAAGCTCCACTCGTTTGTGACTATTCATCAAGTATTTTATCTGCTCCATTAGATGTGACCAAATTTGGTTTGATCTATGCTGGCGCACAAAAAAATATTGGTCCTGCTGGTTTAACAATTGTCATTATTCGTGATGACTTACTTGATCAAGCTAAACCAGAAATTCCAAGCATCTTAAAATATGGTGACCAAGCGAAAAATGGTTCTATGGTGAATACACCATCGAC
This sequence comes from Acinetobacter sp. IK31, assembly GCF_035615195.1. NCBI lineage: Bacteria > Pseudomonadati > Pseudomonadota > Gammaproteobacteria > Moraxellales > Moraxellaceae > Acinetobacter > Acinetobacter sp. IK31. The sequence goes on along the minus strand of NZ_JANBOB010000030.1, from coordinate 364,319 downwards.
TTACGCTTGGTACTTGTCTGGTCTGGTATTTGAGTGGTTACTAGAGCAGGGTGGGGTAGATGCTATCCATAAAGTTAACCTTGCAAAAGCTCAGTCAATATATGGTTATATCGACTCAAGCGATTTCTACAATAACCCGATTGCAATTCCAAACCGTTCAATTATGAATGTACCGTTTACTTTGGCAGATGAAGCTTTAGAAAAACAATTCTTAAAAGAAGCGGAAGCAAACCATTTATTAAACTTAGCTGGACATCGCTCTGTCGGTGGTATGCGTGCAAGTATTTATAATGCGGTGCCTTTAGAAGGCGTACAGGCTTTAATCAACTTTATGGATGATTTTGCAAAGCGTAATGGTTAAGTAAATCAAATAAATAAAGCCCTCAAATGAGGGCTTTATTTTTGAATAAATTTTATAAACTAAAAAGGAACTAAACCAAATTGGTGCATGAATATAGCTGCTAAAAACATACCCAATACAAAAAAGCAAAACGCACCAGTATCGACCTTTATGCGCAGGCTACTAGATTGAATGAGGCTGGTCGTTTGTTCGGGTATAATCTTCATTCAATAACCTAATTATTAAAATATTAGTGAAATTCAATTAGTTTCACCCTTTTTAGCACAAATAGTCGCCTGAATCCAGATATTACCGCGAATATATTCGCCAATATTAAAGTTTTTATACAAATCATTTTTGGTTGCTATACGCACTAATATGGCAGGAAGATCATCTTCTAAAACCAAAGTAACATCATAAAGGGTATATTCTGCCTCCATAAATGTCATAGAAGTTTTGCCAACGATATTGCCTTGGAACCATGCTTCATCTTCTTGACCAAGATTTTCACCATATAAATAAGCAACCATTTTTGAAAAATCAACGGTTACAGGTTCTTGATCTTCTGGAGTTTTTGGTTGCCATTCATTAATGAGCTCCTGTAAATTTTCAGGAGCAATACCATTATGTTCAGTTAAAATTGCATTTAATGCACGGTGATGTTTAATTGAAGCTGGGTCATCAACAACAATTTTTTCACCGGCTGGAACAGATTCTAATTCATAAGCCCATGCATTAAATTGGACTTGATAGTCTTGGGTTTTGTCATATTGACAATAATTAACGCTAAATAAATTATCAAATGCATAAACAGTTGTATTTTTATTTAGTCTTAAACTTAAAACTGCTTGCGTCGCAGAGTCACAAGTAATGATACGTTCAATTTTCGCATTATATTGATATGGACTTTCAAAACTTGGAAAGGCTGTTTTAAGTGCTCTAGGTTTCTGATTTTCAACCGCAATAATCTGGTTGATTGTAACTTTTTGGTCTTGTGGGCCTTGAATCAACCAAAAAGATTGATCCATGTCTTCTTCATGTTCACATAAGCCCATTGGCATTACAGGCGCATCAAGTGCTAGTCCTAACCATTTTGGTACATCTGTTTCAGGATGGGACGTCAATAGATTCCAATGTTCGCCATGACTACCAAAATTTTGGTCATTTACTTTAATAATTTCTGGACTGTTTTGATTTTTCATAAGCACGATGCTGTTGGGTTCACATTACTTGTTATATTAAATCGAGGGTGTTTGCTATTTTTCAAGTCACCCTATGTAAATTCTCTTGTAAAAGCACATATTTAAACATTTAAAGACAGATATTCCTTCTATTTATAAAATAAAAGGTAGATCGAGCTCGTAAAAACGTAAACAGCAAATTAAAAATAAGTTTAATACTTATTACTATTCACCTTAGAAAAGCATCTGTTAGACTTATATTTTTAGTGGAAATAGAGAATAACTTGCTGCCATTTAAGCTATGGGTAGATGCAGACGCCTTACCAAGAATATTACGTGAAGTGATTTTGCGCGCATCAGATCGTTATCATTTAGAAGTCATCTTTGTTGCTAATCAAAATGTTGGGATTACGCCCTCAGTCCGCATCAAGTCCATACAGGTTTTAAGTGGTGCAGATCAGGCCGATAAAGAAATAGTTGATCGTATGATTGAAAATGACATTGTCATTACGCAAGATATTCCACTAGCAGCTCAAGTCATTGAAAAGGGTGGCGTTGCTATTCACCCCCGAGGTGAGGTCTATACAACTGCGAATGTTAAAGCGCGGTTACATCTCCGTGATTTCATGGATACGCTTCGTGGTGCAGGTGTACAGACTGGTGGGCCGCCGCCTATTTCCGAGCGGGATAAACGTGAATTTTCGAGTGCATTAGATCAAACAATTTTAAAGCAAAAACGTAAAACAGCTAAGTGAGCATCGCATGCCATCGCAAACCAATTTGGCTTTAACCTATGCCTTGTTAGTGTTTATCTGGGCAACAACTCCATTGGCAATCGTTTGGAGCGTGTCCGATCTACATCTTATGTGGGCATTGTTGTTACGCTTTTTTATTGCATTACCTTTGGCCGTAGCCATATTACTGATTTTAAGAACACCTTTTCCAACGCATCGACAAGCTGTTCATAGTTACGTTGCCGGTTCTTTTAGCTTAATTGGTTCTCAAATTTTTACCTATGCTGCTACCCAATATTTAAGTTCAGGCATGATTGCGCTTATGTTCGGTTTAGCACCCATTATGGCTGGGCTGATTGGTCGTTTTGCATTTGGGCAGCAACTTTATAAGTTGCAATGGCTAGGTATGGCGATTGCAGTATGTGGTTTAGCGATTATTTGCTTGAATGGATCAAATCAGCATGTACATCCGTTCGGCATTGTTCTCATGCTAATGAGTGTGTTTGTTTATTCTTTTTCAATTTTTTGGGTAAAGAAAGTGAATGCACAAATTCAGCCTATGGCTCAGGCAACGGGCTCTATTTTAGTTTCTTCAATTTTAGCAAGTTGTCTTATTCCATTTATTTGGCAATATGCACCGACACATTTACCAGAAGCTAAATCTTTATTTGCTTTAATTTATACAGTACTGATGGCTTCATTAGTCGCTATGTTCTGTTATTTCAAACTTATACAGAATATTCAGGCAACGACTTTATCTTTAACAACGGTAATTACCCCAATGTTAGCCATGATGATTGGAGCGGCTTTAAACCACGAACAACTTTCGATTATGGTTTTTGTGGGGGCTTTAATTATCCTGTTTGGACTATTTTTATACTTTTATAAAGACATTCAAGCAAATCGAAATTTTGTCCGACATATTAAGCCTAAATAGGAGAAGATTTGGGTAATTTGTTGAGCTTATTCATTAAATTGTTCTAATTCGTAGCGAAATGCATGATCAAATTGATCTCCCAACTTAAGTAGTAGAAAATAGCGCAGCAATATAATATTAGGATTGTTAAGGAAAGATCAGAACTTACTGATTTTTAAACCTTAATACAGCATCTAACGATATGGTAAATAGTAGATGTGGATGCGATTGACATGAGCATCAGCTATTTTCCATCAATCACCTTGGATTTAGAAGGTATGTTTAAACCAATCTCACTGTATATAGGGTTGAGATATACTCGCGCAAGACGCAGTAATCATTTTATTTCTTTTATTGCATTGGTTTCGATGATCGGTTTGACACTAGGTGTCGCTGTGCTGATTACGGTACTTTCTGTGATGAACGGTTTCGATCGCGAATTAAAAAACCGTGTTTTAGGAATGGTTCCGCAAGCGACAGTTTCATCTACACAAATCCTCACGGATTGGCCTGAACTGGTAAAGCGAGTTGAACATCATCCACATGTAACTGGGGTTGCACCTTTTACCCAATTGCAAGGTATGTTAACCGCGCAAGGGCAAGTCGCTGGTATTATGGTGACGGGTATTGACCCAAAATATGAAAAGAATGTGTCTATTATTCAAAATCATATTGTTGCTGGTAGCTTAGATTCACTTAAAAAAGGTGAGTTTGGTATTGTTCTTGGTAAAGATATGGCCGATTCATTAGGCTTGCGTCTTAATGACAGTGTGACATTGGTTTTACCTGAAGCAACGCCATCTCCAGCGGGTGTAGTGCCTCGTTTCAAGCGCTTTAAAGTGGTTGGTATTTTTAGTGTAGGTGCTGAAGTCGACTCTATGGTGGGATATATCGCTCTCTATGATGCATCAACACTATTACGCTTACCAGATGGTGCTCAAGGTGTCCGTTTAAAACTAGATGATATTTTTGCCGCGCCACAAGTTGCAGATGACTTGGTAAAAAGTTTGCCAAGCAATTTTTATGCAACGAACTGGACCTATACGCATGGCAATCTGTTTAATGCCATTCAAATGGAAAAAACACTAGTTGGTTTGTTACTTGTACTTATCATTGTGGTTGCAGCATTTAATATCGTTTCGTCATTGGTCATGGTCGTGACTGATAAAAAATCTGATATCGCCATTTTACGTACATTAGGTGCGTCACCATCGATGATTACTAAAATATTTATGGTGCAAGGCACCGTGATTGGTGTGATTGGTACAGTTGCGGGTACGGTTTTAGGTGTAATTTTGGCTTTAACCATTAGTGATATCATTTCATGGTTTAACAATGTGTTGGGCCTAAATCTATTTGATGCTTACTTTGTGCATTACCTTCCTTCTTATTTAAGATGGCAAGATGTGACGATTATTGTGATTGTATCTTTACTTCTAAGCTTCTTGGCAACTATCTATCCGGCACTTCGTGCGGCCAAAGTTCAACCTGCCGAGGCACTGCGTTATGAGTAAAATTGTTTTAGAAGCAAAAGATATCTATAAACATTTTGATGATGGTAAATCTAAGGTTGAAGTCATTAAAGGTCTTTCTTTACAAGTTGAAGCAGGGCAGTTTGTTTCGATTGTTGGTGCGAGTGGTTCAGGTAAAAGTACTTTGCTTCATGCACTAGGCGGTCTAGAGCAACCAACGCAAGGACAAGTATTTTTAAATGGTCAGCGTTTTGATAATTTAGGTGAAGCCGAGCGTGGTTTTCAACGTAACAAGTACCTCGGTTTTGTTTATCAATTTCACCATTTGTTACCTGAGTTTACTGCGCTTGAAAATGTGGCAATGCCTCTTATGCTTCGCCCAGATAGCCAATACAAATCGGTAAAAGCACAAGCTGAATATTTACTAGACCGAGTGGGATTATCTCATCGTATGGACCATCAGCCAGGTGAGCTTTCAGGCGGTGAGCGCCAACGTGTTGCTTTAGCTCGTGCTTTGGTCACTCAACCTGCGGTTGTTTTGGCTGATGAACCTACCGGAAACCTAGATCGTAAAACAGCTTTAGGCATTTTTGAATTATTGACCGATCTTAAGAAAGAATTAAATATGGCAATGCTCATTGTGACTCATGATGAACAGTTAGCTCAGGCAGCAGATTCAATTTTGCATATGGAAGACGGTCTTTGGGTGAGCGGTTCTTAAAAAATTGTCATTAAATCACATTGTTAAAGCCCACTCAGTTGGGCTTTAATTTTGCCCCTAAAAAGATAACGATATGACTTTAAATGTTAAAACTTATTTTAGTGGGGTGGGTTGGAGGTATTGCATTTATGGGAATAGATTTTCCTCTAATAACGCAATATGGTTGGGTTGGTAAAGTTCTCCTCTTTATCAGCTTTATTTTTTATGTTTTTAAGCAGCACATCGTTGTAAATCGACCTATATTAAAAGCAGTTTACTATTTAGTTTGTGGGGGAAGTCTCTTTATTATAGGTCATCAATATGCTCAGCACGCCTTAAATGAAAGATTACAACTACGGGAGATGCAACCTGAGTCTTTAGACATTGTTGTGTATATAGACCGAATAAGCGAGGAAAAAGATAATAAGACACAGCAACTCGCTCAAGTTCTAGGGCGATCACCCCATGTGGTGAATTGGTTATTATATTTAAAAAATGAAAATGAGAACGCATTGATAGAAGGACCAAAATTACAATTAGGCCATTACTATCGAATTTCGGGTAAAACCAGACCAGCTCATAGTTACGCAGTATCAGGTGCTTTTGATCAGGAGCAATGGTTCATTCAACGAAATATAATGTCAGGTTTCAGTGTCCAGCATATTGAACCTTTAAGCTCTGATGAAATTTATCGATTGGGTTATCAAAAACATTTACAACAGCAACAAAAGTTTTTTACTAGGCAACAATTAAATATAGAAAAATTGCGCCTAAAATTTAGATTGATGCTAAAAAAATCTCCCTTACAGAACAAAGGACTGCTATTAGCACTTCTAACAGGAGATGAAAGCCTTTTAAATGAGGATATTAAAAATCAATTTAAGCAGTTAGGAATCTCTCATTTGTTGGCCATTTCAGGGCCTCATGTCCTTATCTTTGCAATCATGTTGTCTTGGGGAGTACATCAATTAGTACGACGTTATTATCCGCAGATTTATTTGTGGCAACCCAAGCAAATATTGGCAATGATTCCCTTATGTTTTGGGGTTTTGATTTATACAGCTTTCGTAGGCTTTGAAATTCCAGCCTTAAGAACTTTAATTTCAGTATTTTTATTTGCCTTTTTATTGTTAGTCAAACTGCCTGTTAAACCATTTTCGCTCTTAGTTTACAGCGCAAGTCTACTTTTACTTTTTGATCCATTTAGTGTTTTATCGGCAGGTTTTTGGCTCTCTTATGGTTCTTGCTTTATTTTATTACGCATTTATCAAACCATAGTACAGACTCCAAATCTTGCTTCAGTGAGTCTGCTATCTAGAATAATTCTTTTAAGCAAAACCCTCATTGAATCTCAGGGCAAAATATTTATCGCCCTATGTCCCCTAATGCTGATTTTCTTTCAACAAATTTCATGGGTTGCACCTCTCACAAATATTATTGCAGTTCCTTTGCTAGGAGGAATAATTGTTCCTTTGAATATTTTTGCTGCTTGTGTGTGGCTTATTTTTAATTCAATTGGAAATGCACTCTTTCAGATTAATGATATTTTGCTCAGTATAGTGCTGACATGTTTTAGTCTTTTAGAAAAGTTATCTCTACCGTTGCAAGGTTTTAGCCTGACACCACTTGCTTTAGTGTGTCTTAGCTGTGTCATTATTATCTTATTCTTACCACGTGGTGTTTTACCGAAATCTTGGGGTCTCATATGTTGTTTACCATTAATCATTCCAAATAAGTCATCCCAGCAAATCCAATTAAATATTATAGACGTAGGCCAGGGCCAATCTATTTTTTTACAACATCCAGAGCAGACATGGTTAATTGATACGGGTGGTTCTTATGATGAGAAAGCTTTTAGTATTGGTCAAAATGTAGTGATTCCATATTTACGTCAGAAAGGTATTAAACAATTAGATCATGTGGTGTTATCTCATCTTGACCAAGATCATAGTGGTGCATTTCCTGCCATCAGTCAGGCTTTTCCGATTAAACAAGTTATATCGAATGAGTTGTGGAAAGAGCAGGTTAAAGAACCATTTACTTATTGTCATCAAGGGCAAAAATGGCAATACCCCCAGTTAGATATTGAGATACTTTGGCCTAAAGAAAATGATTTAAATTTAGTTTCTTCAAATCAAAATCAATACTCTTGTGTCGTTTATATTCATTTAAAACAAGTAAAGGGTTATCAAAATTATTTAATTATGGGGGATGCTGGATGGGAAGCAGAATATCAATTGATAAAAGAATATCCTGATTTAAAAGTAGATGTTTTGGTATTAGGTCATCATGGTAGTAAACATAGTTCTGCCTATGACTTTTTAGCAACTTTAAATCCCAAGCTGGTTGTTGCTTCTGCTGGGTTTAATAACCGATATGGTCATCCAAGCAAAGAAGTCTTAGCAAGAATACAAAAACTTAATATCCCGTTTAAAAGCACAGTTGAACAAGGAACATTAAGCTTTGTATCTCGCAATCATCAAATGGTTTTATACACTCGACGTTTCGAGCGTACATGGCTTCACAGGACTTTGTGAGGCTTCGGCTTTAAGTCTATCTACAATTTGAAGTGCTTCATTTGGATCAATATTGTAAATATTATCTAAAGCAGGATTTGCTTTAAAACGTTTATAGCTCCAGTGATAATGCTCTGGGTAACGCTGAATGAGTTGTTCGATAGCCTGATGAATGACATAAGTTCCATCATCCGCACTACCTTGGTAGATTTTCTCATCCATAGGTTCAATGTGCATCGTAAAGCCGTCATTTTCGTTACGAATTGCATAAAGAAATAAGGCTTTTGCTTTAGTTTTTTGGATGAGCTTGGCACTTAAATTACTTGAAGCAAGTGGAACACCAAAATAATTGATCATATCGCCGCCTACGTTGGGCGTATGGTCAGGTAAAATTGCGGTGGTTTGACCTTGTTTTAAAGCTTTAAAAATTTGTCTTACACCACTTTCATCAGTAGGAACCAAGTTGGCTTGTTCACGACTACGGGCATCTCGAACAAAACGGTCCGCATCTTCATTTTTTACAGGCTTGTATAAAATTGTCATTGAAGTGAACTGTGAACACCAGGCATTCATGATTTCCCATGTGCCAAAATGTGGGATGATCATAACAAGCCCTTTTTTTGCTGCAAGCGCTTCGTGATAGTAATGTTCACCTTCAACATGATGAATTCTCTCGATATTCTTACTATTTGATGAACCCCAAATACTTAAAAATTCAAAGTATGAGGTGATTTCATTACGAATAGCTTGTTGCGTAATCTCTATTCGCTGCTGTGGCGTTAAATGTGGAAGGGCGATTTGTAGGTTTAGTTCTATACTTTTTGATGTTTTAGTAATTTTTAAAGTATTGATTAACCCTGCCAACATACGAGCAAGAAAACGTCCAAATTTAATTGGCTGACGGCTAAAAGTTTTAAGTAGGAAATAGTTCATGCTTTTTATATCTAATTTGGTCATCTATCGCGGAAAAAGGAAGCAATAATTAAAAAAAGATAAAATTATTATAAATGAAATCATATTATTTAGACAGTTTTTATCAAATCAACGTATATAATGACATCATTTTAGATTAATTTGGATTGGAATTTTATGTCCGATTGGCCGCCAAAACCACAAAATGAACCTATAACTCCTAAACAGAATGGACAAGAATGGCAAATTCTCGAGAAGGCTGTGCTTGCCTCTGTCGAGGAACAGCGTCGTAGCCGCCGTTGGGGTATCTTTTTCAAAACATTAACTTTTATTTATTTGTTATTCATTATTGTACTCATGGGTAAAGGCTGCTCAACCAGCAAAGAAGGCTCTGCTGTAAGTAGTAGCAGCGCTCATCTGGCAGTGGTAGATATTATTGGAACTATTGATGCTTCAAGCAATCAAGCTGTAAATAGTGAAGATACCAATAAAGCGCTTAAGCGTGCTTTTGAGGCATCAAATAGTAAAGCTGTTGCACTTAATATTAACTCACCTGGCGGTTCTCCTGTTCAGTCTGATGAAATCTGGCAGGAAATTCGTTATTTGAAAAAACAGCATCCTGATAAGAAGGTTTACGCCGTTATTGGTGATATGGGTGCATCGGGTGCATACTATATTGCTTCTGCTGCAGATGAGATTATTGTTAATCCATCGAGTTTAGTGGGCTCAATTGGGGTCATCATGCCTAATTATGGTATTAGTGGTTTGGCTCAGAAGCTTGGTATTGAAGACCGGACGTTAACCTCTGGAGCTAATAAAGACATTTTAAGTATGACAAAACCGATTGATCCTGTTCAAAAGCAACATATTCAGTCTGTTCTTGATAATGTTCATACTCACTTTATCAGTGCAGTTAAAGAAGGGCGTGGAAAGCGTTTGAAATCGAATGATCCAGCTATTTTTTCTGGTTTATTCTGGACTGGTGAACAAGCAATCCAGTTAGGTATTGCTGACCGTTCAGGTAACGTTACGAGCTTGATGCGTGAACTAAATCTTGATAATAAAGTTGACTACACGATTGAGCGTAACCCATTACAATCAATTTTAGGTCGTATGGGTGCACAAATAGGGCAAGGGGTAAGTGAATCTATTGCTCAAGAAGTGCAGACTAGTCAAAGCGCAAAATTACAATAAAATCTGTTTTAGGATAGCGGTATGTCAATGAAACCAGTTATACACTTTGCTCATGCGAATGGCGTACCCTCAAAAGTGTATCAAAAACTGTTTGACCAGTTGAAAGAGGAATATGACATTATTTATGTTCCCCTGATTGGTCCAGATAAACGCTATCCTGTGACTAACCATTGGCCTTCTTTGGTTGATCAGGTGATTGATAGTATTGTGCGGCAGGCGAAAGGACGTAAAGTCATTGGACTTGGACATTCTCTTGGTTCAGTTTTAACGTTGATGGCATCTTTTCAGCGTCCTGAACTGTTTTCTCAAGTGATTATGTTAGACCCACCTCTTATTTTAGGGCGATATTCATTTGCTTTTCATATGGCAAAATTATTTCGTCCTAAATTGGTTGATGCAATGACACCAGCGGGCTTATCTGCACGTCGTCGTGAACATTGGGACTCTAGAGAGCAGGCTGCCGAATTATTGCGTCCTAAAGGTTTCTATAAAGATTTTGATGAAGATTGTTTTCAAGCTTACATTGACTATGCTTTAAAAGAAGACTCAATCCGTGGTGGTGTCACTTTAACTATTTCTCGTGAAGATGAAGTTGCAATTTTCCGTAAAAATCCTTCTTGGTGGTGGCTACCAATGCCAAAACCTAAGATGCCTGTGCATTTGGTCGTGGGGAAAGATAGTACTTTCTTAAAAAGAGGCTTTCCTCAAATGGCAAAGCGAAAAATGAGAATTCCGTTTACTGTCGTTAAAGGAGGGCATATGTTCCCTCTAGAACATCCTATTGATACTGTGAACTCTATAAAGAAATTGATTCATCAACAGCAAAGTTAATTTTTAAACTTATAAAAAAGGACATGTCAGCATGTCCTTTTTTATTTTTGCTTTTAAGTAAAAATTTTACCAATTTGCAAAACGAATAGGGTGTTCAAGAACTTGATCACGGAAATAAGCTTGACCATTTTTCCATGTAAGTTGACCGTTACATAACCACTCTGCTACTTGTGGGTAGATAAAGTGTTCAAGGGTATGTACTCGATTTGCTAATGAACCAGCAGTATCATGTTCTTTAACTGAAATAGCGGATTGAGCAATTGATTGACCAGAATCTAGTTCAGCAGTGACAAAGTGTACGGTACAACCATGTAAACGATCACCTGTGTTTAAAACACGTTGATGAGTGTTCACGCCTTTGTAAGCTGGAAGAAGTGAGGGATGTATGTTCAGCATTTTCCCTTGCCATTTGTTGACAAAGGTGGGAGTTAAAATGCGCATGAAGCCGGCTAAAATAACCACATCCACTTGCCAAGCCAAGAGTTGTTGATGCATTGCTTCATCAAACACTTCACGAGTTGGAAAGTCTTTATGGGAGATAATAGCGGTAGCAATATTAGCTTTTTGAGCACGCTCTAGGGCATAAGCATCTGCTTTATTAGACAGTACACCTACAATTTGCCCTGATAGATTTGCATCTATCAAGGCTTGTAAATTACTGCCGTTCCCAGAGACTAGAACAGCAATTTTTATCATGCAAAGATCACACGAATTTTTTCGTCTGCACCTTCCACTGATTCAGCATTTTCTTGGATGTGTCCAATTTTCCAAGCTTTTTCACCTTGAGCATTAAGCACTTCAATTGCTTTTTCTGCATCATTGGCATCAACAGCAATGACCATACCTACGCCACAGTTAAACGTACGGTACATTTCAAAGCGTTCTACATTGCCTTCGCGTTGTAGAAGTTGGAATAACTCAGACCATTCCCAAGAAGCTTCATCAATGACTGCTTGTGCACCATTTGGTAATACACGAGGTAAGTTACCTGGTAAGCCGCCACCAGTGATGTGTGCCATAGCATGTACATCAACTTGTTTGCATAGCTCAAGAACTGGTTTTACATAAATACGTGTTGGTTCCATCGCAACATCAGCAAGAGAGCGACCATCAATTATTTGAGTTAAATCAACGTTTTTAACGTCTAAAATTTTACGTAATAATGAATAACCATTTGAGTGAGCACCACTTGATGCAACACCAATAAGCACATCACCAGACTTTACTTTAGAGCCATCAATAATTTTACTTTGCTCAACAACACCAACAGCAAAACCAGCAAGATCGTAATCTTCGCCTTCATACATGCCTGGCATTTCTGCGGTTTCACCACCTACAAGTGCACAACCTGCAAGCTCACAACCTTTACCAATACCAGTAACAACATTTGCAGCAACGTCAACATTTAAGTGACCAGTTGCATAATAATCAAGGAAGAATAATGGTTCTGCACCACAAACCAAAAGATCATTTACACACATAGCCACAAGATCTTGGCCAATTGTGTCATGACGATTAAGATTAAGTGCCAAACGTAATTTAGTTCCTACACCATCGGTTCCAGAAACTAAAACAGGCTCTTCATAACCTTTAGGAATTTTGCATAGTGCACCAAAGCCACCAAGACCGCCCATTACTTCAGGACGACTTGTACGTTTAGCGACTGACTTGATACGATCGACCAGTGCGTCGCCCGCTTCAATGTCGACACCCGCATCTTTATAGCTTAAACCGGTATTTGGGGTAGAAGTTGAGTTGCTCATAAATGAAGTCTCCGCATTGGCGGCAGATTATAACCTGAATATACGAAACTCTTATGTTATTTATGCTCGAAAATGCTATCTTTAATAAAAATATTTTTTCATTTATAACGATTAAATCAAAAAAGGCTAGATTTTATGCAAGATCGTATACTGCGCCGTATTTTTTTACTCGCAGGTATTGTATTGCTGGTATGGGTATTGTACTTACTCAAGCCTGTAGTCATTCCTTTTATCGGCGCTTTTTTCCTGGCTTATTTATTCAGTCCACTTGTTGATGTTCTGGTAAAAATCAAATTGCCTCGCTGGTTAGCAATTAGCGTAGTGTTTATAGGAATCGGTGTAACACTAACCATTGCATTGTGGTATTTGGTTCCCCTTATCTGGAAACAATTAGTTTACGCCCGAGATAGCATTCCAGCTGGTATACATTGGATTAATGCAGAACTATTACCATGGGTTTCTTCGACATTTAATGTTCAGCAAATGGAAATTGACACAGAGCAGATGTCTAAAGCTGTGATGGAATATGTTCAAACCAATTATAGTGCCGATAGTATTCAATCAGTGTTATTAAAATTGGCTCAGTCTGGTTTGAATTTTATTCAAATTGGTGGAACAGTTGTCTTAATTCCAATTATTGCTTTTTATTTTTTACTAGACTGGGACCGTATGCTACAAAACTTACGTCGTCTCATTCCACGTCGATATGAAGCAAATACTTTACAGATCGTTGGCGAATGCCATAGCGTTTTAGGGGCATTTGTTAAAGGTCAGTTTCTCGTCATGCTATTGCTAGGCATAGTATATGCAGTTGGTTTGCAGCTCATTGGTTTGGAAGTTGGTCTTATTATTGGTATGGTGGCTGGCCTTGCCAGTATTATTCCTTATTTAGGATTTGCAGTAGGTATTATTGCCGCCGTAATTGCAAGTTTGTTCCAGTTCGGATTGGACTGGATGCACTTATTACTTGTTGGCGTAGTTTTTATGATTGGCCAAGCGATAGAAGGCTATATTCTACAGCCATTCTTATTGGGCGATAAAATTGGTCTATCTCCTGTAGCAGTTGTCTTTGCCGTATTGGCAGGTGCACAACTTGCAGGTTTCTTGGGAATGTTAATTGCATTGCCTGTTGCTGCTGTGATTGTGGTGCTATTGAAACACTTAAGAGATAACTATGAACGAAGCTCATTTTATGCTCCACCGTCTACGTTAGTCATACAACAAGGTGACATTAAGCAAATTCATGTAGAAACCGAAAGCACTAAGCTTGATCTTGAGGTTAAAACACAGCAAGATACAGATAAACTGAAACCATCTGACCAGAAATAATTTCAAGGTTAATTCAATATATGCGTCAACTCCAACTGGATATAGAACCTCAACTTGATGCCCGAATCAGTGATTTTTCGGGACCAAGTTGGGGGAATGTAGTCGATGCTGTGCGTCAACTACATGCTGGTCTGGTCAGTAGGTTTTATATCTACGGTGGTGCAGGGACAGGTAAGAGTCACTTACTTTCCGCAATTTGTGACTCTTATTTAGAAATAGGCAAATCTGCAATTAAAGTTTCTTTGCTTGAACTTCTTGATGCTCCTATCGAAGCAATTACTTCGTTAGAGCATTATGACCTTGTGGCTTTGGATGATATTGAATCAATTAGTGGTGTGCCGCATTGGCAAAAAGCTGTCTTTCATTTAATGAATAATCACGAAGGGCAGTTGGTATTTTCTTCGCGTGTAGCGCCTATCGAATTAAAGTTGGAATTACCAGACTTACAGTCACGACTTACCCAAGCTGTCAGCGTTAAAGTGCCGAGTGGAAGTTTATATGCGGACCGCTACGCCTTGGTTACCTCTGTAATGTCTAGACGTGGTATCCATTTTGATCAGCAAATTGTTGACTATTTATTGTTACATGGTCCTCATCAACCTTCTCTTTTATTACAGTCAGTTGCCCAATTAGAAAAATTACTTAAAGGTGAAAAAACAAAACTTTCGAATGCAACTTTAAGACAAATTTACGCTTTGATTGATGAATATCAACAATAGATATTCTTTCATTTGAGCTTATGGCTTTGTCTGAACTTTGCATTAGCCATTTAATTTTTCTGAATCAAAATATAAAAACGAATTATGAAGTAGTTATCTTTCTATACTTCAAGCCTTCTGTTGATTTTAAAATAGTTAATTTTTTGCATTTAAAAAAGTTTTTTAAATCTAACAGGCTTTTTGTAATGTAGCTTTAAAATGACTCTACAGACCGACCAAAATGTCTTGAGAAATTCTAGTTCCTGTGACAAAGTACGCACAAAGGATGCGGTTGCAAAAGCGGAAATTTTGCAATTTTGACAAAGAAAAATGAAAAAAAGATGTAAGGAGATGGGTATGCTCAAACGGAGCATTGCTTTTGCTTTATTGGCTGTCGCTGGACACGCTTATTCTGCCGATATTCAAGTCACAAGCTTAATTGATGAAGATAAAGATGATACGCTCTGTACATTGCGTGAGGCTGTACAATTTCTTAATTATCGAGCATCTTCCAATGCTGCTGATGTTGAAAAATATGCAACTGGTTATCATGGATGCGGAAATAAAGAGGCTTCTTCAAATATTATTTTGCAGCGTGATAAAGAATATACTTTGAATAAAAGTATAACAATTACTGTTCCTTTAGCTACTAGTACAGCAAAAAATGATTCTACTCTGGTTGAGGAAGGAGCGCCTAATTCTCATAATGCTACTATTAAAATGATAGGTACGGACCAACTATTCCGTGTAGATGATGGTAGTGTTGAAAAAGCCTCTTTTACAGTTTCATTTATTGATGTCAATTTAAAAGGTGCCGGATCAAAAAGTGCAGTACCTGATGGTGATGGTGGATTAATTTATAACCATGAACAATTGGTCATTCAAAATTCACGTTTAATAGATGGGTATGCTACTCGTGGCGGGGCAATTTATAACGCGGGAATTTTATCTAATACTACAAAAACAGCAGGCTCGGTAATGATTACTAATAGCCTGATGCAGAATAATAAAGCGAGTCAGGGCGGCGTTTTATATAGTGACATGCCACTTTACTATATTGGTCGCTCTGTCGTGCGTGATAATGAAGTGACTGCTGCAGATGGCGCATTGTTCCACGCACAAACTAAATTTGCAGATGAAAGTACCGGCGGCTATTTAACCTCTCGTGCTATCGGTTTAAGTAATAGTACGATTTTTCATAATAAAGGTAGTTTTATTGCCAATGTCCGAGATGGAATGGTGATCAATAACATTACAATGATTAAAAACACGGGTGGGCTATTTTTTGATGCTCCACAAGGAAAAGCTTCCGTTTCTAATAGTATTCTAGTGGGCAATACAACCAACTGTCAGACATCTGCAACAGATAAGACGATTGTACAGAGCAATTTGGTGACTACGGAATGTAACCGTAATGCTTCAGCAACACTTCCTAATATTATTTATCCAGCCAATGAAAAACTAATAGCAGGGAATGCAGATGAAGGAACATGTGATGTACCACCTGCAGATGGATTGCTTTGTCCTTATTCAACACCAAGTAATAGTTTCTTAGGTTTCTTTAAACCCAGAATTCTCGATAAATATACGAGCTTTTCACAATCATTATTAATTAACAAAGGCCGTTTATATAGTGATGGAACTTCAGTCGGTTTAGCAAGTTGTGAAAAACAAGATCAACGTGGAAAAAATAGAAGTGCTTATGATGAGCTATGCGATTTAGGCTCAATTGAATTAACAATTAACCGAGATGATATTAATACGCATGGTCAAGATATTAAATATGGAGAAATTGCCAAGTTTAATATTGCTGACGTTGTGGGTGATGGTGAATTAGTTTCTCCACAAACATGCGAAAAAATGTTTGGAAAAAGAACAGATGGTAAAGCATGGCAATCAGGTTGTATGAAAGTGATTCAGACAAGCACGTCATCTAAGGGAACTTTGTCGATTGATACACAAGGAAACTTAACTTATTTTCCAAATGATAACTGGCATGGAGCCGATGTATTTAACCTTTTAATCGTCACAACTACAACACGTTTTAATAATGCAGCAGATGTTTATCTAACGGTTCCAGTTCAAATCGTACAAGATCCACCATCAGGTATTGAAGATAAAACTGTAAGCACGGGTGGCGGGGGGAGTGTCAGTGGTGGCTTAATTTTAGGTTTATTTGGCTTAATTGCTTTGCGACGTTTAAAGTCATAATCAAGGATGATAAGGCTATGAAAAATTATAAAAAAGCTTTTTTAGCATTAGCTGTAATTGCTGCAATGCCATTATTTGCAGATACTACAAATGGAAGAATTGATGTTACAACTTTTGTCGATGAAGATGGTGATAATACCAATGCCTGTTCATTGCGTGAAGCGATAAAGACTGCTGAATTGCGTAAGTCTTATGGTGGTTGTACAGTTATTGATACACGTGAGACTACACAGAAATCTATTCAGCTTAAAGCAGGAATCTATAATTTAAGCAAGGAGCTAGTTCCTAATGCCAATATTGCTATTTTTGGTGCTGACCCCGTAGATTGGCAGAAGAAAAGTGTTTTAACTAATGATTATCCCGCACAGCTTGAATTACAAACGTATATTGATGCCCAAGGTAAATCACGTATTTTTAATACAACTTCCTATAAGCAACCCCTAAGCTTAAATAATGTCATTCTTACAAATGGAGTTACAACTGGTCAGGGTGGGGCGATTTATGCCGGTGCTGATATTGCTTTACAAAATAGCCAGATTTTATTATCACGAGCAACAAGTGGTGGAGCAATTTATTTAGCTTCACCTAATATTACTTTGTCAGTAAATCATTCATTACTGAAAGGTAATAGCGCAACACAAGGCAGTGTGTTATCAATGGGGTGTTTTAGTGACACCGTCTATGCGCCACGTACCATTACCCTTACATCAAATAGTATTGTAAATAATGGTAATACAGCTTCAACAAGTACATTTGAGTTTTGCGGTAAACCTACTGCGACATTGTCGATTAATACTATTGCGAAAAATATAGCGAATAGTACTAACGGCAGTGTTATTAAGTTTACTGGCGATACCAATAATCCAGCCAATACATCAAGTATTTTAAGTTCAAGCAGTAGTCTAGTACTTTTAAATAATACAATTGTTGAAAACAATGCGAACAGTACTTTCCTCTACGACAAACTGGGCACAAAAAAACTTAGTTTTAACGTACTGGCTTATAACACTGGAAGTTATGCTTGTAAATATTTGTTAGGCGCGGCAGCAGAGCAGAAGAGTGTAGGTTTAACACTGAGCTTCAATGCCCTTGATTGGACGTCTACGATAGCAAAATGTGATGTACCAAAAGAATCTCTGCCTGATGGTCATACGAATATTAATATCAGTACACAATCATTTAATACTCTATTGAGCCTACAGGATGCAACGGCTTCTACAGGTTTTTTACCTATTTATTATCCAAGAGATATTTCTTCTGACAAAGATTTAATTGATACTGATAAAGATGGAAAAGGAGGCTGTGCTACAACTGACCAGCGTGGTTTAAACCGTTTAGCAGATGGAGCCTCTTATTATCAGTCAGAGAACCGTAATAGTTGTGATATTGGGGCTGTTGAGTTAATGAAATTAACTTCAGGCGACTTAAAGGACGTCAGCAATATTTCATTAACGACCTTAATGGATACTTATCAACAAAATTTTGATTTATTTGATAAATATATTAAAGATCCTAAAACACCCTCTAATTTTATTACTTATTATAAAGTACGTTTAGCTGAGTTTAAAAACCTGATTGATACAACCAAAGCCAATCTTAAATATCGTGCGATTTATCTTGATTTAAAGAACTATGATTTACCTTTACCGGCCGAAGATGCTAATCATGTGTTGAAGTTCTTCAATACAACTGACTATCGTATTACAACAGAGGCATTGGGTATTGGATCACTTGATGACACATTTGATCAAAGCCAAATCGATGCTTTGACTGATGAGGACAAGGTATTTTGTGAGTGGAATAGCGCTTTACAGCAAATTGTTTTTTATCGCAAGGATGATGTAGTTACTCAAGCCGGTAGCTATGCTTATTGTAAATATACGATTACAACAGCCGATAGTAAATCAAGCTCGAGCGGTTTGATAAAAGCACGTTTTAATAATATTGAACCTGTTTCTGGAGATGGAACACTTACCTTTAAGTATCTTGCAAATGAAACTATTCCATTGAATCTTCTTAAATATGCGGATGATGATGGAGATGGGCCAGTAAGCACAATTTCAAAACCTAAAACACAATTTTGGGTGAATGAAAAAGGCGTAGAGTTACCAATCTATTTACCAAGCAAAACTTCAAAAGATGGAATTTTTAAGGTTGTTAAAGCAGATCGAGAAGGACCTTGTCCGGAAGATGATAAAGATAAAACTTGTTATGGTGGGAATATTTATATTCAGGCAAATAACGTCTTTAATGTTTTCAACGATTCATTGAGCTATAACGTTTATGATGCAGATGGTAAAATCTCATCTAAAGCTGGCACAATTAATCTAGTAAGTACTGCAACTACCACGGACGATTCTCGAAGTGGCGGCGGTGGCGGTAGCTTAGGAATTTTATCTATAGCATCTTTACTGGGTTTAGCGGCCTATAGACGCTACCGTAAATAAAATATATAAAACAAAAGCCTCCAATTGGAGGCTTTTTTATAAAATTTATGTAAGACACTAAATTCACTACATAGGAATTTTGCAGAGTTATTTAATGTTCTAAATACTTATTCATATATTCTTCCCGAATAGCTGTTTTTTCTTCACCATTTGCTTTAAGCATCCGCTGGCGCAAATCATTACGCTCTTGCGTACTCATTTTTTGCCATGCTTCACGCATTTTTTCTTTTTCAGCATCGGGAAGCTGAGTAAACCAGTCCATACGTTGCTGTAGGTTTGTACTTTGATTCGCTGGTAACTCTTTTAAGCTCTGGTAACGTTTAATAACTGCACGTTGTTCTTCTTCAGAAAGAGCATTCCATGTGTCATCAACTTGTGTATTGGCATCTTTAGAAAAAATCCAAAATCGTTCAAAACCTGCAAAACTGGTTTGCAAGAAACTTAATGAACAAAGGATAAGCGCTAATTTTTTAGCTGCCATGTTGTACTTTATCCTCACCCAAGACCATTAGCATTTCTAAATCTTCCACCATTTGTGGGGATAATTTAGGATTTACAATCACTTGATTTTGTGGCTTATCAACAATATCTGCTGAATTAGGTAAAATTACAAAACCTGTGATCGCTGCTGCAAGTGCAAAACCAGACATTTTCCAGACACTATAAAAAGAGGCTGGTTTTTGTTGAATATGGTCAAGCACATGATTCATGACCACTGTTTTATTTTTATGGTGATGTGCCAAACTATCAAGTTTAGACGTCACCTTTTTAGTGAAATCATCATGATTCATCATAACCTCCCAAGGGATTTAAATGGGCCAAATACTCTCTAAGTCCCTGAATTGCTCGGTGATAATGGGTTTTTACACTACCTTCGGTACAGTTCATGATCTGAGCTGTTGTGTGTGTGTCAAAACCTTCCCACGCACGTAACATAAATGCCTGTTGTTGACGAACTGGTAGCTTTGAAATCGCTTCTCGAATTTCTTCGATAGTCACTGCTTGATCAAGAAAATCCGCAGGATTGATGGCTTTTTCATCAACTACATCAATAATTTCGTCGTCATCATTGTCGAGACTAACTTTTTTGAAGAATGAAAATGGGTTTGCTCTACGAGATTCTTTGCGACGCCAATCCTGAAGTTTGTTGTTTAAAATCGTATAAAACAGGGGATACCATTCTTCAGTACTTTTATCGGCATAAGATTTGTGTAAAGAAATAAATGCTTCTTGAACCAAATCCATTGCAATACCTTGTTGACCTTGGGTAGCACTCTCCATCATCACCAAAGCACGACCAGTTACATCTTGCATGAAAACTTTCAGGCGTTGCTCAGCCGTGCTTGCATGAGCACTAGATGTTTCCGATCGAGACTTTTTCGGTGCTAAATCCATGGAGATGGAAAATCCTGTCATTGGACATACCCACCTTATCTTCAATATATCTCTTATATAACGTTGAAAAGAGGTGGGAGGTTGACAACAATCGGCTATTTTTTACTAGTGTAATTGATTTTTTTCACAAATATGTGAGATGTAAAATAAATTAACGTTTTATTGGCGTTGACGAACCATCTCAAAAAAACAAATAGACCCTGCAATTGCTACGTTTAATGACTCTTGTCCACCTGGCTGTGGAATAGTCACTGATTGCGCATGCTCTAAGGCGTAATCACTTGCACCTTGGCCTTCATTTCCTAAAATCCAGACACAGGGCTGAGAAAGATCTTGTGAGTAAAGGCTTGTTGAGTGATGAGAGCTTGTAACAAAAACTGGGATTCTAAATTTTGGAAGAATATCTGTAAGTTGGAAGTTTTCAAAACAATGTAAGCTAAAATGAGCTCCCATACCTGCTCTTAAAACTCGTGGAGACCAAAGTGATGCAGAGCCTTGTGTGCAAATGATTTGCTTAATATTTGCTGCTGCTGCTGAACGTAGCAATGTGCCTACGTTACCTGGATCTTGTATATTCTCCAGAATCAAAGTGTCCACTTTGTAATCAATTGTTGATGCAGTTTTAGGCAAATCAATAATAGCTAAACAAGGTAAGCTCGTACCTAATGTACTCAAATCTCTATATAAGACTTCGCTAATAACAAAGATATGACCTTGATGTAGCTCAATTATTTTTTTTAAATCAGTGTGTTCTAGTGCTTGTTCTGTCGTAAATAAAGAAAAAATCTTCTTTTGCTGTTGTAACCACGTTAAACAGAGATGGGTACCTTCAAGGACTGTTTGTTGGTGCTTTTTTCGAGCGCTATTAAGTTCGATTAATCCACGCAAATGTTTAATTTTTGCATTGTCTTTTGATTCTAAAAAAATAACCGCCATGAGAAAATATCCAACAAAAGGGCACCATCATACTATGATGCCCTAAATAATTAAAATTATTAATGATAGCTTGTTACGCGTTCAACTTCATTTTTAGAGCCAATAATTACAGGAACACGTTGGTGAAGCTCCGTTGGTTCAATGTCTAAAATGCGAACACGGCCAGTAGTTGATGTACCACCTGCTTGTTCAATGAGCATACTCATTGGATTTGCCTCATACATTAAACGTAAGCGACCCGCTTTTTTCGGATCTTTTAAGTCGTATGGATAAAGGAAAATACCACCGCGGCATAAAATACGGTGAATATCACCCACCATACATGCTACCCAGCGCATGTTGAAATCTTTTTCACGAACAGATGTTTTACCTGCAAGTAATTCATCAATATATTGTTTTACAGGTTCTTCCCAATGGCGCTGGTTAGACGTATTAATTGCAAACTCTTGAGTGTCTGCTGAAACTTGAACATTATCAGTAGTAAGCAAGAAGGTTTGAGTTTCTGGGTCTAAAGTAAAGAATACTACGCCATTTCCTACAGTTAAGGCCATCATGGTTGATG
Source organism: Acinetobacter sp. IK31 (assembly GCF_035615195.1). NCBI lineage: Bacteria > Pseudomonadati > Pseudomonadota > Gammaproteobacteria > Moraxellales > Moraxellaceae > Acinetobacter > Acinetobacter sp. IK31. Next base: position 342,182 of record NZ_JANBOB010000030.1, on the reverse strand, counting down.
GGCCATAAAGTACATAACCAGCAGCAACTTGCTGAGTACCCGCTTGCATGAAATCGTCTGCTTGAGTTACGGCATTTTTTGCAGGCAGGATAGAGAAAATTGTGCCTACACACATATTGATATCGATGTTACTTGAGCCGTCTAACGGATCAAATAAAACCAGATATTTACCATTTTCTTGTGCAGGTGTGAACTCATCAAGCTCTTCAGAAGCAAGACCACTCACTTGTGGATGAACTTTTAAAGCATCAATTAAGTAGTCATTAGAAATCACATCAAGTTTTTTCTGTGTTTCACCTTGAACATTTTCATTACCAGCACTACCCAAAATACCAGCGAGCGCGCCCTTTTGTAAGGCTTGATCGATAGTTTTACAGGTGGTGGCAATAGTGTCGATGACTTGAGCCAACTCAGGTGTTAGATTCCCTTTTTGTTGTTGTAAAAATTGGGACAATGTGAGGTTGGACATATAAAATAGCTCCTGTGCTTCAAGCATCAAAATGAGTCAGATAAATACGTGGCATATTCTAGATGAGAATGTCACAAAATAAAAATTATCTTACTTTATTTGTGTTGGATTTATGCTTACAACCTCCATTTTAAATGGTATGTTGATTATATGACAACGGACTGTATATTTTTAGGAGAATCGAAATGACAACAAAGAAGTTTGATGCGACCCCCACAGCAGGTGAACCAATCAATCTAGATGAAATTTCGAAAGAGAATGTTCAGGAAGCTTGGAAAGATTATGAGGCAAAACCTGAATATAAAGATTTTAATAAGCATGATTTGATTGAATCTATGCAACATACGGAAGAAGAAAAGAAATCTTCTTAAGTTTTGTTGTTATAAAAAAACGCTCATATATGAGCGTTTTTTTATGCATATGCCTTATTTTAATAAAGGAGGCACTGCTTCGTAATTAATTTCAACGCGGCGATTTTCTTTCCACGCAGATTCATCATGTCCTGCATTAACAGGAGCTTCTTTACCATAACTTACAGCTTCAAGTTGCTGTGGGTTTACACCATTGGTAATTAAGTAGCTTTGTACAGCTTTAGCACGACGCTCGCCTAAAGCCATATTGTACTCACGTGTACCACGTTCATCTGTATGGCCAGTTAATGCAACTTTTGAATTTGCATTTGCCATAAGGAATTGTGCGTGAGCTTGCAGAGTTTGATAGTCTTCAGTAGATAAGTCACTGCTGTCATAATCAAAATGAACAACACGTTTAGCCAAAGCAGCTTTATTTGCCTCAGTCACACCTTTCGATGAAGCACCAGCCAAATTTTGAGCATTTAATGCCGCATCTTCACTTAAACCAGAAGTGTTTACCGTACTTGGATTTGTACCAGTTGTAGTCGTCGCTGCTGGTTTACGGCTCGCACAACCTGTCATCACAAGTGCTACGCTAAGAAAGGGTAAAGCTAAATATTTGATTGATTTCATGATCATCTCCATCAATGGAATTAAAAGTTATTTTGGTGCCCAAGCTGGTTCACGTACTTCACCTTGTTCGCTTGGTAAATTCATACGGAAACGTCCATCAGTAGACATGATAGATAACAAGCCACGGCTTCCTTCACGAGTTGCGTAAACCACCATTTGCCCATTTGGTGAGAAACTTGGTGACTCATCTAAACTGGTTGGAGTAAGAATATTGGTGATGCCAGTATTAATGTCCTGAATTGCAACTTTATAACTGCTGCCACTTGGACGATGAACAAGAGCAATCTTTTTGCCATCTGCACTCAAAGTTCCACGTGCATTAAATGAACCTTTAAACGTTAGACGTTTTACTGAGCCATCAGCAAAGGTATAACGATAGATTTGGGCAGAACCACCACGGTCAGAAGTAAAAATAAAAGATTTTCCATCTGGTGTATAACGTGCTTCCGTATCAATGGCCGAGTCGTTTGTCATACGTTTGACTTGGCGAGTTGATAAATCCATTTGATAGATTTCAGGATTGCCATTCATCGATGCTGTAAATAGCATTGATTGGCCATCAGGTGAAAAACTCGGTGCGCCATTTAGGCCTTTAAAGCTTGTGAGTACTTCACGCGTTCCAGTAGATAAATCTTGTAAATAAATGGCTGGACGTTTGGTTTCAAAAGAAACATAAGCAATTTTCTTGGCATCTGGTGTCCAGGCCGGAGAAAGAATTGGGTCACGAGATGACAAAACAGTTTTTGGTTGTTCTCCATCCGTATCTGCAATTTGTAATGTATAACGTTCTGCAGGAGTAGCCGGATTTCTAAGCACATATGCAATACGGCCACTAAAATCACCAGGAATGCCTGTAAGAGCCTGATAAATAGCATCACTTACCATGTGGCCAGCTTGACGTATACGTGAAGCAGGTACATTTAAAAGTTCATTTAAAATGTATTGCTGCTTTTGTACATCATAAAGTTGGTAATGAACTTCAAAACCTGTAGCTGTTTGTTTAATTTGTCCAGTAACTACATATGGAATTCCGGCAGCTTGCCAGTCAGAAGCTTGAATCTGATTGATTGCAGCATTAGCAGGTAAATTTTTAGATGAGCTTGTAAAGCGCCCAGAACGGTTTAAGTCAGTTTCGACAATAGGAGAGAGCCCATTGTCATTACTAAACGGGACAATTGCAATTTTGGGTGCCTGATCTGGTGCTTTAGCAATTTCCAGATATAACTGGGCAAAAGCAGTTGTAGAAGCAAGAGGGCTTAGTGCGGTGATCAATGCTAAAGATAGCAGGTGTTTGCGGCTCGTATTCATAAGTTTAAAGTCATAGCTGGTATTTTTGTGACTGTTGATTTTGTAGCATAGTTACATGCCTTAAACTATTTAAAGCATGTAACTCTTTCAAAATTATTGCGCTCTAAATGTAGAGGTCACGCTTCTTGCTTCACGTCTTGCATCTGGATCCGATGGCATAGGATATGGCGCTGCGGCTTGAATTGCAGCTTTAATACTTGCATCTAAAGCATCATCTCCGCTTGAACGCGTGATTACAATTGAATTGACACTTCCCGAATCTGAGAGGGTAAAACGAACACCAACTGTTTTACCACTACTGCCTGTTGGAACATCCCAAGAGCGTCGAATTTTTTGCTCAAAATCACGTCTAGCTGAAGAAGCAACTTTTTTAGCCTCAGCTTTCTTTTGAGCTGCCTCTTCTTGTGCTTTTTGAGCAGATGCAGCTTTTGCTTCAGCCTCTGCTTCAGCTTTGCGTTTAGCATCGTCAGCAGCTTTTTGTTGTTTGGCTTTTGCATCTGCTTCGGCTTTGCGTTTAGCGTCGTCATTGGCTTTTTGCTGTTTAGCTTTTGAGTCGGCTTCAGCTTTACGTTTAGCGTCGTCAGCAGCTTTACGAGCTTCACTTCGTTCATGCTTAGCTTTTGCATCGGCGTCAGCTTTGCGTTTAGCATCTTCATTTGCTTTTTGTTGTTTAGCTTTTGAGTCGGCTTCAGCTTTGCGTTTGGCATCTTCATTTAATTTTTGTTGCTTGGCTTTTGCATCGGCGTCAGCTTTACGTTTGGCGTCTTCATTAGCTTTTTGTTGCTTAGCTTTAGCATCTGTCTCAGCTTTACGCTTAGCGTCGTCATTGGCTTTTGCCTTAGCTTCAGCTTTGTGTTTAGCATCTTGCTGCGCTTGTAGTTTAGCGTTTTCGGCCTTCTGAGCCTCACGTTTCAGCTTTGCCTCTGTCTCTGCTTTTCGCTTAGCCTCTTCAGCAGCTTTACGTTGTTCAGCTGCTTGTTTAGCTTTGGTCGCTTCATCAGCTTTTGCATTTTGCTCGACTTTACGTTTTTGTTCGGCTTCAGATCTCGCTTTAGATTCGGCTTGGCGTTTTGCTTCAGCATCAGCACGTTGTTTTTGTGCTTGAGCTTCATCAGCTTTACGCTGTTCAGCAGCTTGTTTAGCTTTAGCTGCTTCATCAGCTTTACGTTTTTGTTCCGCTAATTTTGCTTGTTGTGCCTGTTCAGCTTTTTGCTTTTGAGCAGTAAGTTGCTGAGCAGTTGGCGGAGGAGGTGCGGCCGGAAGATTTTGAGGGAGAGTCTCATCTACAATAGGGGTTAACACCTCTTTTGCTTCATTTGTAGCAGTTGTCTCTTGTTCAACTGCTTTTGCTAAAGGAGGGGGTAAATCTTCTGGCTTAACTAAAATAGTTGTTAGCTTTTTTGGCTGTTCAGGTGGTTTACTCAAGCCTAAAAAAAGCAAGCCAACAATGGCAATTGCATGAACTCCAATTGTAAAGCTCAGTGCAATCGCATTTTGTTTAAAGTGCGGCTTTTGATTTTTATTCATAGCTTATTTTAAAGGCTCTGTCAGAAGGCCAACTTGAGTTAAACCTGCTTCTTGTAAACTTGCCATCAATGATACGACTTCTCCATAAGGACGAGACTTATCACCATTGACTAAAACTGTGAGTTGTTTATTTTCTTGTTCAGCTTGTTTTTGAGCATTGCTTAAAACTTCTTCAAGTTTTTCACGAGATAATGGCTCACTATCTTTATAATCTTCATACTGAAGATAAATATTGCCGTCTTTACCAATCGTTACCATGGCTGGCATGTCTTTTGATTCGATTGGATGGTTATTTGCTTGAGGTAAATCGACTTTAATTCCACTAGTAATCATGGGAGCAGTCACCATGAAAATAACCAAAAGTACCAGCATAACGTCAATATAGGGTACGACGTTCATATCACTTTTTAGTGGTTTTTTTATGCGCTCAAAGCGCCCTGAACGCTGAATTGCCATTATGCATCTTCCTGTGATGAACCCACAGACTGACGTTGCAATAAAGCAATCATCTCTTCAGCAAATAAAGCACGATCAGAGTAAACACTTTCGCTTTTAGACGTGAAATGGTTAAAAGCCAATACAGCAGGAATTGCAGCAAATAAACCAATTGCGGTTGCAATAAGTGCCTCGGCAATACCGGGTGCAACAGTTGCCAGTGTAACTTGATCAACAGCAGCTAAACCGATAAAGGCATTCATAATGCCCCAAACGGTACCGAATAGACCGATGTAAGGAGCTACAGAGCCAATACTTGCTAAACTACCTAAGCCATATTCCAGATGGCTTTGATCACGACTCAAACCTACACGTAAAATACGTTCAGTCCCTTCAATCGTTTGTGAAACAGGGGCCTGACATTTTTTAAGTTTAAAAAACTCACTCAATCCTTGATAAAAAATATCTTCAAGACCTGAGCGTTTTGAGTTGAGTTGAGCATTGTTGTAAAGCGTATTGAGTTCAGCACCTGACCAGAACATTTTCTGGAAATGTTCATCTTCTTGATGTGCTTTTTTATAACTCATATGTAACTTGGCAATCAGATACCAACTAAAGATTGATGCTAACAATAAAATTAGCATGACCAACTGAACGACTGGACTTGCCTGTAAAATAAGGTCAGAAATATGCAGGGTTGATTCAATGTTTGTTGCCATAGTTACATATGCCGGTTGTTTTTTTAGTCTTGTTCCAATTCTTTACGAATAAGATCACGTATTTCTTCTGGAAGACGACGAGCTATCAGTTCTTTGCTTAAACATGCCAACTCAACCTCACCAGAAGCAAGCAAGATTTCACCACGATAAATATTTTGTTGCAACACAAATGACGCAGCTTTACATGAAACTACACGTGCTGTAACAGTAATTAAATCATCCATTAAAATAGGACGCATGTATTTTACGTTAATTTTGTGTACGACAAAGTTGTAGTCTTTTTGATGCCAGTAATGATCAACGCCAGAAGCACGGAGCCATTCAGTACGGGTACGTTCCATATAGCGAATGTGGTTGGCATGGTAGACAATACCACCTGCGTCCGTATCTTCAATATAAACACGAATGTTGAATTCAAAATGATTCGCCATGAGAGGATTCCGTTTTAGTTCACTATAGAGCTTTGCATTTAAAATATGACTGCTGAATAAAACATCAATTTTATTCGAAGCCACGTATATGCTTTAAATACGGGGCAGTTTAGCAGATTGCATACTAAGTCCTATGGCACAACCTTTCAATTGCGGTCAAAGCATTTTTACGTTTTATAACGCTGCAAAAAAAGAAGAAAGTAAATATAGAAAGAAGACAATATTTGATTTCTTTAGCTATTATTTATAATGATATAAAATTAAAAATAATAAATTAGGAACTAAAGTAAGGAGAGACATGCTCTCCTAATCACTAGTTTTTAGGCTCAGGTGGTGTCAGTCCAAACTGTAAATAAGATTGATTAGTTGCAATACGCCCGCGTGCGGTGCGCATCACATAACCTTGTTGAATTAAATACGGTTCAATCACATCTTCAAGCGTACCACTATCTTCTGCCATGGCTGCTGCAAGTGCTTCAACTCCGGCAGGTCCACCATCAAAACGTTCCAGAAGCATACTTAAATATCGACGATCTAGAGTGTCTAAACCCGCTTTATCAACCTTAAGCATATCAAGAGCAAGTTGTGCCATTTCGTGAGTGACTTCACCGTTACCTTTAACTTGTGCATAGTCACGAACACGTCGTAATAAGCGGTTAGCAATACGAGGTGTGCCACGTGCACGGCGGGCAACTTCTTCTGCACCTTCAACTGTAATGGGTACATTCATTAGCTTTGCAGAACGTGACACAATATGTGTTAAGTCTTCTACAGAATAGAACTCAAGACGCTGAACAATACCAAAACGGTCACGTAGTGGTGAGGTAAGTAATCCCGCACGTGTAGTTGCAGCGACAAGCGTAAATGGTGGTAAATCCAGTTTGATTGAACGAGCACCAGGACCTTCACCAATCATGATATCTAATTGGTAATCTTCCATCGCTGGATAGAGGATTTCTTCAATAACCGGTGAAAGACGGTGAATTTCATCAATAAACAAAACATCGCCTTCTTCGAGGTTCGTAAGCATTGCAGCTAAGTCACCTGCACGCTCTAAAACTGGCCCCGAAGTAGATTTAAGATTACCACCCATTTCACGTGCAATAATGTTGGCAAGTGTGGTTTTACCCAAGCCCGGTGGACCAAAAATCAGCGTGTGGTCGAGTGCTTCACCACGACCGCGAGCTGCGCCAATGAAAATTTCCATTTGCTCGCGTACTACAGGTTGCCCGATGTAGTCGGCAAGAGAAGTTGGTCGAATAGCCCGATCAAAATGATCTTCTGGTTTTTCCGCTCCACTGATTAGACGGTCTTGCATAAGTGTTTTACTTCATCATTGATTTAAGAGCAGCACGAATAATATCGGCTGATTCTGTGTAATCGGCTTTAACCGCAGCAACAGCTTTTTGAGCTTCAAGAGGTTTATAACCTAAAGATTGCAAGGCTGCTTCTGCTTCTGCCACAGGCGAGTTTGCAGCAAACTGAATTTGAGGCAGGGTAGCCCCAGAAGAAGTCCCTTGAGCTAACGTTTTGAAACGGTCGCGAAGCTCGATCATTAAACGTTCAGCTGTTTTTTTGCCAACACCCGGAACTTTGACTAACGTGTTGATATCGTCATGCTCAATCGTATGCACTAATAACTCAACACTTAAGGTTGATAGAATCCCTAATGCCATTTTTGGGCCGACACCATTTACTTTTAATAAAGTGCGGAAAATTGTTTTTTCTTGAGCATCACTAAAGCCGTAGAGTTGCTGTGCATCTTCACGGACAACCAAATGCGTCCATAACGTAACTTTCTGGCCTTTTTGTAATTGGCAAAATGTTGAAAGTGGCGTATCGATTTCATAACCCACACCATTTACATTCAGTAAGACAGTAGGGGCTTCTAGGGCAAACACTTCGCCAATTAAACATCCGATCATAGAGGATTTCACTTATTTATTTCGGTAAATCTGGAAGTTCTAAATTCTTTTTAAAACTTCATACATTTCTTTAACTATAGTAAACCATACTTAAAACAGGCCAATTTTATTACCTCGTAATTCTTGAGCCAAGCTATAAGCCTGATGATCTGAGAATTTGCTGATAATATCGAGTACTTGCATAATATTACTGTAGTGATTATTGCTAAAGTCAGCACCATACAGATTAAGGATAGACATTAAACGTTGTTCTTTAAAGCTTAAAGATTTATGTGGTGTGGTCAGAGGTACAAATGCATCTAAAATCGTTTGCAAACTTTGGTGAGCAATAATTTCTAAACCAGACTTTTGTGGGTGCTCAAAAATTTTATCACGTGCCAGATTTTTGGCTGTTTCGATACCAATTGCAATATCAGGGGAGCAATATTGTAAAAGGTTGCCTTTAAGTTGACCGGTAATGATTTCATAATGATGTTTGGCAAACGCTGTGGTGACTTCATCAACCAGACGTTTCATGACACGTCCACGTAATGCCGAAATCTTTTGCTGCCAAGTACTGTTTGGATGTGACAATTCTTCTGGTTGGCCATAGTCGGCAATCAAATTAAGAAAAATAGGTTCAACTTCTTGGTAACTTAGCATATTTAAGATAATGCCGTCTTCTAAATCAATTAAGGCATAGCAAATATCGTCAGCGGCTTCTAATAAGTAGGTCAGTGGATGACGGCAGTAATGATATTCACCCAGTTGAATGAGTCCAAGTTGTTCAGCAATCTGTTTTAAAATTTCTTTTTCAGACTGATAACATCCGAATTTTGCACGTTGATGTGAGGGACGATCACCTTGTTCAGCAATGGTTTTTGAAAGCCAAGGATATTTTAAATAAGCACCTAAGGTGGCATAGGTTAATCGCATTCCACCATCATTTGGATGATAGTCAATACGGCTTAATAGACGTAATCCTTGAGCATTGCCTTCAAACTGACGGACATCTGCTTCTTCTTCTGGGCTTAATTTTTTCAAAAAATCATTATGCGAAGCATCATCAAACCATTCACGAATCGCATATTCACCCGCATGTCCGAAAGGTGGATTACCAATATCATGGGCAAGACAAGCTGCTTGAATGATTGCGCCTACATCTGCAGGAGAAATCCAGACGGGTAATTCATTTTTTATTTTTTCTGCTGCGAGCATGCCCATTGAGCGGCCAATACAGGAAACTTCAAGTGAGTGAGTTAAACGGGTGTGAATGCCATCATGCTGTGCGAGTGGGTGAACTTGTGTCTTACGGTTTAATTGTCGAAAGCTTTGCGAAAATATAATACGGTCATAATCTTTATGGAATGGGCTACGAGCCAGTTCTGTACTGCTTTTTTTACTGCCTAAACGAACTGCAGAAAGCAGCTCTAACCAACGCATTTGTTCCATTTATCATTATTCAAAAACTATAAAACCCGATCATGCCAAAAAAAAGTTAAAAGCACTAGCTTGGTGCGACATAGTTTGTCCTAGTTCAGGTTTTATTATGTTATTGAACAAACATGAAACAATTTATTTTTAGCTAAAATGAATAAAAAAATGATTTTGAACAAAAAAGAAATCACTTCTTACAGAATTAGGTTACAGAATACTGATTCTACATCTAGCTGATTTTAGCAAGACGCAGTAGAATATGCGCTCTCTCTAAAGTCACATTGCGGTAAGGTTCACAAGACCTGCCCGTGGAGCCAAAATCAACATGTTTATCGTGGCCGGTGCAGCAGCACATTCTTCTTTTAAGAAAGCTCAACTATTAACACGTTTATCGTCAATTAGTTCTGTTCAATCTTTTGACAGCCAGTGGGTCTATTTGTTTGATCAAGCGCTCAACGAGCAGCAACGTCAATCTGCTTTGCAATTGTTAAATGACGGAGAGTCTTTTGAACTTCGTCAAACTGCAAGTGATGAGATTCAGATTTTAGTTACGCCACGTGTGGGTACTATTTCACCATGGTCTTCTAAAGCAACTGATATTTTCAAAAACTGTAATACGCCAGTACACCGTTTAGAACGTGGTCTTTTATTTACGTTAAAAGGTGTTTCTGAAATCTCTAATGAAGTTAAACAAGTACTTCATGACCGTATGACAGAAACAGTTTTTGCTCAAATTGATGATGCAAAAGCATTATTTTCAGAAACTGCTCCAAAACCATTAAATTCAATTGATATCTTGGGTCAAGGTAAAGAAGCCTTAGTTAAAGCGAACAATGAATTCGGTTTTGCGTTATCTGAACAAGAAATTGATTACTTAACTGAAGCATTTGGTAAGCTTGGTCGTAATCCAAACGACATCGAGTTGATGATGTTTGCTCAAGCGAACTCTGAACATTGTCGTCATAAAATCTTTGGTTCTGAATGGACAATTGATGGTGAAAAACAACCATTGTCATTGTTCCAGATGATTAAAAATACCTATAAAGAATCTCCGAACGATGTGTTATCGGCATATAAAGATAATGCTTCAGTGATTGTAGGTTATGACACGATGCGCTTTTATCCGAAAGCGGATGAAAATGGTCACTTCGTTTATAAATATAAGAGCCAAGCTGCTCATATTTTAATGAAGGTTGAAACCCATAACCACCCAACAGCAATTTCTCCATTTGCTGGTGCTGCAACTGGTTCAGGCGGTGAAATCCGTGATGAAGGTGCAACTGGTCGTGGTGGTAAACCTAAAGCTGGTTTAACCGGCTTTACCGTTTCGAACTTAAACATTCCTGGTTTTGAACAACCTTGGGAAGAAAACTACGGTAAACCTTCACGTATGGCATCGCCATTACAAATCATGATTGAAGGTCCATTAGGTGGCGCGGCATTTAACAACGAATTCGGCCGTCCTGCATTAAATGGTTATTTCCGTACTTTCGAACAGAATGTAAATGGTGAAGTGAAAGGCTTCCATAAACCAATCATGATCGCTGGTGGTTACGGTAATATCCGTCCTGACCATGTAGAAAAAGATGCGATTCAACCAGGCGATTTGCTCATTGTATTGGGTGGCCCTGCAATGTTAATCGGTCTTGGTGGTGGTGCTGCATCTTCTGTAGACAGCGGTACAATGGGGGAAAGCCTTGATTTCGCATCTGTACAACGTGAAAACCCTGAAATGGAACGTCGTTGTCAAGAAGTGATTGATACTTGCTGGCGTTTAGAAGACTTCAACCCAATCGTTTCTGTACACGACGTTGGTGCTGGTGGTTTATCAAACGCTATGCCTGAACTTGTGAATGATCATGAGTTGGGTGCAGTGCTTAATCTTCGTAAGATTCCTTCATTAGAGCCGGGCATGAGCCCAATGGAAATCTGGTCAAATGAAGCGCAAGAACGTTATGTTCTCGCAATTCGTCCAGAATCTTTGGATCAGTTCGAAGCAATTTGTGCGCGTGAACGTTGTCCATTTGCTGTGTTAGGTGAAGCAACAGAAGCGCGTCACTTAACAGTTGAAGATCCATTATTCCAAAATGATGCAGTTGATATCCCAATGCAGGTAATGCTTGGTGGTACACCGCGTATGCAACGTTCTTATGAAACTATCGAGCGTAGTGGCGATGATTTCGATGCTTCAAAAGTTGATTTGAAAGACGCAATTTTCCGCGTATTGAAAAACCCTACAGTTGCGTCTAAGTCATTCTTGATTACCATTGGCGACCGTTCAATTACAGGTATGGTTGCTCGAGATCAAATGGTTGGTCGTTGGCAGGTTCCTGTTGCAGATGCAGCAGTAACAACAACAAGTTTGCAAGGTTTCACTGGTGAAGCAATGGCAATGGGCGAACGTCCACCAGTTGCTTTGTTAAACCCAGCGGCATCTGCTCGTTTAGCAGTTGCTGAAGCAATTACTAATATTGCATGTGCGAACATTGAACAAATTAGCGATATCAAACTTTCTGCAAACTGGATGGCTGCTGCTGGTCAAAAAGGTGAAGACCAAGCATTGTTTGAAGGCGTGAAAGCGATTGGTATGGAAATGTGCCCTGCTTTAGGAATTGCGATTCCTGTAGGTAAAGACTCACTTTCAATGCGCACAACTTGGAATGATGACGGCGAAGATAAAGCTGTAACTTCTCCAATGACAGGGGTAATCACTGCGTTTGCTCCAGTAACAGATGTCCGTAAGACCCTAACTCCTGAACTTAAAAATTTAGAAGACTCAGTACTTGTACGTATTGATTTATCTAAAGGTCAGTTCCGTTTAGGCGGTTCGATTCTTGCGCAAGTATATAAAGCAATTGGTTCAATCACTCCAGACGTTGATAGTTTTGATGACTTCAAAGCATTCTTTGCTTTAATCCAAGACTGGAATAACCGTGGTTTGATTCAGGCTTATCATGACATCGGTGATGGTGGTTTATTAGCCTCTGTAGCTGAAATGATGTTTGCTGCGCGTTTAGGTGTTGCATTAGAAAACCAAACTCAAGCAAGTTTGTTTGCAGAAGAAATTGGTGCAGTACTTCAAATCAAAGCAACTGATTGGGAAGCTTTACAAACAGAAATTGCTGCTTCTAGCTTGAAAGATGCAATTGCTGTAGTGGGTCGTGTAAATAACTCAGATCAATTATCTGTAAATGGTTTAACTTTAGATCGTGCTGAATTACAACAAGCTTGGTCTGAGGTATCTCATCAGATCCAACGTCTACGTGATAACGTAGAAACTGCTGATCAGGAATTTTCATTAATTACTGATAATGCGCACCAAGGTTTGATTGCTAAACCAACATTCGACTTGAATGAACCTGTTGAAGCGCCGTTTATCAACACGCGTCGTCCTAATATGGCAATCTTGCGTGAGCAAGGTGTAAACGGTCATATTGAAATGGCAGCAGCCTTTGATAAGGTTGGTTTCAATACTGTCGATGTGCACATGAGTGATTTACTTGCTGGTCGTGTTAGCCTAAGTGATTTTGAAGGTTTAGTGACTTGTGGTGGTTTCTCTTACGGCGACGTAATGGGCGCTGGTGGTGGTTGGGCAAAATCAGTATTGTTCAACGCTAAATTACGTGATCAGTTTGAACAATTCTTCCTCCGTGAAGATACGTTCAGCTTAGGTATCTGTAATGGTTGCCAAATGTTGTCACAATTAGCGCCACTCATTCCGGGTGCTGAACACTGGCCGCGTTTCCACCGCAATATGTCAGAAGTTTTTGAAGCTCGTAGCGTAAACGTTCGTGTTGAAAAATCTGTTTCTGTATTGCTTGATGGTATGGAAGGTTCGATTTTACCGATTGCTGTTGCACACGGTGAAGGTCGTGCTGTTGCAAGTGAAAGTGCTCTTGCTGGTTTAAATGCAGGTAACCAAGTGGCATTACGTTATGTTGACAGCCTTGGTAACCCAACTCAGCACTATCCATTGAACCCAAATGGTTCACCTGAAGCAATTACTGGTGTTACTTCTAAAGACGGTCGTGCAACGATTATGATGCCACACCCTGAGCGTACTTTCCGTGCGCTTCAGCATTCTTGGAAACCAGAAGAGTGGACTGAAGACGGTGCATGGTTGCGTATGTTCCGAAATGCGCGTAAGTTTATTGGGTAATATAAAGTTTGAAATAAGCCACCGTAAGGTGGCTTATTTATGTGTAATAAAATATTAAAAATAGTGGAGAAGAAAAATGAAATCAAAAATCCATTTCCGTGAGTTTGCATTGCTGATGGCATTGCTTATGTCGATTGTTTCTTTTTCGATAGATGCAGTTTTACCTGCTTTAGGTGAGATTGGGCGTATTTTTGAATTAAAAAATAATAATCAGTCGCAGTGGGTCATCATCGGTATTTTTTCAGGAATGACCATTGGACAGCTCATTGCAGGCCCATTATCTGATGCTATTGGGCGTAAACGCATTTTATTCACAGGAATTATTATTTATTTTCTGGGAAGTTTATTGTGTTTTTCCACACAAAGTTTTGAGTGGTTCTTAGTTGGGCGCTTTATTCAGGGACTTGGTGTTTCGGGGCCTTACGTTGCTTCTATTTCTATCGTGAGAGATAAATACAGCGGAGCTCAAATGGCACGCATCATGTCTTTAATTATGATGGTGTTTATGGTGGCTCCTGCAATTGCACCAAGTTTGGGGCAGCTCATTATTCATTTCTTTGGTTGGCGTGAAATTTTTGTTTTATATATGGTCTATGCCACAGTTGTGGGAGCATGGGTCGCTTTACGACTAGAAGAGACTTTACTTCCCGAAAATCGTTTGCCCATGCGTATAGACGCATTTAAGGAAGGCTTTAAAGAGGTCGTAAGTAATAAAACCACTATGAGTTATCTCTTATGTGCAGGGTTCTGCTTCGGTGGATTTATTGGTTATTTAGGAACTTCACAGCAAATTTTTATGCAGCAGTTTGGTAAAACAGGGCAAGAGTTTAGTGCTTATTTTGCTGTGCTGGCAGGTGTAATGGGAATTGCATCATTTACAAACTCTAAAATTGTCATGAAGTTTGGTATGCGCCCAATCTGTATTTATGGCTTTTTGGGCTTATGTTTAATTTCTTTAATTTTCTTGTTAATTCAACTTGCGGGTGTAACGGTATCATTTTGGATGTTTATGCTTTATGCCTGCATTTTGTTTTTATTATTTGGAACCCTCTTTGGTAATTTAAATGCGATTGCCATGGAACCGATGGGGCATGTTGCTGGAATGGCATCGGCTATTATTGGTGCAGCTTCCTCTGTATTGTCACTTATTCTGGCATCTATTATTGGGCAGTTATATAACGGTACATTAATTCCAATGACTTGCGGTTTTGTGATTTTGTGTGGTTTAGCTTTTGTTATGACGATATATGAGAACAGACATTTAAGAAAAATGAGTGCTTAAGAGTTTAAAGGTGAAGATAGGCCACTGATTTTTTAAATTTTCTTTAGACTAAAAGTTGCATATGGATGAGTGCAGCTCTTTTAAGCGTTTTAGAAAACTTAGGAGACTATAGACATAGAGCTATTTATCGCAGTATGCTCGGTTCGAGGTTGGACCAATTTTTGCTTTCTCTGCAACAACGATAAAAAATCGGAGATCAAAATGATGAAAAACAAAAATCACATGAAAATGATTTATACAAAAGATAAAGGCTGGCGTTGGTTTGGTTTAGCGCTTGCTCTTCAAATACTATTTATTGGAGTGAATTATTTAGCAATGATGAGCTGACTTTGATTTTAGTTCTTTTTTAACGGTATGATTTAAACCTAATTTATAAGTCTTGAGCCATTTTACTCATGCTAAAGCTGATTTATTACGTACCAGAATCATATCTTGAGACGACTAAACAAGCCATTTTTTCTGCTGGTGCAGGCGGCATTGGTAATTACGAACACTGTGCATGGCAAGTGAAGGGAATAGGGCAGTTTAAGCCAGTTAAGGGAGCTGATCCTTATATCGGGCAACTAAATGAACTTGAGCAAGTCGAGGAATGGCGTGTCGAAACAATTGTTCCTGAAGAAAACGCAAAGGCTGTAGCGAAAGTATTAAAGGCAAGCCATCCTTACGAAGAGCCTGCCTTTGAGTTTGTTCAAATCATAGAAATTGATTTTAATTAAACTGAGAGAAGTCGGGTTTACGTTTTTGCATAAATGCTTGAACGGCCTCTA
Source organism: Acinetobacter sp. IK31 (assembly GCF_035615195.1). Classification (NCBI taxonomy): domain Bacteria; kingdom Pseudomonadati; phylum Pseudomonadota; class Gammaproteobacteria; order Moraxellales; family Moraxellaceae; genus Acinetobacter; species Acinetobacter sp. IK31. The sequence continues at coordinate 326,758 of NZ_JANBOB010000030.1, read as the reverse complement.
GCATTTCGGGTGAGCGAACGCGTTGCATAAAGATTTCAGCTTCATGATCAACACATTCAATAATTTGTTCTAAATTATGCTTCATAAGTGCTTTAGTTTGTTTTAAAGATGCAAGAGGTAAAGCTGCTAAGTGTTGAGCAGTCTGTTGAGCTGAAACATAAGCGTCTTCAACCACTTCATTGACTAAGCCTGCTTGTACCGCAGTTTCTACATTAAATTTTTTCGCAGTAAATAAAAGCTCGGCTGCTTTATGATAGCCTGCTTGTTGAACGAGTAATTGGCTTGCTCCACCTTCAGGAGAAAGACCGAGGCTTACAAATGGAATTTGGAAAAGAGCTGTATTGTCAGCAAAAACCAGATCTGCATGTAATAAAATCGTAACGCCAATACCAATTGCGACACCTTTTATAGCAACAATAAGTGGCTTTGATAATTTGGCAGCCGCTTTAAGTAAAACGAATGGTGGGACTTCTCCGGCTGGGCCTGTGTTAGGATTTTGTACAAAACCCATAAAGTCTTTCATGTCATTGCCAGCAGTAAAATCTTGTTCTGCACCGCGTAGAACGACTACTCTAACTTCTTTATTGAGGTCGGCTTCATCTAGTGCTTTAGCAATCCATAAATAAAGTTCGCCATACAGTGCATTTTTTGCTTCTGGACGATTTATGGCTAAGGTGAGTACGCCACCCTCTAAATTTGCGTTTAAATGTTGATGAGGTTGTTGAATACAGCTAAGTGTCATCGTACTATCCTTGCTTTAAACCACGTTGTTAATTTTTAGGCTCTCATTATGGCGCATATTTTTTGTATTAAGCGTAACTGGTGAGTTCATAAAAAGTGAAAATCTAATTATGTATAAATTTGACTATCTCGTTTTTATAGGTCGTTTTCAACCATTTCATTTGGCTCATATGCAGACAATTGAAATTGCCTTACAGCAAAGCCACTATGTAGTTTTGGCATTAGGCTCTGCACAAATGGAACGTAATATTAAAAACCCGTTCCTTGCGATTGAACGAGAGCAAATGATTTTATCTAATTTCTCATTAGATGAGCAAAAACGTATTAAATTTGTGCATGTGGTCGATGTTTATAATGATGAAAAATGGGTAAAACAAGTCAAGTCTTTAGTGAATGGGGTGATTGAGCCTAACTCAACAGTGGGTTTGATAGGACATTTTAAAGATGAGTCTTCTTACTATTTAAAACTTTTCCCTGAATGGATTATGGTTGAGCTTGATAGTTTAAAAGATTCTATTTCGGCAACGCCAATGCGTGAAGCTTATTACCGTGGTGAAATCCAAACAGAATTTTTCCCTGTGGGAACCATTCAGTTTTTGGATGAATTTCAAAAAACACGTACTTATCAGCAGTTACAACAACGATTTGAACAAGATGACCGTTCTAATTTAGATGAGTTTGAATAAACGCATTAGAATAGATCAAGCATCTGCCCAAAAAATAATTCGATTGGAAAAAGGATCGGTGATACTAAGCTCAAGTGTTTCCCAATCCGTTTTTTCGATTTGAGGCTTGGCGAACTTATAATCTTTATGGCTTAATTCTGCATGCAGCTCATAAATATGTTCCCAATAAATGCGGATTGCACTATGCGGGCTTGCATCTCCAAAATGTTCCGATAAGTGAATTACGCATTCATCTTTGGAAATTTGTAGATATAAGGGAAAGTTATCTTCAAATTGATGCTGCCAATCAAGCTGAAAACCTAAGAATTCTAGATAAAATGATTGGGCTAAATTCACATCAAAAATTCTTAAGATAGGAGTGATTGAACCTGATTGCATCATTATTCCTTTTAACGTGTGCCAAATTGTTGAGTCCAATAACTCTTTTGTTTTACAGACTGATCAGAGGCGCAGGCAAGTGCGTAAGTTGTGAATTTCGGGTTCATTATATTACTACAATGCAAAGGGCTAGCTATCCATTTAGTAATTACTTCATTTAAAGTTTTTTGACCACTTGCAACATTCTCGCCATTGGCTTTACCCAAGGCATTATAGTTTTTTAAACGTGTTCTTAAATCTTGACCTGTTGAGCTTACGTGGCTAAGAAAATTATGATTTGCCATATCTACACTATGGGCGAGGGCACCTTTATATAAATTATTATTCCAGCTAAGAGGCTTTGCGGCTGAGAAATATTGTTGGCCACATTGGCGTGATTGTTGGCGAACTTGATTAATTCTATCAAGTACAGCTTGTTGATAAGCTGGGTTTTGTAAATCTTGGCAGCTTATTTCGATGGCTGTTTTTTGAGTGTGGGGCATTACAGATACAGCATCCGAAGGTGTGCTTGGTGAACTAACAGAGCAGGCTGAAATAAAAAGAGCAAAAGGCAGTAAAGAGTAATTTTTGAGTAGACTCATGTGAACGCCTTAAAATAATTATTCTAATGTTTTTATCATACGCCAAAGTAAAATTATTGAGCAATTCTTTGCAATAAAAAAGCAAGTTCGATACTCGCTTTTTATTGGATAACTTTATCAAACCGATTGAAGGGCTTTTAGGTCTTCAAGTACTTGTTCAGCATGTCCTGCTGCTTTGACTTTACGGTAGCTTTTAACTAAGGTTTTGTTATGGAAAATGAAAGTAGAGCGTTCAATTCCCATAACTTTTTTGCCATACATATTTTTTTCTTTAATGACATCAAAATGATTACAGAGCACTTCTTCTTTGTCGCTAATGAGGTCAATCGTGAGCGCTTGTTTTTCAGTAAAGTTTTGATGGGCTTTTACCGAGTCGCGTGAAATACCGAAAATACGTGTACCTAAAGCTTCAAATTGGTCTTTTAAACAAGAGAAACCAACTGCTTGTGTTGTACATCCTGGTGTTGAATCTTTTGGGTAGAAATAAATGATTAACCATTCATTTTCAACCTCGGCCAAGTTCACTTCACCATGGGTCGTTGGTAAAACTTGATTTGGTAATTGAATATTCTCAGACATTTCTCATCCTTCAAAAGCTAAATTTGATCTAATTCAAGTGGTAAAAAAGCATATTCTTCATGATAAACAATATCGAGCTTTCTTACAGGAATTGCTTTGTTAAAAATTGGACCGTCAATCACGGTTGTATGAAATTCGCCGCCTTCACCACATGGATCAATACCGCGATTCTCAAGTTCTGTTATATATTCTAAGGTTAAAGTTTTTCCTAAATCTTCAATTGTCATGCCTAGTTTTAAGTTCACTGTCACAATGATGCTACGAAAACCAAGATTGATAAACTCTTCAACAACCTCACGATGTGGACGTAGCCAAAGAGGCATGCCTAATTTGAGCCCCACTTGTTGAGTGATTCGATCATGCCAACACCCATGTTCAGGCATATCAAGGTCACCTGTAACGAGTACCTCTGCACCTTGTTGTTTTGCTTGAATGAGTAATGTAATAAATTTAGCTTCATAGTCATTCCAGCTTGATGAAGCCATGAATATTGGTAGGCCGATTGCTTCAGCTTGAGCTTGAATAATATCAAGTGGCATAGCATGTGAACGAGAGCGCTGGCCTTGTTCTTCCAACATAACGATTAATCCATTAACCGTACCAGTTTGCATTGCATGGTAGAGTGCAAGAGAACTATCTTTGCCACCACTAAATGAGACAATAGACTGTTTGTTAATTGCGTTAGTTTTCCATTGTTCTTGCATGGTTTATTTCAAATGAATTGGTCAAGATCGATTTCATTTTAACAGAGCTACAAAAAAGCCTGCATAAATGCAGGCTTTTTTTGGAATAACAAAAGCTTATTTTTTAGGAGCTTGTTGTTGAGCTGCTTTCATAGCATCTTCAGTTAATTTTTCAAGCTTAGTTGTTAACTGAGGGCCGAAACATGCTTTAAGATCACGGTTTTGTTGTTGTACAAATCCTAGAGAGCTTGGGCTTTTCTTGGCATTGATTGCACTTTGGATTTCCCATTTTTGTGCTTCAGTGACTTTACCTTGTGCTTCAACTTGGCAGCTACAGAATTTGCTAACTTCAGATGAACTTAGTTTGCCACCTTTAGCTGTTTGATCTTTACAAACGTTAACTAATGCACCTTTAACGTTAGTACTTTTATATGCTGCTTGAACTGGGTTTTCGGCAGCATGTGCTGCGCCAGCCATAAGAGCAACTGTTGAAAACAAAGATGAAAGAATAAGATTTGATTTTAACAACTTCATAAATTTTACCTACTTATTACGGTATATAGCGTGTTGGATCGGCAACACCGGCCTCGATAAAGCCTTCTTTACGCAAACGGCAACTGTCACATTTGCCACACGCACGTCCTTGAGCATCTGCTTGGTAGCAAGATACCGTTTGACTATAGTCTACGCCATGTTCAATCCCTAAACGTATAATATTCGCTTTGGATAAATGTAACAGGGGTGTTTCAAATTTAAGTGGTTTTCCTTCTACGCCAGCTTTAGTTGCTAACCGTGCCATATTGGCAAAAGCATCAATAAATTCAGGACGACAATCAGGATATCCTGAATAATCAACAGCATTGATACCAATAACGATAGCTTCAGCATTAAATACTTCGGCTGCGGCTAGGGCATAAGAGAGGAAAATAGTGTTACGCGCTGGTACATAAGTTACAGGAATACCTTCTTGTAACTGTTCTGGTACGGCAATGTTGTGATCTGTAAGTGCAGATCCACCTAAATTAGCCAAATCAATATTAATTACACGATGTTCAACCCCTGCACGTTGAGCTAATGCTTTTGCAGCATCAAGTTCAGTGGTTGAGCGTTGACCATACATAAAACTAATAGTAATACATTCATAGCGTGCTTGTGCCCAAGCTAGGCAAGTGGTTGAGTCTAAGCCGCCTGAAAGTAAAACAATCGCACGAGGGCGCATATTTTTCTCCATATTCGGAATGATTTATTTTATTGAGTGATTAGCGACCTGATTCGTCATTCCACAGCAGTTTATGTAACTGAAGTTGGAAGCGAACAGGTAATTTATCATCCAGTATCCACTGTGCCAGATCACGTGCTAGACGTGGCAGGCCAACAGCACCTTTTTCAACTGCAAAGGCAGGGGAGAACCAAACGGTACTGACTTTTTTATGCAGTTGATATTTTTCAACTTGTTGCTTTGACCATTCATAATCTTCGCGGTTACAAATGACGAATTTAATTTGGTCACGCGCAGTCAAATGATCAAGATTGCTGATGAGATTACGATGTTCCTCACCAGAAGTTGGAGTTTTTAAATCGAGAACTTTAGAAACACGCGAATCTACTTTTGAGACATCGAGCGCGCCACTGGTTTCTAAAGAAACATCAAAGCCAGCTTCACATAGACGTTGTAATAAAATCAAACAGTTTGGCTGTGCAAGTGGTTCACCACCAGTTACACAAATATAAGGCGTTTGAAATTGTGTAGCTGTTTCAATGATATGTTCAAGTGAAAAACGTTCACCACCTTCAAAAGAATAAGTGGTATCACAATAGCTACAACGTAATGGACAGCCCGTTAGACGAATAAATACAGTCGGTAAACCAGAAGCATTTGCTTCACCCTGCAACGAGTAAAAAATCTCGGTAATGCGTAAACCGGACGCAGGGTCTGAGACAGGAATTGCAGAGGAACGTAAGGAAGCCATTCTAGAAATACCACACTATATAAAAAATAAAATCTCTACGATCAGTGTTGACCGTAGAGATATTTGATCAAACTGAAATTAGTCAGCGCGTAACAAATCGTTCAAACTTGTTTTTGCACGTGTTTGCGCATCAACTTTTTTCACAATAATTGCAGCGTATAAGCTGTAAGTACCACATTTAGAAGGCAGGCTACCTGCCACAACAACTGAACCTGCTGGAACGCGACCATAGTGGATTTCGCCAGTTGCGCGGTCATAAATTTTAGTTGATTGACCAATGAAAACGCCCATTGAAATTACTGAGCCTTCTTCAACAATAACGCCTTCAACGATTTCTGAACGCGCACCGATAAAGCAGTTGTCTTCAATAATGGTTGGGTTAGCTTGTAATGGTTCTAAAACACCACCGATACCTACACCACCAGACAAATGAACGTTTTTACCGATTTGAGCACATGAACCTACAGTTGCCCATGTATCAACCATTGTGCCTTCATCTACATAAGCACCGATGTTTACATAAGAAGGCATTAACACTACGTTTTTAGCTTGGAAGCTACCACGACGTGCTACAGCAGGAGGAACAACACGAACACCTGCTGCTTTAAATTGTTCTTCAGTCCAACCAGAGAATTTAGTTTCAACTTTGTCGTAGAAACGAAGATCACATGACTCGATTGGTTTATTGTCATTTAGTTTAAATGATAATAAAACAGCTTTTTTTAACCATTGGTGAACAACCCATTCACCATTGATCTTTTCAGCAACTCGAAGTGTGCCGTTATCTAAACCAGCAATTGCTTCTTCAACAGCTTGGCGAATTTCGCTTGAGCAATCTGCTGCAGTAAAGTTTGCGCGGTCTTCAAATGCTTGCTCAATGATCGTAGAAAGCTGAGACATGATCTTCCTTCCATAAAAAATTTTAAAGATTTTACACTAATTTGTGACAAGAATCTTTGAAAAAACATGTTACGTTTAATCGATGGTATAAATGGGGTAAATGAAATTAAGCTTATTAGATAATCAGGTGTTTTTTACACAAAAATGATTTGAAAATAAAAATTTAACTCAATTTGTATCAAAAAATAACAGAAATCTAGCATTTTTTGTATAAAAAAGACTCTAAGCTCTCTTTATTATGATTTCAGTCACAAGATGAATAAATTAAAAACAAAGCCTTTTTGAGGAGAAAACTATGAAAGCATTACGTGTTTTAGTAACAACAACAGCTTTATTCGCTGCTGGTGCTGCAATGGCAGATGAAGCCGTTGTTCATGACAGCTACGCATTTGATCAAAAACAATTACTTCCTGTGGGAGTGCGTGCTGAGGTAGGTACAACTGGTTACGGTGGTGCTTTATTGTGGCAAGCAAACCCATATGTAGGTTTGGCTCTAGGTTATAACGGTGGTGACATTTCGTGGACAGATGATGTTTCTGTAAATGGTACTAAATATGACTTAGATATGGATAATAACAATATCTATTTAAATGCTGAGATCCGCCCTTGGGGTGCTAGTTCTAATCCATGGGCTCAAGGCTTATATGTAGCTGCAGGTGCTGCTTATCTAGATAATGATTATGACTTAGCTAAACGTATTGGTAATGGTGAAACTTTATCAATTGATGGTAAGAATTATCAACAAGCAGTTGCTGGTCAAGAGGGCGGTGTAAGAGGTAAGATGAATTATGAAAATAATATTGCCCCTTATTTAGGTTTCGGCTTCGCTCCAAAAATTAACAAAAACTGGGGCGTATTTGGTGAGGTAGGTGCATACTATACTGGCAACCCTAAAGTACAGTTAACTCAATATAACCTTGCTCCAGTGAATGGTAATCCAACATCTGCTCAAGATGCAGTTGATAAGGAAGAAAATGAAATTCGTAATGATAATAAATATGAATGGATGCCAGTTGGTAAAGTTGGTGTGAATTTCTACTGGTAATATCCTAAAGAAAAAACGAGCCACGGCTCGTTTTTTTCATCTAACAAAATAAAAGAGCTAAAAAGCTCTTTTATTTTGTTCTTAATTTTTATTCATCTGGGTAAGCAATTTTCTTAAGTGCTTTAATATCAGCATCTGGAGAGCACAGCGAAATAAATTCATAGCCATAACCGCGTAATAGATGGCCTTTACGAACCGCAATCCATGTCGTGTTTACACCAAAAATATCGGTTTTAGTTTGTTTTAAACGATGATCACGTTCTGTGTCATAAGCTACGGCATTGACAATTCCGACTCCCATGCCCAATTCGACATAAGTCTTGATAACGTCCGCATCAAGAGCTGACATCACGATATCTGCATCGAGGTGAGCTTCTTCAAAGGCTTTGTCAATTTTAGATCGACCTGTAAAACCCCCATGATAAGTAATGAGTGGATAGTCCGCTAAAAGTTCAAGCGTAATCTTGTCTGCCTTCACTAAAGGATGATTTTGCGGTGTAATAATGCTGTGTTGCCATTGATAGTAAGGAATACTTGCTAGATTTTCTTCAGTCGTTAAAGACTCTGTAGCAATCCCAATATCTGCCTCACCTTGTAAAAGCATTTCTGAAATTTCAACAGGGCTGGCTTGTTGTAAAATCAAATGAACTTTAGGAAATAATTTCTTAAATTGATTGACGATCGGAGGCAGTACATAACGTGCTTGAGTATGGGTCGTCGCGATCGTTAATGTCCCTTCATCAACTTTATTAAAGTCTTCTGCAAGGCGTTTAATATTTTCAGCATCAACCAACATGCGTTCAACAATGCCAAGAAGAGATTGTCCTGGTTCGGTTAAACCTAAAAGACGTTTACCTTTTCGTATAAAAAGTTGTACACCTAGCTCATCTTCTAAATCTTTAATATGTTTACTTACACCCGATTGAGACGTGTAGAGTGCAGCCGATGCTTCGGTTAAGTTAAAGTTTTGGCGTACAGTTTCTCGGATAATTCTTAATTGTTGAAAGTTCATTCACACTTTTCCTCAAAAGAGGTGAGGAACTGCTTTAGTTCCGCAAGATATTTCCTCACCAAATATATTTCTTAAGCAACTTGATCTGCAAATAAGTGCAGTTGAGATGCACTTACCCAAACAGTTTGATTTGGTTTAAATGCATGTAATTTTGCAGCTTCATTGCTCAGAGCAATCTCAATTAAACGTCCATTACGGTCTTGTAATTCCGCCACAACTTTTCCAGCAATCCAGATTTCACGTACAAAAGTCGCTTCAATAGTATTAGCCTGCGGTTGCGAGTGAATATGTAACTCATCTGGACGGGCAAAAGCAATCACTTTTCCTTGAGGTGCCTCAACTAAAGTTGGTAATTGAATACGGTCATTGCCAATACGGATAATACCGCCTGTGTTTTCACCTTCAAAACGATTTGCCTGACCCAAGAAATCAAATACAAATGGCGTCGATGGTTTTTCATAAACTTCACGAGGAGAACCAATCTGCTCGACATTACCTTTATTCATGACAATAATCTGGTCTGCTACTTCAAGTGCTTCTTCCTGATCGTGGGTCACAAAAATTGAAGTAATGTGCAACTCATCATGTAGGTTACGTAACCAGCGACGTAATTCCTTACGGACTTTGGCATCTAAGGCACCGAATGGTTCATCAAGCAATAATACGCGTGGTTCTACTGCCAAGGCGCGTGCTAAAGCAATACGCTGGCGTTGTCCGCCTGAAAGCTGAGCAGGGTAGCGGTCTGCCAAAAATCCAAGTTGAACCAGATCAAGCAAACGAGTCACACGTTTTTTAATTTCAGCTTCAGAAGGGCGGGTTGCACGAGGACGAACACGTAAGCCAAAGGCAATATTGTCAAATACGGTCATGTGGCGAAATAAAGCATAGTGCTGAAATACAAAGCCGACCTGACGCTCACGCACATGTACATTGGTTGCATCTTCTCCTTCAAGCAGCACTTGACCGCCATCGGCTGACTCTAGGCCCGCAATAATACGTAGTAGAGTTGTTTTACCGCAACCAGATGGGCCGAGTAGGGCAACCAGTTCACCTTCCGGAAAATCTAGGGAAATATTTTTAAGCGCATGGAATGCACCAAAGCGTTTTTCAATATTTTTAACTTGAATACTCATGTGTTCATTCCTTACGAATTAGTTGAATGCGGTTCTGGTTTGTCTTGGCGTAGTTCTAACCAAGTTTTTAGTACCAGTGTTAATAGGGCTAAGAAAGCAAGTAATGAGGACACGGCAAACGCTGCACTAAATGTGTACTCGTTATATAAAATTTCGACATGAAGTGGCAGGGTGTTGGTTTCACCACGGATGTGACCAGAAACCACTGATACTGCACCAAACTCACCCATTGCACGGGCATTACACAAAATCACGCCATAAATGAGGCCCCATTTAATGTTGGGTAGTGTGACCTTCCAAAACGTTTGCCATCCTGATGCGCCGAGTACAATAGCTGCTTCTTCTTCTTCAGTGCCTTGAGCTTCCATGAGGGGAATTAACTCACGAGCGACAAATGGAACAGTAATAAAAATAGTGGCTAAAACAATTGCAGGTACGGCATATAAAATCTTAATGTCATGGTCCATTAACCATCCACCAAACCAACCTTGAGCACCAAAAATTAATACAATCATTAAGCCGGCAATAACAGGTGAAACCGAAAAAGGCATGTCAATGATGGTGGTTAAAATGGCTTTACCTTTAAATTGAAATTTGGAAACTGCCCATGCTGCTGCAACACCGAATACCACATTAATTGGAACGGCGATTGCTGCGGTTAACAGCGTTAATTTCACTGCTGATAAGGTGTCTGGGTCAATTAAAGCCTGAACATAAACTTCAAGTCCTTGTTTAAATGCTTCTACAAAAACCAGAATGAGTGGCAACATTAGGCAGCTTAAGAAGAAAATCAAAGCAACTGTAATGAGCGTGTAACGGACCCAAACTGGTTCACGGGTGGCATCACGTGATTGCAATTTAAATGCAAGTGCATTGCTGTCGCTGTGTAGGTTCATGTGATATTTCTCCCTGTACGACGGTTTGCCCAGACTTGAAGTAAATTAATGGCAAATAAAATGATAAAAGAGAGAACTAACATGACCGCAGCAATTGTTGTTGCACCCGCGTAATCATATTCTTCAAGACGTGAAATGATCATGAGTGGAGCAATTTCAGTTTTAAAAGGTTGGTTACCTGCAATAAAAATAACCGAACCATATTCACCAACGCCGCGGGCGAATGCTAAAGCAAAGCCGGTAAATAGGGCTGGTAATAAAATAGGTAAAATGATTTTTGTGATGGTTTGCCAGCGATTTGCCCCCAGTGCTGATGCCGCTTCTTCTAGCTCGGTTTCAATGTCACTCAAAACAGGTTGAACTGTTCGCACAATGAATGGAATACCAATAAATACTAAAGCTAGAGTAATCCCGATAGGCGTGTACGCAACCTCAATACCCAGTGGCACTAAATATTGGCCAATCCAGCCGGTAGGAGCATAGAGTGAGGTAAGTGCAATACCTGCAACTGCGGTTGGTAATGCAAAAGGTAAATCTACTAGGGCATCAACCAGACGTTTTCCGGGGAAGTTATAACGTACAAGGCACCAAGCCAGAAGCAAGCCAAATACAACATTAATAAAGGCTGCAATTAACGCTGAACTAAAGCTGAGTTGAAGCGACTTTAAAATACGTTCAGAAGTTAAAATTTCCCACAACCCGTCCCATCCGATTCCAAATGATTTGATAAAGACTGCGGCTAATGGAATAAGCACAATAAAAGACACATAGGCGAGGGTGAAACCTAATGAAAGGCCAAACCCAGGCAGCACTCGGGATCGCTGCGACATGATATTTCCTCAAAGAGAAAAGCCTGCTGAAACCAGTAAGCGAATAAATAAAGATAAACAGTGCGATAACAAAGATGGGTATTAAGCAAATTTCAAAGAGAAATGAGTTTTTACCGGGTCGAAAGATGAGCGACTACACATCGAATTTTCTGGAATCAAATAATTCAGCAGGGCCGGAAAGGGACCAAAACCCGATGCAACATTAATATGACCAACTTCCCCTAAGTTAATCGGTTCTAGACGCCAAGCTTTTGCAAGCTGTAAGGCATCTACAAAACCCAACCATGGGTCATTTTCGCTAATGAGCAGCGTAGCTGGAACATCAATTCGCAAATGATAGAAATACTCTTTGTAGTCAGTCAGACTATGCCGAGCAAAGCCTGCTTCACCAAAACGTGCCGGATTGGCTGGAGCCACCAAAATAAGTTTTTTGACTTGGCTTTTTAATTCAGGGTGCTCAGCTAAAGCTGCGACACTGGTTAAGCAACCAAAGCTATGTGCAACAATTTGTACAGGAGCTTTTACTGCTTGAACTGTTTTAACTAACTGCTCAATCCATTCACTTAATACGGGTCTATCCCAGTTTTTTTGCTCAACACGAGAACTAGACACGAGTTGACGCTGCAACCAAGATTGCCAATGCTGATGTTCACTGCCACCTACGCCTGGAACAATTACAGTGTGAGTCATGTCTGTTCTCCTTGTCTTTAGCGCAAAGAATTACTTCTCTGTACTATTGATTTTCACGATTTGATCGAAAACACCGCCGTTATCGAAGTGTTGTTTTTGCACCTTCGTCCAGCCACCAAATTCTTTATCAATCGTAACCAGTTTCAACGGCTTAAATACGTTGCTGTATTTTTTAAGCACGGCTGCATTACGTGGACGATAGAAGTTGCGTGCTGCAATTTCTTGACCTGCCGGAGAATACAAATAGTTCAAGTAACCTTTAGCAATAGTTAAGTTGCCTTTTTTGGTTGCATTTTTCTCGACAATTGCCACAGGAGGTTCAGCTAAGATTGAAAGAGAGGGAGTAATGATTTCAAACTTGCCCGGTTGTTCACGAGTTGCTAAATGTGCTTCATTCTCCCAAGCCAGTAAGACATCACCAATACCACGCTCAGCAAAAGTTGTGGTTGCACCACGCGCACCTGAATCTAAAACTTTGGTGTGTTTATAAATTTGACGAACAAACTCTTGAGCTTTTGCATCGTTACCACCTGCTTGATGTTTTGCCCATGCCCATGCAGCAAGATAGTTCCAACGAGCACCACCAGAAGTTTTCGGGTTTGGTGTAATAATTTCTACACCTGGTTTGATTAAATCACCCCAGTCTTTAATTTGTTTAGGATTACCCTTACGTACTAAAAACACGATAGTTGATGTGTATGGAGTAGAATTCTGCGGTAACTTTTTCTGCCAGTCAGTTGGAAGTAATTTTGCTTTTTCAGCAATTTCATCGATATCTGCTGCAAGTGCTAATGTCACTACATCTGCATTTAAGCCATCAATAACAGCACGAGCCTGTTTACCAGAGCCGCCGTGTGATTGTTTAAATTCAATATCTTGACCAGTACGTTGTTTCCAGTAAGTACCGAACTGTTTATTGAAATCTGTATATAACTCACGAGTAGGGTCGTAAGAGACGTTTAAAAATTCTTGAGCTGCAAATGATGAAACTGAAAGAAGTGCAGCGATAACCCCGACTTTTAACTGAGAAAAACGCATGAGATAAGTCCTCAAAAAATATGAAATGTTCAAAACATGAACGAAGAATAGCGCTAGTCTTTATTCTAAAAAAATAATAAAAAACGAATTTAATATGAAAAAAATAGAAATAGTAAAAACAGATAAGTTATTCTTAAATCTTGATATATAACAAGTTTCAAAAGTAGGTACGAAATCGGTATAATTTTTAAAAATCAGTCATTTATTATTTAAATGAAAGGTGTTGTATTGTTGGATCGTTTTAAGCAGAGGGTGGATTAAACATGTGGTGTTTTAAAAATGGGCAACCTGTTGAAACCATTCCTTTACTCGATCGAGCATTTCATTATGGTGATGGGTGCTTTACCACAATTCGTGTTTTTCAAAATAAGATTGAGCTTAAAGAAAGACATTGGGAACGGCTAAAACTTGCATGTCAAAAACTGTTTTTAACTGCGGATTTTGAATTAATAGAACAGAGTTTGCAGCAACTACAAAAGCAACATTTGGTGCTTAATGGCACTTTAAAAATTGTGATTAGCCGAGGGGAAGGTGACCGAGGCTATAGTTTGCCGAAGCATGCGGCGGATGTTTATACCTGGTTTTATCCAAAAGCTTTAGAGCCATTTCAGCCAGACTCTATCCAGTGTGGAGTTTTAAATCAGGCCTTAGGTTTAACCATGCCGAGTTTAGTTGGGCTTAAATCTTTAAACCGTCTTGAACAAGTATTGCTAAAAAAAGAAGCAGATCAACTGGGGTGGACTGAAGCATTAGTTACTGATGTACAAGGTTATATTGTTGAAGGGATCAGTAGTAATTGTTTTATTCGTTTAAATGATAGATGGATTACTCCTGAACTTCGCTATAATGGCGTCCACGGTGTAATGCGGGCAGAAATTCTGGCGCGTATGCAGCACCATGGTATTGCCTGTGAAGTACGTGTGGTTGAATTAGATGAAGTATCTGAAATACAAAGTCTATTCTTCTGTAATGCTTTACACCCTATGCGAGTGGTCACTCATTTAGGTGAAAAAACGCTAGAAACACAGGCATGCATAGATTTATTTCATATCCTTAACTTGAATCAGATTCATTAATATGCCGAAGCCACCTGTGAATGCGAAAGCAAAAAACGCCAAGAAAAATAACAAGAAACAAGCTCCAAAATTTTCTAAGCGACTGGTTTTAATTGGCCTTTTTATTGTCTTAATTTCTACTTTTGCCATTTTATGGTCGAGTTTATTTAAAGCTTATCCTATTGAAGGCAAAAAACAGATGTTATCGATTACATCTGGTGAAACCTATTCTGGTTTTATTGATCGGTTGGCGAAAGAAGGCCAAGTTAGCTTTCCAGTAGTATTGAAGCTTTATCAGAAATTTATGATTCATGACAGCATGAAAGCTGGTGTGTATGAAATTGAACAGGGAATGAGTGTAAGAGAAGTATTAGAGATGTTATCTGATGCGGATAATGCTCAGATGAACCGTGTTTTGGTCATTGAAGGTACAACTTTTAAACAGCTTATTACTGCACTAAAAAATGATAAAAACGTAAAAAATACAATATTAGATTTACCTGACGATCAGCTCATGAAAGCATTGGGCATTCCGTATGATCATCCTGAAGGTTTGTTTGCACCGAATACCTACTTTTTTGCTAAAGGCGAGACTGACAAGAAAATCCTTACCGATTTATATCATCGCCAAAGGAAAGCATTGGATGCAGCTTGGGCAAATCGTGCACCATATTTACCTTATAAAGATAAATATGAAGCATTAATTATGGCTTCTATTGTTGAAAAAGAAACGAGCTTAGACAGTGAACTCACACAGGTTTCGGGTGTTTTTGTACGCCGTTTAAAAATGGGTATGCGTCTACAAACTGATCCAACTGTGATTTACGGTATGGGTGAAACTTATCGAGGTAACATTACCCGAGAAGACCTTCGTACCCCAACAGCATATAATACCTATACCATTAATGGCTTACCGCCAACACCAATTGCTTTGCCGAGCCAGAAAGCAATTGAAGCTGCGTTGCATCCAGATGATTCAAACAACATCTATTTTGTTGCAACCGGAAATGGTGGTCATAAATTTACGGCAAGCTTGCAAGCGCATAATCAAGCGGTGCAAGACTATTTATCCGTGTTGAGATCGAAGAAATAAGGAAAAAAGATGTTTATTAGCTTTGAAGGCACGGAAGGTGTAGGCAAAACTACGCTTATTCGAAAAATTCATCAGCATTTTGAAGAACAAGGTAAACAGGTTGTTTTAACACGTGAACCGGGTGGCACACCGCTAGCTGAACAAATTCGCGCTATGCTTTTGGCGGTTAATCATGATGAAAATATGAGTCATGATACTGAGTTGCTTCTGATTTATGCTGCCCGTGCGCAACATTTACAGCAAGTCATTGTACCTGCTTTAGAAGCCAAAAAAATTGTGCTAAGTGACCGTTTTACCGATGCAAGTTTTGCTTATCAATGTTCTGGTCGTGGTTTAAGCCAAGATAAATTACAGCTTTTAAATCAGAACTTTGTTTCACGCATGCCAGATATTACATTCTGGTTAGATGCACCGATTGAGTTAGGCATGGATCGCGCACGCGAACGCGGAGCTTTAGATCGATTTGAACAAGAAAAGTTAAGCTTCTTTACCAAGGTTCGTGAAGGTTATGAAACCTTGTGGAAAGCTGAACCAGAACGGATTAAGCGATTAGATGCTACACAAAGTCCTGATCAGGTTTTTGAGCAAGCTTTGCAATATTTAGGATAGATAAGTGTATGGGCCACTCTCATATTTTATGGGAGTGGTTAAAAATAACGACAATTCTGGTTTGAATCGTCATAGAAAATATTCTTCATTTTCTTATGCTATCTTACATATGTTTTATAGATTGAAGAATAACAAGGATGAAAAGTTCAAAAGAAGAAATCGTGGCTTTTCTTAAAAAGGAATTTCCACAAAGTCTAGAGCATTGTACTGTTGAATCAGTTACCCCAAAAGCAGCAGTTGTTTATTATCATATCGATCAAAAGCATCAACGTCCGGGCGGCACAGTATCTGGTCCAACCATGATGACTTTGGCTGACTTTGCTTTATATATTGCAATATTGGGTGAAATTGGAATTGTTGGTTTAGCTGTGACGACTAATTTTAATATTAATTTTTTAAGAAAACCCGCAGGTGATCAAGACTTGCGCAGTGAATGTAAACTGATGAAAGTCGGGAAGAGCTTGGTTGTTGGTGAAGTTTGGATTTATTCAGTGGGATTAGATGAACCTGTGGCGCATGTTACCGCGACTTACTCAATTCCACCTCGATCATAAATATTAAAGTAATAAAAAGCACAGTCTGAACTGTGCTTTTTTGTAGAAAAACAGCTTAAATATCAGTATTAACCAATGGTTGTTCTACTGCAAAATTAGGCGGAGTCAAAACGGTCTTGCGTATTTCTTTAGAGGTTTCTGGATAATCTAGAGTGTAGTGCAAACCTCGAGACTCTTTACGTTGCATTGCACAACGAACAATCATCTCAGATACGAGAACAAGATTACGCAGTTCAATCAGATTCTTGCTCACACGATAGTCTTGATAGTATTCAGTAATCTCACGCTTTAACATTTCAATACGGTGTAAAGCACGTTCTAAACGTTTCGTGGTTCTGACAATACCGACGTAATTCCACATGGTGGAACGTAACTCATCCCAGTTTTGTAAAATCACCACATCTTCATCGGGATTGGTAACTTGAGAGTCATCCCAAGACGGTACTTCTGGTAGTTTTAAATCTTCATCAAATTTATTTTCGATGTCTTTTGCTGCGCTCATGCCATAGACGAAGCACTCAAGTAATGAGTTACTTGCCATACGGTTTGCACCATGTAAACCCGTATAAGATGTTTCACCAATCGCATATAAGCCTTCAATATCGGTTTGGCTATTTGAGTCGACTACAACACCGCCACAGGTGTAATGAGCAGCAGGTACGACAGGAATCATATCTTTGGTAATGTCGATGCCGAGCTCTAATAAACGTGCATAAAGTGTAGGGAAGTGTTCTTTAATAAATTCAGGTGATTTGTGGGTAATGTCTAACCACACATGGCGAATACCGAGACGTTTGATTTCGTGGTCAATGGTACGTGCGACAATATCGCGTGGAGCTAGTTCCGCACGCTCATCAAAACGAAGCATGAAACGTTCACCATCAGGTAAGCGTAAATACGCACCTTCACCACGCATAGCTTCAGTAATTAAAAAAGAACGAGCTTGAGGGTGATAGAGACAAGTTGGATGGAATTGGTTAAATTCCATGTTCGCTACACGGCAACCCGCACGGTAAGCCATGGCAATGCCGTCACCTGTAGCAATATCTGGATTAGATGTGTATAGGTAAGCTTTCATTGCACCACCGCAAGCAAGCGCGGTAAATGGTGCAAGGACGGTATGCACCTTTTCTGTATTTTCATCTAATGCGTATAAACCAATAGCACGATTCGCTTGTTCGGTATGGCCTAATTTATGTGTTGTAATTAAATCAATCGCAATATAATTTTCAAAAATAGTAATATTTTTTCGTTCTTTAGCACGTTCAACTAAAGTGGTTGAAATAGCTTTGCCTGTTGCATCAGCAGAATGAATAATGCGGCGGTGTGAATGGCCACCTTCTCGGGTTAAATGAAGTTGTTCATCTTCATCTAGGGTAAACTGAACGCCTTGCTTTAATAGAAAATCTACAGAAGAGCGACCACCTTCTACAGTATGCTGAACCGCATCCATTTCACACAAATGAGCACCTGCAATCATAGTGTCATTAATGTGTTGTTGAATAGAGTCAGTCTCATCAAGAACAGCAGCAACACCACCTTGAGCGTAGAAGGTACTTGCTTCAGTTAAAGCAGCTTTGGCTAAAACTGCAATATTAAAATGATTTGGTAACGATAAAGCCAGACTTAAACCAGCGCCGCCGCTGCCCACAATAATCACGTCAAAGTGGTGAATTGTCTGTAAATTAGGCATGTCCATTCGCAACAATTTAAAACGTCCGCTAATGACACCCCTTTTTATCTAAAAAGGCAAGAGCTTAAGCGCTCTAACTCACAGAAAAATTGCAATTGGCTTAAAAAGTTGCAATGCGTAAAATAATCATTGTGATGATGTATTACAAATAAACATATTGTTACCCACAACTCCAAAGTGTTGTGATACAAAAGTTTTATTCTTTTTCTCGTAGACCAATTGTGGGTGAGCACCAAATGAAAACTCGCTATTTACAACAAGGAATGTATGCAGCGGTATTTACAGTTGCTGCTGTTCAGACAAATGCTGCTGTTGATTTTTCAAACCTCGTTGAACAAGTTAGTCCAGCAGTGGTGAGTGTGAATGTCGTAAAAAAAATGACTCAGGATGAGTTGTTGCAGCAGCAAGTTCCTGAAATTTTAAAACGTTTCTTCGGAAATCAGGTCATCATTCCACAGCAACAAGGCCCACAAGAAAAGACTGCATATGGTAGTGCATTTTTTATTAGTAAAGATGGTTACCTACTCACAAACCATCATGTGATTGAAAATGCTTCACGCATTAGTATTACTTTAAATGATCGACGTGAAATTGATGCAACAGTTGTTGGTAGCGATGAGCGTACAGACGTTGCATTGTTAAAGGTGACCGGAAATAGCTATCCAGCTTTACGAGTAGGGAACGTTGACCGCTTACGAGTAGGAGAGCCTGTTTTAGCAATTGGTTCTCCATTTGGTTTTGACTATTCAGCATCTGCGGGTATTGTCAGTGCTAAATCACGAAATATGATGGGCGAAACTTCAGTACCGTTTATTCAAACTGATGTTGCGCTAAATCCCGGTAACTCTGGTGGGCCACTATTTAACCAAAATGGTGAAGTGGTCGGAGTTAACTCTCGTATATTTAGCGGTACTGGCGGATATATGGGGTTATCTTTCTCTATCCCAATTGATGTAGCAATGGATGTAGCTGATCAGCTTAAAACTAAAGGTAAGGTCACACGTTCTTATCTTGGCGTAATGATGCAAGATATTGATCGTAATCTTGCAGATGCTTACAAATTGCCTAAGCCTGAAGGCGCTTTAATTACTCAGATTTCTCCAAACTCACCTGCACAAAAAGCAGGACTTAGAGCTGGAGATGTCATCTTAAAATTAAATGGCGTCCCTGTACTTCGTACTAGTGATTTACTCTATTCTTTGAATAAGGTACAACCAAATCAAACTGTTCAGTTTGAAGTATTACGTGATGATAAAACCCGTAATATTTCGGCGACTTTAAGTACTGCACCAGATGAGACTCCTGCTACAGGAGCACAAGCTGCGGTGTCTAAAGGTCCAGTTCTAGGAATGAGCATTCGTGATTTAGCTGAACCAGAAAAAAGTGCTTTAAGTGTAAAAGGTGGTATCTATGTACAAGATGTTCGCCGTGGTGGCTTAGCGTCATTGTCAAATATCATTCCGGGTGATGTGATTATTCAAGTCAACAATAACCAGATTTTAAATAGTCAGGATTTTGCAAAAGTTGTTTCTAACTTGCAAAAAAATACGGTAGCACGTGTTGCGATTATTCGTCAGGGACAACGCGCAATGCTTGGTTTACGTATCCAGTAAACTTAAAAAAGAAACAATGAACCACCTTAAATATGGGTGGTTTTTTGTTATTTATCTTGAGCGTATAGTGATATCTACCTACACTTATTTTAGTTTGAACGTTAATAAATAAGAGTGAACATTTGTGAGTAGTATTTTTGATTTACATATTCAGGTACAGTCACATCATATTGATGCATTAGGACATGTGAATAATGTAATGTATGTACAGTGGATGCAAGATGTAGCTGCTGCTCATGTTGAAACATTAGGAGTAGGGGTAACTAAGTATCTTGAGTTAAAGCATGCAATGGTCGCGGTTGAGCATCATGTGCAATATCGTAAAGCTGCATTTGAAGGTGAACAAATTGTATTACGCACATGGTTAGATGATATCAACGCGCTTTATTCTTTCCGCCAGTATGTATTTTTCCGTCCATCAGATCCGGCTGTATTATTTGTTGGAAATACCAAATGGGCATGTATTGAAATTGCCACAGGGTGCCCAAAACGAATGTCTCCAACTTTTACCCATGCATACAAGCCACTTGATTCAAGCATAAACCCTTATGATTTTACTGTTTCTTATACATGAGGTTGCTTAAGAAGGAATTGGGCTGCATTGGCCTTTTAAAAACATAAGTAAAAGGTAATGATTATTTTGGATACTTTAAAATATCCATCTGTTATAATCGCACGCAATTAATTTAACTGCTTTGGCTGTGTATTAAAACAAGCTACATAGCACTCTATATTTTCTCAAGGTAACCCATGGCGCAAGCTAAAAAATCCGTCGATATCAAAAATATACGAAATTTCTCGATTATTGCTCACATTGACCATGGTAAGTCTACATTGGCTGACCGTTTTATTCAGATGTGTGGTGGTCTACAAGATCGTGAAATGCAAGCCCAAGTCTTGGACTCAATGGAGCTTGAGCGTGAACGTGGGATTACCATTAAAGCCGCTTCTGTCACGCTGTATTACACTCATCCGAATGGTCAGGAATATCAACTTAACTTTATTGATACTCCTGGACACGTAGACTTCTCGTATGAAGTTTCTCGTTCTTTAGCCGCATGTGAAGGTGCGCTATTGGTTGTAGATGCTGCGCAAGGCGTAGAAGCACAATCAGTTGCAAACTGTTATACCGCAATTGAACAAGGTCTCGAAGTTCTTCCTATTTTAAATAAAATTGATTTACCGCAGGCTGAACCTGAACGTGTAATTCATGAAATTGAAGAAATTATCGGAATTGAAGCAACCGACGCACCAACCTGTTCAGCAAAAACTGGTTTAGGTGTTGAAGGTGTTTTAGAGCGTTTAGTCGATGTTATTCCATCACCTGAAGGCAATCGTGATGCTCCATTGCAGGCATTAATTATCGATTCATGGTTTGATAACTACCTAGGTGTAGTTTCTCTTGTACGTATTAAACAAGGTCGTATCCGTAAGGGCGACAAAATGTTGGTTAAATCGACAGGACAAACTCATCCGGTAACTTCAGTGGGTGTATTTAATCCTAAGCATACTGAAACAGATATTCTTGAAGCTGGTGAAGTAGGTTTTGTTATTGCGGGTATTAAAGATATTTTTGGTGCACCAGTAGGTGACACTATTACCCTTGCTGCTACACCTGATGTTGCTATTTTACCGGGTTTTAAAAAGGTTAAACCGCAGGTTTATGCTGGTCTTTTCCCGATTGATGCGAGTGATTTTGAGCCATTCCGTGAAGCACTACAAAAATTGCAGATCAACGACTCGGCTTTATTTTTTGAACCAGAAAGCTCAGATGCATTAGGTTTTGGTTTCCGTTGTGGCTTCTTAGGAATGCTACACATGGAGATTGTACAAGAGCGTTTAGAGCGTGAATATGACCTTGATCTAATCAGTTCTGCGCCTACCGTAATTTATGAAGCATTAACCAAGAAGGGCGAAACGATTTATATCGATAGTCCATCAAAAATGCCAGACGGATCTACTGTAGAAGATTTGCGCGAGCCGATTGCAGAGTGTCATATCCTTGTTCCTCAAGAATACTTAGGGAATGTAATGACCCTATGTATTGAACGCCGTGGTGTTCAAAAAGATATGAAATTCTTGGGTAATCAAGTTTCTATTACCTTTGAAATCCCGATGGCTGAAGTCGTTATGGATTTCTTTGATAAATTAAAATCATGTTCTCGTGGTTTTGCATCGCTAGACTATAACTTTGTACGTTTCGAAAGTTCAGCTTTAGTTAAGGTTGATGTATTAATTAATAGTGACAAGGTTGATGCCTTGGCTATGATTTGTCACCGTAATGACGCACGTCATCGTGGTATTGCATTGGTTGAGAAAATGAAAGATTTGATTCCTCGCCAAATGTACGACGTTGCTATTCAGGCGGCTATCGGTGCACAGATTATTGCTCGTTCTACTGTAAAAGCGATGCGTAAAAACGTATTAGCGAAATGTTATGGTGGTGACGTTTCACGTAAGAAAAAACTACTTTCTAAACAAAAAGAAGGTAAGAAACGTATGAAACAAGTGGGAAGTGTTGAAATTCCACAAGAAGCGTTCTTGGCTGTATTGAAAGTAGAAAGATAAGAAATGAGGGTAGGGGGAAGCAAAATATTGCTTTTCCCTACTTTAAGACAAGCAGCTAGGCTGCGAGTGAGGTCGTGTGGATTTTGATTTTAATTTAATTCTTGTTCCAGTTACGCTGATTCTATTTGCAGTGTGGTTGTTAGATAAACTTGTATTCAAACAGCGTGCAAATAAAGGGCGCGGGAACGAAAATTTTGTTATTACCTGGGCCTATGACTTTTGGCCAGTTTTAGCTGTAGTACTTGTACTTCGTTCATTTCTTTATGAACCATTTAATATTCCATCAGACTCTATGGTACCCACTTTAGAAACTGGTGATTTTATTCTGGTTAATAAATTTGATTATGGTGTGCGTTTACCTATCGTCAATAAGAAAATTATTGATGTGGGAGAACCCAAGCGTGGTGATGTGATTGTATTTCGTTATCCACCTCAACCTACCATTAGTTATATTAAACGTGTAATCGGTTTGCCGGGTGATCATCTTGTTTATGATCATGGACAATTGATTATTAACGGACAAAAAGTACCGAAAGTATTAACACAGTTTAGTCGCGAAAAAGATGTGTTAGATACCCCAACGTCTATTTATCATAAAGAGACGATAGGTGAGCACACCTTTATGATGCGTGAACTTGAAGGCGTAAATGTGGCGCGTCAAGCACCGTTTATCAACTATGTTGAAAATGGTAAATATGCAAACCAAGACGGTTTATATTGGGAAGTGACTGTTCCAAAAGGACATTACTTTGCAATGGGAGATAACCGTGATCAAAGTGCAGACAGTCGTTTCTGGGGCTTCGTTCCTGAAGAAAATTTAACAGGGCGAGCATTCTATGTGTGGATGCATAAAGAACCGGGTTTACATCTTCCTAACTTTGGCCGAAATGGAAAAATAGATTAAAAACAACCATTAGGAAAAAAAGAAATGCGTAAGGCACAACAAGGTACTTCGTATTTAGCAATTTTATTTGGGGTGGTTATATTTGCAGTTGCAGTAAAAGCTGTACTTGCAGTTTGGCCAGCATATTGGGATGATCGCTTGATTAATAATCAGATAGAGGAGCTTTTACAAGAAAGCTCTTCTGAGATCACACCACAGAAGTTTGCGACACAAATGGATCAGCGACTGGAAATGAACAATATTCGTGATCTCCACTTTAAAGAGATTGCGCAAGTGTTTAATCAGTCTGGTCTGATAGTCAAAAAGAAATATGAAGTAAGAAAACCTTTCTTATCAAATATTGATTTAGTTTTAACATTTGAGAAGAGTTTTGATAAAACATCAGTTCAAACTAAGTGATCCTCGCTTATTGAGTCGAATCGGATATCAATTCAAGCAGCTTGAATTGTTACAGTTAGCTTTGACTCATCGTTCGGTGAGTCATAAATACAATTACGAGCGCTTGGAATTTTTAGGCGATTCATTATTAGGTATGATTGTTGCCAATTATCTATATCATGCCTATCCAAATGAAAACGAAGGTCGTCTAACGCGTATGCGAGCGACTTTAGTACGTCAGGAAGCTTTAGGTAAGATTGCAACCGATTTGCAACTTAGTCGGTGTTTAATATTAAGTACGGGTGAATTGAAATCTGGTGGTCATCATCGTGAGTCAATATTGGCTGACACGGTAGAAGCGATTATTGGTGCAATTTATATTGATAGTGGTGATCTCAACTTACTTACAGATATTGTGCTAAAATGGTATGTACCCTATTTAGACCATATTGAACCTACGGATCAACTTAAAGACCCGAAATCACGTTTACAAGAGTATCTACAAGCACGTAAAAAACCTCTCCCTGTTTACGAGGTTGTAGATATTCAGGGTGATGCACCTCACCAGCACTTTAAAGTTGAATGTTTGATTGATGGTTTATCAAAGATTTATGGTGAGGGTTCAAGTCGTCGTTTTGCCGAGCAGGCAGCAGCGGCGGAAATTTTAAAGTTATTGGAGCAATAACCTGCATGTCGATGCATTCTGATCAAATCAATCCAGATTCAAATGATAACCAAGATCCTAATAATCTGATTGATCAATTTTTTAGTTCCAAAGGCGTGACAATTCCTTCGGATTTTAAGAGCGGATTTGTGGCGATTGTAGGACGTCCAAATGTGGGTAAATCTACCCTCATGAACCATTTGTTAGGTCAAAAGCTCTCTATTACTTCGCGTAAACCTCAAACAACACGTCATAAAATTATTGGTATTGATTCGCGTGAAAAAATGCAGGCGGTATATGTAGATACCCCAGGTATGCATAAAAAAGAAGTACGCGCTATTAATAAAATGATGAACCGTGCAGCTCATTCTGCATTACGTGACGTCAATTTGGTCTTATTTGTTATTGATGCTTATAAGTGGACCCCAAATGATGATTTAGTGCTTGAAAAACTCAAGAATGCTGAAATGCCAGTTATTTTGGTGATTAACAAGGCTGATACTTTTGAAGATAAAAGAGATATTCTGCCTTTAATTCAAGAGCGTGCAAAGCTTATGAATTTTGCCGAGATCGTTCCTGTATCTGCATTACGCGGAGCAAATCTGGAACACTTGAGTGAAACGATTGAGAAGTATCTTCCTTATCAAGCGCCTTTGTATTCATTTGATCAGATTACTGACCGTTCTGAACGCTTTTTAGCTAGCGAAATTATTCGTGAAAAAATCATGCGCCAGTTAGGTGAAGAACTACCTTATGATTTAACAGTACAAATCGAATCTTTCAAAACGGAAGAAGCTGCTGTTAGTGAAAAAACGGGTCGTTTAAAACCAGCTTGTACTTATATTGATGCAACGATTTTTGTAGATCGTGCGGGCCAAAAAGCGATTGTAATTGGTGAAAAAGGTGCCAAGCTTAAAACAATCGGTATGGATGCCCGAAAAGACATGGAAAAAATGTTTGAGCAAAAAATTATGCTCACACTTTGGGTGAAAGTGAAGGGTGGCTGGTCTGATGATGAGCGTGCCTTAAAAAGCTTAGGATATAGTGATATCTAAAGGATAAGGATAAGGATAAGGATACTGGTATGAAAACAATTACATCATTGGTGACTATAGTTGGATGTACATTGATGTTACAAGGTTGTGTATATAAGCTTGTAACCGTACCAGTAGGGATCGCCTATAAAACTACAAAAGGTGTTGTCAAAGGTACAGCGGCTGTTGTAGGTGCGGTGATTCCTGATGGTGATGATGAGGATGACAAAAAAGAAAAAGAATCTGAGGAATAGTTTCTTTTTATGATGCGCAATGAAGTCCTCCATGGATATATGATTCATCACCGTAAGTACCGTGAAAAAAGTCATATTGTGCATCTTTTTACTCAGGAATATGGGCGAGTCGATGGTATTTTAAGACAGACTCCGCCCCCTCAGTATCAACCTATCCGATTACAAGCGACAGGTAAAAGTGAGCTAAAAAACTTTACCAAGTTAGAAATATTAAATCAGCCTGTTTTCTTTTTTGGTGACGCCTTTTTTGCCGGATTTTATTTAAGTGAAATCATTCTTCGGCTATGTCCACTAGAAGAACCAATGCCTCAATCTTTTGAGCAATATCAGTTAACGCTATTGCAGTTACAGCAGTTGGCTTCTACTGATCACCCCGATCTTTTTTTAAGACAGATACTGCGCCAGTTCGAACATGTGCTTTTGCCTGAATTGGGATACGCACTTGATTTTTCAGTTGATACTCAGCAGCAGCCGATTCAGCCTCATCAGTTTTATCAATTTCAAGTGACCGAAGGTTTTGCTCCCATTGCGCAGGCGAGTCGTTCCTCTTTGT
This sequence comes from Acinetobacter sp. IK31, assembly GCF_035615195.1. Classification (NCBI taxonomy): domain Bacteria; kingdom Pseudomonadati; phylum Pseudomonadota; class Gammaproteobacteria; order Moraxellales; family Moraxellaceae; genus Acinetobacter; species Acinetobacter sp. IK31. The sequence continues at coordinate 300,624 of NZ_JANBOB010000030.1, read as the reverse complement.
CAGGAAAAGCGATTTTGTCTATGGTGGATTATGAGCAAGGGCAGGATTTTTCTCACGAACAACTGCAATTATTAGGTAAACTATACCGTCAAATGATTACATCGCTTTTAGGAGATCGTCCTCTAAAAAGTCGACAATTGTGGATTCAAAATACTCAAACTCAATCGTAATTAGGATTTATTTATGGCTGCATTGCTTGGTGTAAACATAGACCATGTTGCTACTTTAAGACAGGCGCGCGGTACTACTTATCCAGACCCTGTAGAAGCTGCTCTCATTTGTGAACAAGCTGGTGCAGAAGGGATTACCTTGCATTTGCGTGAAGATCGTCGCCATATTCAGGATGATGACGTACGTCGTATGCGACCATTATTAAAAACACGCATGAATCTAGAAATGGCTGTTACTGATGAAATGGTTGAGTTTGCCAAAGAAATTCAGCCACAGCATGTATGCTTCGTGCCAGAAAGACGCCAAGAAGTAACAACTGAAGGTGGTTTAGATGTAGTAGGTAACTTTGATAAGGTTAAAGCTGCAACTCAGGCCTTGGCTGCTATTGGTTGTGATGTATCATTATTTATTGATGCCGATTTAGCTCAGATTGATGCAGCAATTGCTTGTGGAGCACCTACTATTGAATTACACACGGGGGCCTATGCAGACGCGATAACAGAACAAGAGCAGCAAGAAGAACTAGCACGTATTATAAAAGGTGTGGAATACGCAGCTTCAAAAGGTTTGGTGGTAAATGCGGGTCACGGACTTAATTTAAAGAATGTTGCTCCAATTGCTGCTATCTCACAAATTCACGAGTTAAACATTGGGCACTCGATTATTGCTGACAGCATTTTTGTAGGTCTGGTTCAAGCTGTTAAAGATATGAAAGCGGCAATTCAGGTGGCAGGTTAATTGGTTATGTCGAGTATCAATTACGATGAATTAATGCAACCTGTCTTGGCTTTTTTAGGATGTCAAACACCAAACGCGTGGTTAGATGAGGCAATTAATAATTTAGATATCTTGATGCAAGATCATGCTAATTGCGAAAAAAAAGCAGCTAGTACAGCAATGAACTTAATGTTCCGTTATAGCTTTTTTCCTGATTTGCAAGTAAAGCTTGCACAACTAGTACGGGAAGAAATGCTCCATTATGAACAGGTGCTTGAGCTTATGGCCAAGCGTGGTCAGAAATGGGATGGCTTAAGTGCAGGGCGCTATGCGGGTGGCTTGCGTAAAGAGATTCGTACTTATGAACCCGAAGCTTTAATTGATGTACTAGTGGTAGGTGCTTTTGTTGAGGCTCGCTCATGCGAACGTTTCCATGCACTTGCTCCACGCGTAGATGAAGAGTTGGGGCGCTATTATCGCTACTTGCTTAAGTCGGAGTCTCGTCATTTTGAAGACTATTTGGCACTTGCACTTGATGCTGCAAAAAATGCAAAAATGAAAAATCCTAAAGAGGATATTCAACAGCGCATTGAGCATATTCGTGAGGTTGAAAAGAATCTGATTTTAACGCCTGATGATACCTTCCGTTTTCACAGTGGTGTGCCTGCATAATATTAAAAGTTTTAAAAAAGTTTATCTTATCTAGATAAACTTTTTTATTTTAACCCTTTAATTTTAAATTAATTTTTAGGATTGGTTAGCTCAGATCTGCGCTGTTTATTACCTGTTAATCTTAATAAAACTATATTCATATATTTTTATTTTCTCGATTTTTATTATTCGTAATAAAATTTTCGAAAATTTTTATTTTTAAAGTAATAACGAATATTATGTAAATATACAGATAAGATTGTTCATAATCGGATCAACTAAAGTAGTCAAATATTTTAAGGATATAAGAATGTTAGCATTAGTTACGGGTGCCTCGGCGGGCTTTGGTTATAGCATTTCTAAAAAACTGATTGAGTTAGGTTATAAGGTTATTGGCTGTGGAAGACGGGCAGAAAAACTAAAAGAATTACAGCAAGAGCTTGGTGATAAATTCTATCCGTTAGTATTTGATATGACAGATACGGCAGAAAATATAAATAAAGCATTGGTTGCTTTACCAGCCGAATTTCAAATCAGTCAAATTGATTTATTGGTTAATAATGCTGGTCTAGCATTAGGGTTAGAGTCAGCAGATAAATCAGATTTGGGTGATTGGTACACTATGGTTGATACCAATATTAAAGGGTTGATCACCGTTACACGGTTAATTTTACCGAATATGGTGAAGAAAAAGTCCGGTTTAATCATCAATATGGGTTCTATTGCAGGTACATATCCGTATCCGGGCGGTAATGTTTATGGTGCAACTAAAGCATTTGTGGAGCAATTTAGTTTAAATCTTCGAGCTGATTTGTCTGGTACTGGCATTCGAGTAACTAATATTGAGCCAGGTCTTTGTGGTGGTACAGAATTTTCTTTAGTACGTTTTAAAGGCGATCAGGAGAAAGTGAACAATCTATATGATAAAAAGAACCCAATTTTGCCTGAAGATATTGCAAATACGGTAGCGTGGGTTGCATCACAACCTCCACATATTAATATTAACCGTATTGAAATGATGCCTACTTCTCAGTCTTTTAATCCTTTAAAAGTTGTTGAGGTAGAGTAATAAGGTTCAGAATGAACCGATAGTGAGTTTATAGATGCTAGGTCTTTTGAATTTTGATTCGGACATTGAATGAAATTAATCATTAAATCCTCTATGTTATGATAGGGGTTTTTTTATAGTTATTGATAAATTTATGGCAAAAAAAAGCCCGCTTTAATACTGCGGGCTTTTTAGTATTTGGCTCTCCCACCTGGGCTCGAACCAGGGACCTGCGGATTAACAGTCCGTCGCTCTACCGACTGAGCTATGGGAGAATCTGCATGCGATTATAAGGAGATTTTGAGAAGGGTCAAGTGTAAATTGCCATGTTTACTTTATTTTTGTGCTGTATGCTTTTTATTTGATCAGTTAAGGGGTGAGCTAAGAAATTACTTGCACTTTAAAAAATCAATTGCTAAATTCGGAACAGAACAAGCGTTTGAAGAAATTCAAACAGTGTGGATTTAAAACCAACTTGCCAGCACTAAAATGGCTAAATCGGAGATAAGTATGAAAACACTTACTGTTGCCTCTATTTTTTCTAATTTTGATTTTTATCAACGTAATTATCTCAATATTTTAAGTCAACCAGAATCTTATTACACGCCTGTAGAGGGTGCGTCGATTGATGCTTATCCTTTTAAAAAGCAGGACTTGTATTTAGGTGATTTATTGCAGCTTTGGTTTAGTTCCAAATGGAATGTGCATAGTTCACTAAAAATTTTAAAAAGTTCAAAACTATTAAACCCTTCTAAAGCTTTATATATTTTTCAATTAGAAGGAGAGTTGCTGCTGGGCAAAAATAAAGTTCTAGCTTGGTCTGTTGAACATCAAGAGGTGGTAGAGCTTCAACTCAAGAATATTTGGGCTTCTTATGTCGTGGCACAAACCTGTGACCGTCCAGATAATCCAGTTTACTCAATAAAAAAGGCAGCGGTTTAAAGCTGCCTTTAATGATTATGGACGAATAATCATGCAGGTTGCTGTTGCATAGGCATACAGTTTACCTTCCTCATCAATAATCTTTCCTTCGGAAATTCCTAAGTTTTTACTTAAGTTAATGACTTTACCTATCGCAATTAAAGGGTGGTTCTTTGGAATAGGGCGACACATTTTTACGTTAAGATCGATTGTTCCGTAGCCTACACCAGCAGGTAACATCGTATGTACTGCACAGCCAGTCACAGAATCTAAAACTGTAGCAGCAAAGCCACCATGTACGCCGCCTAGCGGATTTAGATGATTATGATCTGCTTGGGCTTTAAAAGTAACAGACCCTTCTGAAATTTCAGTAGGTTGCATAGGTATGGTTTTACTAATACTTGCTGCTGGAATATGGCCATCAATCATCGCTTGTAAAAATTCAAGACCAGTCATTTCCATCGGATTTTTCATTTTTGAGTCCTTTAATTATATAAGTTCTTAAATGGAACTTGTTGTTAGCCTATTATTAAGTCATCGATATGTCAATTCCACGAATTAAAGATTGAACTGATGAGTTGAAGACTTACAGCTTACCTACGGAGCATAAAACATCTTTATTCTAAAAAGTGGAATAAATTAGTTGCATAATGAATTAGATAGATAAGAAGTTCTTCTTATACACTATAAAAAATAGCAGGAGCATAAGGATAATGCTTTTAAAAATTGCACTTGCGATGGTGGCTTTTGCGGCAAATTCTGTGTTGTGCCGTTTGGCTCTGGCAGGGCATCATATCGACCCAATGAGTTTTAGCTTAATACGAGTAGTGAGTGGTGCAGTTGTTTTATTGGGGCTATTTTTATATTCAAAAACGTCTCAAACTGATGTTCAATGGAATTTTAAGAACGCATTTTTTCTAGCAGTTTATGTTTTAGCATTTTCTTGTGCCTATCTTCAAATAGATGCAGGTATAGGCGCTTTACTATTATTTGGTGTCGTACAACTTACCATGGTGCTTTACGGTTATTGGTATGGCGAACAAATTGGCATGTACCGTGGTATCGGTTTATGCATAGCTTTAGCAGGCATGATTGTTTTGCTATTACCTGGTACTCACGCACCTCATTGGAAGTATGCTTTGCTTATGATCCTGTCTGGTTTGGCATGGGCTGGATACAGCATTGCTGGCCGTAACATGACACAACCTGTCGGAAGCACATTGGCAAATTTTATATTGGCTGTACCAATCGTTTTGTTGGCAAATATATTGTTTAATCAAGAGCGGTATATTGATTTTTACGGTTGGGTATTAGCAATTTTGTCTGGTGGTGTGACTTCAAGTGGGGCTTATGTAGTTTGGTATGCAATTTTGAAGCATATTGATCGAGTGACTGCTAGTACCGTGCAGTTGAGTGTGCCATGTTTGGCAATTTTAGGTGGAAATCTATTTGTTAATGAAGTGGTAACAGGGCGAGTGATTTTGTCTAGTTTTATGGTTTTGTTTGGAATTTTTCTGGTTATTTATATGATGCCCAAGAAAGGCAAAGCATAGAACAATTAAAAAAGGGTTCTCTTTGAAGAGAACCCTTTTTTATAAAAGATGCAGATTATTTCGCAGCTTTTTCAGCTTCAATAGAAGCAATTGCAGCATCTACACCGTCAATTGAGTCAGCAGCTTTTTTGATACGTGCTAACGCATCAACAAGCACTTCATCAGCAGTCGCATATGAAATACGCATAAAACCGCCTAGACCAAATGCATCACCAGGAACTACTGCTACACCAGTTTCTTCTAGTAACCATTCAGAGAACTCTGTGCAAGATTTTAAGCCTTTTGCACGAATAAGAGGACGAATGTTTGCATAGGCATAGAAGGCACCGTCAGCAGGCAAACAAGAGATCCCTTGGATTTCATTCAAACCATTTACAACTAAGTCATGACGGCGTTTGAACGCTTTAATCATTGGTTGAAGTACATCTTGAGGACCATTTAATGCAGCTTCAGCAGCAACTTGTGAAATAGAAGTTGGGTTTGAAGTTGATTGAGACTGGATTTTTTTCATTGCGCCAATGATTTTTGCTGGGCCGGCTGCATAGCCGATACGCCAACCAGTCATCGCATATGCTTTAGACACACCATTTAAAACAATCGTACGATCATATAAATCTGGAGCAACAGTTGCGATGTTGTAGAACTCATCTTCCCAACGAATTGGTTCATACATATCGTCAGATGCAACAAATACTTGTGGATGGCGACGTAATACTTCAGCTAAAGCTTCTAATTCAGCTTTGCTATAGATCATACCTGTTGGGTTAGATGGGCTGTTTAATACCACTAAACGAGTGTTAGGAGTAATAGCCGCTTCTAATTGTTCAGGAGTAATTTTGAAACGTTGGTCTTCACCACATTTCACAATGACTGGAGTACCTTCAGCAATAATGACCATATCTGGATAGCTTACCCAGAAAGGTGCTGGAATGATAACTTCATCGCCTTTGTTTAATAGAGCAAGTGCTAAGTTAAAGAAGCTTTGCTTGCCACCACATGAAACCAAAATCTGATTCGCTTGATAATCAAGATTATTATCGCGTTTAAATTTAGCAATAATTGCTTTTTTTAACCCAGGAGTACCATCTACAGCCGTATATTTGGTGAAACCATTATTAATCGCTTCAATTGCAGCATCTTTGATGTGTTGAGGGGTATCAAAGTCTGGTTCGCCAGCACCTAAACCAATTACGTTCTTGCCAGCAGCTTTAAGTTCAGCAGCTTTGTTGGTTACAGCAAGTGTAGGGGACGGTTTGATAGCATTGACACGATCAGAAAGACGTACGTCCACGGCAATATTCCTCTTATGGGATTAAAAAATAAAAAGCATACTATCTTATCGCAAAAATTAAGTAATTTGCGGATGTGAACCTTTTCAGATGTAAAAAAGTTTAGTTTAGTAATCATCTTAAGCAATATTTATTCAATTGAAGCTTTTTTAGAAAGAAATGAGAAAATCATTTATAATAGGTCGCAATCGAAATTTCGAGAATGAATCATGACTGAGCAACAGCCAAAACAGAAAAAGGCTTTGGTGAAATTGCCATTCCCAATGCCGAATGATAGCAATGAAGCCGACGACGCGGTACACAACCAAGTGCGTCCAAAACCAGAGCAATACGCAGATAGAACATGGATGCCTCCACGTGGTACTCGTCGTTCTATGGGAAAACGTTAAGTTCAAAAACAGGCAATATGCCTGTTTTTTTATTGATTAAATAAAATTTCCTGATAATAGCTTTTTTTCTTTTGGTACATGTGATGGTCAGCTCGCTTCAACATGTCCTCAATTTGTTCATTTGCTTGAGTTGTTGCATGTCCAATTGCAATGCTAACTGGGTGGCTTGAATAATATTGATTGTCGATATTAAAAAGCTCCTGAATAGTTTGAAGCATAATTAGAACATTCGCTTCATCTGCCCCCGGCATTAAAATTACGAACTCATCGCCACCTATTCTAGAGGCTGTATAGGGCGTATTTATAATGGTCTGATTTAAAATATTTCCGACGCGACGCAATAAGCCGTCCCCAATATCATGACCAAACTGATCATTTGTTTCTTTTAATCCATTCATATCTAAGAAAATTGAAGAAACAGGCCGAATAATACTTCGGTTTAAACGATTAAGTTCTTCTGTAAAAAAAGCACGATTATATAGTTTGGTAAGAACATCGTGTTGTCCCAGATATTCAAGATAGTTTTCTGCTTTTTTACGTGCGGTAATATCTGTAAGTGCAACCTGTACCAGTCCCCAAGTCTCTTCATAACCAGGGAAAACGGTAAATTGAAGCAATACATTTCTTATTTGCCCATCTAAGGCATAATTGATGGCTTCACGTTTATGATGAATATTACCCTGCCAAAGTTCGATAAGTTGTTCCCGAAAGGTTTCAATCATCTCTTGTGCAAAAATTTTATGTGTATTTCTCAAGAGTGTCGTTTTATCAGGTGATTTAAATAAGTCTAAAGTTGCCTGATTAACATCTAAAATCAGAATATCTTCTATACATTGGCGGACAAATTCAGGATGAACATCTAGAAAAGTTCTAAAATCTTCAATTCCCAATAGCCTAAGTTGATCAATTCTATTTTTTATACGGCTGAAATCTTCAACCCAAAGAGAGGTGGGTGAATAGATAAACATAGACTCAGCTAATCGACGATTTTTTTCTTCCTCACGAAGTGCATTTTGATAGGGCGTAATGTCTTCGGTCGTGATTAATACACGCTCAAAGGTCGATTCAGAGCCGGGTAAAATAGAACCTCTTAGCTGAACATCAATACGTTTGCCTGATAAGGTGTAATTTACAGTCGTACTTGAAAAGTGAGTTTTACCCTTCCATAGTTCTTCAAGTTCATGAATATGTGATTCGAACATTTCTTTTTTAAAAATAAGATTTAAATTCGAATAGAGTTCTTCGTGAGTTTTTGCTTCAAAAAGTTCTAATGTTTTTTGATTAACGCGAACGATTTTAATTTTATGTGCGCATTCAATAATTAAATTTTTATTTTGACTTAAAAACTCATGGAGGTTTTCAATACCTTGATTTCTCCATAAGTCAAATTGTTGTTTAACTTCACTGAAATCTTCAATCCACATTGGAATTGGGCTAAGGTCAAAAATTGAAGAATCTAAAGTTTCCATATGTTTCTTTAAGTATTCAGTTTGCCTTAAAGTATAATGAGAAAAGCTCATATTTGAAAAGATAAAGATTTTAAATTTATTAGAATAATTAAATAGTAGTAATTGAAAATAGAATAATAAAAAAGCAGAAATTAATCTGCTTTTTGAGAATGTTATAAAATAAATTATCGATTAATAGGGTGATCAATATTTTTTTCACCACGCCATAATTTGATAAAGTCTTGCTCGTCAAAATCGTAAAGTTCCATGAGGGCAACGACTGCACTCACAAAAATCATGGCACCCTCAGAATTTCCATGAAGATCAAATATCTTGCCGTTGAGCTTACCTAAAATATCACTCAGCTCATGATCACGGCCTCGTCCATAACGATCCCGAGGGTAAAGCTCTTCATTTAAAACAATTAGAGCAATGGCTTTTTCGGCACTTGATAAATCTGTTTTATCTAAGGCTTCTTCAAAAGATTCACTTCCATGATTGAAGTAAAAAATAACCTCATCATTAATGAAACTTTTCACCATCTTTTGAGTTAATGTCGGAAATTGAGAAACTGCATTGTCTTCAACATAAGGTTTAAAAGATTCTGGAAAGATAACGTTGTGATGAATATCTTTAAACAGTGGTGCAATTTCAGAAACTTTATAACCCGCAATGCCGCAACCTAAAGCAGTGACAAAATATTTCATTTTAGGATGGTTTTTTGCATATATTTTAAAATCTTCAACATAGTGCTCAATTTGTGAAAGAGGCATTTGTTGAATATGTTCATTTAAGGTGGGAATTGCAAAGCTTTGACCAGCCCAGCCACGACCTACACCTTCAACTGCTCCGAAGTGTTGGCGGGCAACGCGTGCTGCACCGCTACCGTGCTGTCCAGCAAGGTTACTTCCAAATACAAAAACGGTATCTTCGGGAAGTTCGGTTACAATACTTTCATCATGATATTGGTAGGTCATGGTTATGCTTTTTATTTAATGGATAGGTCCATGTTGCAACTGATTATGGTATTGGTCAAGTGTTAAGATGCTTATTCTTTTGCATAGAATTTTCAACGCAATTTGGACTTTAAATTAAAAGAAAAATCCCCATTAATGAGGGAGACGTTAAATTCAATTTTTTAATAAAGAGAGATAACTTTGAACGAAAATCAACCTTTTGATTTAGTCACTCATTATCAGCCAGCAGGTGATCAGCCACAGGCAATTGAAAAGCTGGTCAGTGGTATCGAACATGGTTTTCGTAATCAGTTATTGCTAGGGGTAACAGGTTCGGGTAAGACCTATACCATGGCAAATGTGATCGCTCAAACACAGCGACCTACAATTGTGATGGCCCATAACAAAACTTTGGCTGCCCAGCTTTATGGTGAGTTTAAATCTTTCTTCCCCAATAATGCAGTTGAATATTTTGTAAGTTATTACGATTACTACCAGCCAGAGGCTTATGTTCCGTCTTCGGATACGTTTATTGAAAAAGATTCAGCCATTAATGATCACATTGATCAGATGCGATTATCGGCAACACGAGCTTTATTAGAACGTCGTGATGCAATTATTGTGGCATCAGTGTCTGCAATTTATGGTTTGGGTGACCCGAATGCTTATATGCAAATGTTGCTGCATGTGGTTGAGGGCGACCGAGTAAGTCGTGATGAAATCATCCGCCGATTGGTTGAAATGCAATATACGCGTAATGAACTTGAATTTTTACGTGGTACTTATCGAATTCGTGGCGAAATTATTGATATTTTCCCAGCAGAATCCGATCAACATGCAATTCGTATTGAACTATTTGATGATGAGGTCGACTCAATTCGTTGGTTTGACCCGCTAACAGGTAAAATGGTTCGTAAAGTTTCTCGGATAACGATTTATCCGAAAAGCCACTATGTGACACCAAAAGATCATTTGACCCGTGCCATCGATACAATTAAAGATGAATTACAAGATCAGCTCAAATTCTTCCGTGAACATGACAAATTGCTCGAAGCACAGCGCATTGAACAACGGACACGCTACGATTTAGAAATGATGCAACAGTTGGGCTATACCAATGGTATCGAAAACTATTCACGTCATTTGTCTGGACGTCCATCTGGTGAAGCGCCGCCGACTTTATTTGACTATATTCCAGAAGATGCTTTGCTCATTATTGATGAATCACACGTTACGGTTCCGCAAATTGGAGCGATGTATAAAGGTGACCGATCACGTAAAGAAAACTTAGTGAATTATGGGTTCCGTTTACCAAGTGCGCTTGATAACCGTCCTATGAAATTTGAAGAGTGGGAGCGTATTGTACCGACGACCATTTTTGTAAGTGCAACACCTGCTAAATATGAATTAGAAAAGTCAGACCAAATCGTTGAACAGGTGGTACGTCCAACAGGTCTCATCGATCCTGAGATTGAAATTCGTCCTGTCTTAACCCAAGTAGATGATGTTCTTTCTGAAATTAATATTCGTAAAAACTTGAATGAAAGGGTATTAATTACCACTTTAACAAAGCGTATGGCAGAAGACCTGACTTCTTATTTAAAAGAATATGGCGTTAAGGTTGCTTATCTCCATTCAGATATTGATACGGTTGAACGTGTCAAAATTATTCATGAACTACGTACAGGTGTATTTGATGTTTTAGTCGGTATTAACCTATTACGTGAAGGTCTGGATATGCCTGAAGTTTCTTTGGTTGCTATTTTAGATGCAGATAAAGAGGGCTTTTTACGTTCTGAACGTTCACTTATTCAAACAATTGGTCGTGCTGCACGTAATGTGAAAGGTAAAGCAATTTTATATGCTGACCGAATTACCGATTCTATGCAAAAAGCAATAGATGAAACTGATCGCCGTAGAGCCAAACAAATTGAGTTTAATGAGCTGCATGGTATTACGCCACGTAGTGCTGTCCGTCAGGTTATCAAAGAAATTGACTCGGGTGAGGTACTTTCAGATGACGAGATTGATGAAAAAGTACTTGAACAAGCACAAGCATTGAGTGCCGACGAAAGACATATTCTTTCAGATCCAAAATTGTTTAGTAAACATATTACTAAGCTTGAAAAAGATATGTTAAAAGCCTCGAAAGATTTACAGTTCGAACAAGCAGCGCGGATACGTGATGATATCATTCGATTAAAAGCGCAGATGTTGCAATAAACGAATACATAACGCTACATAATGTGTTTAAAAAACAAGCTACTGTAGATGTTTGAGTTCTTTTGTATTCACAACTAATCGTTGAGGGCAACAATGGCATTTCGAAATAATGTTCCGCAAGCCAGTTGGCGTTTGGGTAAAATTGCGTTGGGCGGCATCGTTTTGGCTGGTTTAGCTGTTGGAACGTATGTCTATGCTCAACCGAAACCCTTGCAAACTGTTTATAAAGTTGAACTGGACCGATATTTAGGCGTCTGGTATGAAGTTGCCCGTAAACCTGCATTTTTTCAAAAAAAATGTGCTTACAACGTATCTGCAACTTACACCTTAAATGAAAATGGCAATGTGGTTGTAGATAATCGCTGTTATGACAATAGAAAACAATTACAGCAATCTATTGGTGAAGCCTTCGTGGTCAACCCCCCATATAACACGAAATTGAAGGTGAGTTTCTTACCCGAAGCTGTGAGATGGATTCCCGTTATTCGTGGAGATTACTGGATTTTAAAAATAGATGAAGGCTATCAAACTGTTTTAGTCGGAGAACCTTCTCGTAAATATCTGTGGGTATTATCAAGAACACCTCATCCTGAACAAGAAGTGGTTGATGAATATCTAAATTATGCAAAAACCTTAGGTTTTGATATTCGCGATGTTATCCGTACAGAACATAAAGAATAGCTGTAGATGTCTGATTAATAAAAAACCATGTTTTTACATGGTTTTTTCTTTTTTATAGTGGATAAATCAAGTATTGTGGTGAGTTGTTTTTATTAAAGTTTAAGAGGGTGATGATGTTTAAAGGCGTGAGCTTGTCTGTCATGGCATCTATCACTTTTGGTGTACTTTATTTTTATACTCAATTATTAAGTCAGCTGGATAGTGAACAGACTTTTGGATGGCGGATTATTGCAACACTACCAGTTCTCACTTTGTTTATGTGGTGGAGTGGTGATTTAGGCTATATAAAAAATATCTACCAGCGTATTTTGGCTAAGCCATCTTTATTATTGTTGTTAATCACAACCTCCGTTTTAACTTCGGTACAGCTTTGGCTTTTTTTATGGGGGCCAATGCACGGGCGTGGCTTACAAGTATCTTTAGGCTACTTTCTATTGCCACTTGTTCTTGTCTTGGCTGGAAGTGTGCTGTATGGCGAAAAAATATCAAAATTTCAATGGGTCGCAATTATTCTTGCCGTCATTGGCGTAGGCCATGAGATCTGGCGTTTAGGAAGTATCGCTTGGGAAACTGCATTGGTTGCGGTTGGCTATTCTGCCTATTTTTTATTACGTAAGACCATTAAAACAGACAATTTAGGCGGTTTTTGGTGGGACTTAGTTATTATTCTACCAATTGCAATTTATTTGACCCACACAGGTTTACTTCCTTATAGCAAATTTATAGACCAACCGAGTCTTGCTTTGGTCATTGTTGGGCTTGGAATTTTAAGTGCCATTGGTTTAGGAAGCTATATTCTGGCAAGTCGCTTTTTACCATTAGTTGTGTTTGGACTTTTAGGATATTTAGAACCTGTATTACTTGCTCTAGCTTCTTTAGTTTTAGGGGAGAGTATTGGCCAAGAAGAATGGTTCACTTATATTCCGATCTGGTGCGCGGTATTTGTGTTGGTTTTAGAAGGTGCAGTACACCTTTATCAGCAACGTCAAAAAGCCAAAAATTTGCAGCTCAACATCGCGAAATATCAAAAAAGATTAAAAAATGATGAGTTTGATTAGAGACTCAGAATCTAAAAAGTAAGAAAAAGCAAAAATTTAGCTGCTTTAAACAATAAAATAATAAAAAATAATTATAGGTATTTTATGAATTTATGATGAATTTCAGGAAAATCTAATCACTAACGTCAGCTTTTGATTCATTCTTGCCAATAATTCCATTACAATTACGGGGTTTAAAAAATCACGCCTAGATATAATTAATTAGAGGACGTATCTGTGAGCAAAGACACTATCATCGCCCTGCATGCTGAACACCAAGGCCGTTGGAAAAACCGTGAAGAAATCGCGGAACGTATGATTGCATTAATCGGACAATTATACCGTGAAAAAAATATTGTCGTATCTGTTTACGGTCGCTCTTTAATTAACCGTTCTGTTATCCAAATTTTGAAAACTCACCGCCGTACACGTGTTGTAGACGTTGAGCTTTCTGTTGTAAATACATTCCCAATTTTAGAAGCTTTAGCTAAGCTTGAAAATATTGGCTCTGCAGAAGTTGATATCGGTAAACTTGCTGTTGAATATAAAGAAAAAGGCGGTGATGTTGATGCTTTTGTTGCTCAAGCAGTTGAGTCAATCAAAGGTAGCGCAACTTCTGAACAACCTAAAGATGTCGTTCTTTATGGTTTTGGTCGTATTGGCCGTATCTTGGCTCGTTTAATCATTAGCCAGTCAGGTTTAGGTCGTGGTTTAAGCCTTAAAGCAATTGTTGTGCGTAAATCTTCTGATGGCGATTTAGCAAAACGTGCTTCTTTACTTCGTCGTGACTCTATTCACGGTACTTTCGCTGGTACAATCGCTGTTGATGAAGAAAATGAAGCAATCATTGCGAATGGTAACTTCATTAAAGTGATTTATGCGTCTAGTCCAAGTGAAGTTGACTATACTGAATACGGTATTTCAAACGCACTTTTAATCGACAATACTGGTAAATGGCGTGATGCTGAAGGTCTAAGCCAACACTTAAAATGCCCAGGCGTTGCACGTGTTGTATTGACTGCACCAAGTAAAGGCGAAATGAAAAACGTTGTATTTGGCGTAAACAACACAGACATCTTAGATGAAGACAAAATCATCTCTGCTGCAAGTTGTACAACAAATGCAATTACTCCAATTCTTAAAGTATTGGATGACAAATATAAAGTTCTTAATGGTCATGTTGAAACTGTTCACTCATTTACAAATGACCAGAACTTGATCGACAACTACCATAAAGCAGATCGTCGTGGTCGTGCTGCTACTTTAAACATGGTAATTACAGAAACTGGTGCAGCTAAAGCGGTTGCTAAAGCATTACCTGCATTAAAAGGTAAGTTAACTGGTAACTCTGTACGTGTTCCTACTCCAAACGTATCTCTTGCTATCTTGAACTTAACGCTTGATAAAGAAATTGATCGTGAAGAAGTGAACGAATACATTCGTCAAATTTCAATTAACTCTAGCCTTCAAGGTCAAATTGGTTATACCAACTCGACTGAAGTTGTATCGAGTGACTTTATCGGTTCTCGTACTGCTGGTGTATATGACGCTCAAGCAACGATTACTTCTGGTAACCGTTTAACTGCTTATGTTTGGTACGATAACGAAGTAGGTTATAGCTGCCAGGTATTACGTATTGCTGAACAAATGTGCGGCGTAAGCTACAAGAAAATCCCAGCAGAATTGAATGCTTAAGATCATTTAACGATCTATAAAAGATTTTCACAAAAAGACCCAGTTTAGACTGGGTTTTTTTACAACCGTACAAAATATATGCTGACTATTTTTTGTAAATAAATGAGAATATGAATTAAGGAAAAAAAGAAAATAGTAAGGGATAGGAATTGTCGCAGTTTAAACGTTTGTTGGTCGTTTTTATATTCATCATTATTGCCAATTTATGTGGTGTACTCATTGCAATATGGGTGTTTAAGCATTTTAATATTTATATTCCATTGAAGAATCAAGCAGTTGCTATTGACTTGCAAGAACCTCTACAAGTTAAGGTTAAAGTACAAGATGCTTTAAACGTTGATGTGAAAGGGCGGGTAAATGCCAGTATTCCAATTGATGAGCAATTGAATATTCCTTTAACGCAAACTTTAACTCCGCGTGTCTATTTCGATAATATGGTCCCTATTAGTACAACAATTCCTGTTAAAGAAGTATTAAAGGTTGAGCAAAATTTACCAATTGATACGAAGGTTCAGGTTAGAGTTTTGGGGCGTGATATTACACTGCCATTAAAAGGAACAATTCCATTAAAGCTAGATGTTCCAATTGATATTAATGTTCCTCTTGAGCAAAAGGTCCATTTGAAATTTGATGCACCAGTGCGGACAGTATTAAAAGAAAATTTACATATTCCTCTAAAAGCGAGATTGGATACTAATATTCCAATTGAGGGTAATTTGAGTGTCCCTGTTAAAACAGCATTAAATGCTTCGGTTGATGTAAAGAACACATTGCCTGTGAAGATTGCAAATGGTGAGTTAAAAATTCCTCTGTCCAGTATGCGATTAAATCGGGTAGTAGGTTCAGAAACATCGCAGACGACAGCTGATCAATAGGGTGGATGGTAATGTTTCGTTCACTCAAGAGTATGCTCATCAGTTTTATTTTAATGATGATACTTGCCGCGGTTATGTTTTGGGTATACCTCAATATTCAAGCAAACTTAGTTGTTTCGGCTCATAATGCCGATATTAGTTTACCTGACTCTTTAGAAACAAAGATTCAAGTTGGTAATACATTGCAAGTTCAGTCTATTGGTAAACTTGATACAACCTTAGATATAAATCGCCAACTGACTCTACCGCTAAAAGGGAGATATTTAGCAGATATAAGTTTTGCTGTAGAAACACCTGTTACAGTCAGTGTTGACTACACAACAACTCTAAAAATTGATCAGGTTATGCCGCTTGAAACAACTACAGATCTAATTTATCAAAATAAGTTTTTACCTAAATTTCCACTCAAACTTGATATTCCCATAAAGTTAGATGTGCCTTTTCAGTTAAAACGTAGTTATACCATTCCGATTAAAATTGTTTTTGATGGTCCTGTTTATTTTGAATTTGATGAGCCAGTAAATTTATCGGTTAAACATCAGTTTAAACCAAGTTTAGAGGTGAATGATCCTATGGAAATGGGGAATATCTCTTCATTTAATGCCATTATGTATAATTCGGTTCCAAAAACAAAAGCCAATCTTGATATGCAAATGACCTTGCCTTTACGCAATGTTCATCCTTAAAAATTAAATAGGAATCCTGCATTTTATTTTGGATAAAGCCCATATTTGTGAATCTAAAATGCTTTTGATGACTTAAAGATAAAAACAGATCGTTATAAATGGGATTTGTCCCATTTTCTATTCGAGAATTTTATGAAAATATGGCAGAATAGGCGGTTTTAGAGTTTTTAGAGGATTGGCAGATGCGCTTTGTTGATGAAGCAGTCATTACCGTAGAGGCTGGCGACGGTGGCAATGGCGTAGCCAGTTTTCGCCGTGAAAAATTTGTCCCATTTGGTGGCCCAGATGGTGGTGATGGCGGACGTGGTGGAAGTATCTATATTCAAGCTGATGATGATACGAGTACGCTAGTCGATTACCGTTACACACGTAAGTTCCGTGCTGAGCGCGGAAAGAATGGTGCAGGCGCTAACTGTACCGGACGTGGTGGTGAAGATGTGGTTTTAAAAGTACCCGTGGGTACAACAATTGTTGATACAGATTCAGGCGATATTATTGGCGATTTGGTTGAAGACGGCCAAAGAATTCTGGTTGCAGGTGGTGGTGACGGTGGTTTGGGGAATACCCACTTTAAATCATCAACTAACCGTGCTCCGCGTAAATGTACGACTGGCATTAAAGGTGAATTTCGTGAAATTCGCCTTGAATTAAAAGTATTGGCAGATGTTGGTTTGTTGGGCATGCCAAATGCTGGTAAATCAACATTTATTCGTGCTGTAAGTGCTGCAAAACCAAAAGTGGCAGATTATCCATTTACAACCATGGTTCCAAACCTAGGTGTAGTAGATGCTGACCGTCATCGTTCATTTGTAATGGCCGATATTCCTGGGTTGATTGAAGGTGCTGCTGAAGGCGCTGGTTTGGGAATTCGTTTCCTTAAACATTTGGCCCGTACGCGTATCCTTTTACACATTATTGATGTGCAACCAATTGATGGTTCAGATCCGGCGCATAATGCAAAAGCAATTATGAACGAGTTAGCTAAGTTTTCACCGACTTTGGCTAAACTACCAATTGTTTTAGTACTGAACAAACTTGATCAGATTGCTGAAGAAAGTCGTGAAGAGTGGTGTCAGCATATTCTAGATGAACTAGAGTGGACTGGACCTGTCTTTAAGACATCAGGCTTATTAAGTGAAGGAACGAAAGAGGTTGTGTATTACCTCATGGATCAGCTTGAACAACAACGTGAACGCGAAGTTGAAGATCCTGAATATGCAGCAGAAGTAAGAGCTTTCCGTGAACAACTAGAAGTTGAAACACGTGAACAAACCATTGCGGCAAAAGAAGCATATCGCGCTATGCGTCGAGCACAACGTCTTGAAGGCATGTTGGGCGATGATGATGATTTTGACGATGATGAAGACGACAATGATGTAGAAGTCATATACGTTCGTGACTAGAAAACCGAGGAAAACATGATAGAAGTGGTCGATGGGCAACGTCAGCTCAGTGAGTGTAAACGAATCGTTGTTAAAATCGGATCATCTTTACTCACAGCCAATGGGCAAGGTTTAGATTTGGATGCTATTTCGCATTGGGCGAAACAAATTGCAGATCTACACAATGCCGGACACGAAATTATTTTAGTGTCTTCTGGAGCCGTGGCTGAAGGTATGGTTCGTATGAAGTTTGCGAGTCGACCCACTGATTTACCCAGTCTACAAGCCTGTGCTGCAATTGGGCAGATGGGTTTAATTCATACTTGGTCTAGTGTGCTTGAAGAACATGGCATTCGTACTGCTCAGGTTTTACTGACACATGATGATCTGGCGGACCGCCGTCGTTATTTAAACTCATGTGATGCTTTGCAAAACTTGATTGATTGGCATGTAATTCCAGTCATTAATGAAAATGATACGGTATCTACCGATGAGATCCGCTTTGGTGATAACGATACTCTAGCTGCGATGGTTGCAGGTCAGGTTCATGCAGAATTGCTGATCATTTTAACAGATCAGCAGGGTATGTTTGACTCAGATCCACGTCATAACCCTGATGCAAAACTACTCTCTACTGTTCGTGCCATGGACGATGTTTTATTCGAAATGGCGGGCGGTGGCGGTGTGCTCGGCAGAGGTGGTATGGTGACTAAGGTTCGTGCCGCACGTTTAGCTGCTAAGTCGGGTTGTCCAACGCTCATTGCGAGTGGCGAAAGTGATAATGTCTTGTCACGTGCTATGGCGGGTGAGATGCTAGGTACGTTGTTTACTACAGATAAAGACCGTATGACTGCTCATCAACAATGGCTCGCTGCTCATTTACAAACAGCAGGCCGTCTTGTAATTGATGATGGTGCTGTTGAAGCGATTAAATTGAAACATCGCAGTTTACTCCCTGTTGGAGTTAAAACTGTTGAAGGACATTTTGATCGTGGCGATGTGGTTGAATGTGTCGATAAACAAGGTAAACGTATTGCAGTGGGGCGAGTGAATTTTAGTTCGCGATCTGCTGAAATTATTAAAGGCTTAGCTTCTGATAAGGTTTATCAAGTACTTGGTGAAGCTCGTTCACTTGAAATGATTCATCGTGATCATATGGCAATTTACTAATAATGTAAGATATTGAAAATATTTTCTTAAATTAGATGGTTTGATTATTTAACTACTTATCTAGCTACTTTGGTTTAAAAGCCCACGTGTTAACGTGGGCTTTAATTTATTAACAGTAAGTTTATAAACCTATCCGCTCATAACGTTTTCTGAAAGCATCTTTACCACCTTCCATAATTTGACATACATCATTTCGGATTGTTTCATGAACCAAACTTCCAAAGTTCTTAATTTCAACTTGCCCCTTATGGAAATGCATGACATTCACTAAGTCAGCATCTCCATTTACTACAATATTAGGATTATGAGTGACAATAATAATTTGACGCTTATTTTTGTTAGTATGTATCTGATTTACTATCAGATCATAAATAAGCTCGTTATCTAAGTCATCTTCTGGTTGGTCGATAATTATTGGTTCATTTCCATGACTAAGCAAGAATGCCAAAATAGCAGCAGCTTTTTGACCAGCAGAGCCTTTAGAAATATTTACGAATTCTCTACCATCACCTTTTCTTGAATATTTAACTTCAAGTAAATCTTCTGGGAACCAAGTTAATAGCCTGCCATAGAATTCAGGTTGACTTTGATAGCGTGATTGGAGATGAGTAATAAATCTATTATCAATATTAAATTGAGGTAGGGTATTTCCATTTATTAAATTATTAATATTGTTAACAAGATTGGTCTTAGCAGTAAGCTTTCTATTGTTTTGACAATTTATCAATTCATTAAGAAGAGAGCGCTCTTTATCTTCTTTATTATAAATTGTATTAATGAAATTAAAAGTTCCTATAATATCTCTGAACATAGGCTCGATATTTTCAGTTTCGCCATAAGGTAAAATAGTCATTTTTACATAGTTGTTATTATTTAAAATAGAATCAATAAATTCTTGTCTTTTTTGCTGAATTACTCCTCGCAGTCTGATAATTTCATTAATACATGTTTGTCTTTCTTGTAGGTTATCTATAAGTCTTAATTTCTGAGATTCTACTGTCTCTAAATTGTGTAGGATTTCTTGCTTGCGCTTATTCCAGGCTTCATATTGTTCACTATCAAAAGGTATTCCTCTAGTTGTGTAATCTTCTAACATCGCTTGATAGGCTTGTTCATTTGTATTTTTAAACGTAGACCAGCTCGAATTTTCATAAGCAATGTTAGCTTGTGAAATGGCTGTATGTAATCTTGTTTTTAAATTTCCTAATTCTTGAAGAATACTTGATAGCTCACCGGAAAATGTAGCATTAATTTGTACCAATTCTGTTTTTAATTGATCTTGTAATCCACTAATATTATGTAAGAAAAGTGTAGGTAGTTGAGTGCTAGAAACTTGATTTAATTTTTCATTTAATTCACTAACATTCATGCTTGATGTTAAAGCTCTTTGGACATTCATGCATATTTCATGTTCTGAGAGAATGTGATTATGACCGCCAGATTGAAAACTTAAAATATTAGTATTTAGAGCACTCAATTCAGATCTAAGTGTCCCTTCCATAGATGTTGAATGATTTAAAGCTCTTTCTTCTGCTAAAAGACTCATAATCCGATTAGTTTGAGTCTCTATCAAGTCTATATATGCATTGGCATTAACATTTGGTGACCGATCGATTATTTCTAGCAAAATGTTGGGATGTGAAGCTAATGCATTAATTTGTTTTTGGCTATATAAATGAACAGGGAAGCGATCTTTAATATTACCTTCATCTGGAACTAAAGCTCCTTCGTCATATTTATAGAATTGTAATGGAGTGGACTTAGACCATTTTGTACAATATTCAGTAGCATGGTTTTTTACTGAAATTTCTATTTCAGTATTGTTATCAGTGACATCATTTATAAAATTTTGAATCTCACTATGTATTTTATCTAATTCGTGAGTATCTTGAGATTTACCCAATGATAATCTTAATGATTCAATAAATGTTGATTTTCCAGTACCACGTCCCCCAATAATTGCATTAAATAATGGATGAAGCTGGAATACAGGAGTGCTATTTTCTATTCTGCCACAATGCTTCATTTTCTTTATTGTTAGTTTTTTTATGTAAGCTTGTGGAAGTTGATTAGGGTTTTCAATTTGGTTAAGAATGCAATAGTTCTTGTCTCTTAAGGCGTATTTAAGGCCCTCAATATCAGGTGCACCCATCTTAACCCAACTATAACTTGCACCTAATTGAGCTAGGGTATGAGCATCAGAGCCTTTAACTATTGCTAAATGATCACAGTCATTTTTTAGATCTTGATGTATGGAGGAATTATGTAAGAGCAGATGGTCAATAAATTGCGCACCATCAAACAATTTTAAATTGGTCTTTAAATCAGGGGTAGTTGTAGTTACATTGTGTAAAAGTCCTTTGGGACCTTCAATATGAGCAGGCATTACAATGCCATTTGATAATTTGATTTGGTGAACTACATCTGAAATAGAAAGAGTTGAATAGCAGTTTTCTGGGTCACCCATTTGACCATCTACATTTAATCTACAGCTTCCTAGAATTCTTGTTAAATCATTACTGGAAACGCTTGGATCAAAAATAGCTAACAAGTGAATTCTACTTGCTCCTAATGATACAGTTAATTCAAAACCAGGGAACATTGTGAGAGGTCTGAACCAATCTTCATTTACACATTGTGAGTAAACGCTTTTTAAAGTATCAACATATTGCCCACTATTGTGATCTGTAATAGCAACACAGTCGATTTCTTTTTCCATGAGGGCTTTAAGCCAATCTTGAGGTGAAATATCACTAGGCTCTCGGTAATCGAGTGAAGCGGGTGTATGTGTGTGAAAGTCAAACTTATACCATTGACTACCTAAAATATTGGTCATAAAAAATCCCCTTTCTGTTAATAATCTAATTCATATTTTGTAATTGTTTGAAGTATACTTAAAAATCAATAAAAAGCATGAAAAATAACGAGTTAAATAGGAGATAGTGAGGGGATTATGGGGCAAGCAAAACAAAGGGGTTCTTTAGAGTCTCGTATAGCGCAAGCAAAGCAACAAAAACTCGACGGTGAACGTATTACTATTCAAGAGGCTAGAATTCGTCTACAGCTTCAGGATAATGCTGAATTTTTGGGGTATGTAATTCACCTTTACGATCAAGATGAGTTTGTTGGCAAAATTGATGAAAACGATGTAGCTATTAATCGAGTTTATGTGAAAATTCCCGACTTAGCTCAGATTTTTGATTCAGTTGAAGAAGCTATTGATGAGGCTCTAAAAATTGATAAGTATAGGTTGCTGGTATGTTTATTATTTGAATTTGATAATAAATATATGATTTATGATGTATGGGCTAATTTTGACGACTAGAATATATAGGATTCTATGGGATTCAAAAAATGGTAAAAGCTCGCTTTATGCGAGCTTTTTTTCTGGTGTTAAACGAGGTAGAACGCGATCTTCACCCACCATGTACGGATGTGTGGCGAGACTCAACATATCTAGGTCTTCTGAGCTATTACCATAAGCATAAATTTGATGGTAATGCTGTAGCTTATATTGTTGATGAATACGCAACTTCTTTTGTTCGCTACTACAATCTGGGGTGGAGTAGTAACCCGTCACCATGCCGTTTTTAATTTGTGTTTCGGTACAAATTAATTCGATATCAAGTAACTTGCAAAGTGGAGCAAGGTAGACATCAATTGAAGCAGAAACCAGTACCACCTGATCACCACGTAACTGGTGGTGTTGTAACTGTGCGAAAAGTTCAGGTGAAAGTGCAGAGACTAACTCTTGTGCATATTCTTCACCTAATCTTTGCAATTCAATTGCAGAGGTATCTTTGAACATGCTGCGAAATAACTTGGCGCGCATGGCATGGGCTGGATAAAAGTTAAGATAGTAGGCTTGAATCCATGGCAGGATTTTTAAGCTTTGTTTAACAATGTGGCGCTTAGACAAAGCATAAAAGATAAACCCTGTAAAACTGTCTTTGCTACACAAGGTTCCATCAAAATCGAACAGGGCGAGACTTTTTATAGTCTTATTCGTTTCGCTCGTTGCATACATGTTTCATATCGTCCGTTTACTCGGGTTGCAAACCAGTTGGTATTATAATCACGACTTAATTTTGGTCCAGAAATAACAACTTGCGGCATAACCGCATAGATAGGTTCTTTATCTGTCTTTGCTTTATAAAGTTTAGTCAGAGCAATATAGGTTTGTGTACTTTCAAACTTTTTCTCTTTTTCTAATTTAAGATCATCACGAATTTGTCTTGGTGTAACTAAAATATTATTTTTTGCAAATACAGTAATGAGTTCTTTTTCTGATTGGCTTTGAGTCGGACGTGGATCACCATCTTTTGTGTAAAGAAGTAGATCACCATCTAAACTTACTTCTGAGTCGGTCAGATCATTGAGCATACTTTGGAAAGCAGCATTACGGCTTGAATACATACCTGAGTTATAGTCTGCAAATCGATAAATAGCTTTATCATAATTTGCTGGATAAACCATTAAACGGTGGATGCCGTAATATAAACCGCCGTATTCTGTATATAAGTCATTACGAAGCTCAGCGATATTCATGCTGGAGCGTTTGTTGGCTTTGGCGTAGTTAATGTGTACTTGCATAGAACCCAAAGTGGTAATTGGGTTCATTTTTTCACCAATATCTTGTCCGACCAGTTTGGCTGCACCTGTTAAAGCACTGACATGATAATGCTTCGCCATGAAATCGAAAATTTCTCTATAGAGTAAGTCTAGTTCACGTTCAGTTTTAACTTTACGCATCCGACTCATATAATTATCATCTGGTGAAGGTTGTGTTTTAAGAACTTCTTCGAAGTAACCAGCAACTGTCCCACCAATTTTTTGGCCCAGTTTTGCTTCAAATTTTTCTTGTAAGCGCGTATTTACTTCTTGAACTGCTTTCGTGCCTAGTCCTGGAACTGATGGGTCAGCTACAAAATTTGATTCCTGATCGACCACAGCAATAATACTGCATGTATTTGTTTTAGTTTTAGCTATATCTAGCTCTTGCATAATATCATCAATATCTTTTGCCCAAGACTCACGGTCATGCACACGTGATGGGATCAGACGTTTAATCTGTTGGCTTTCTAGTTCAGGCTCATCACTATTTGACCACCAAGCTTTATCACCACAAGCAGCTAAACTCATGCACACGGTGACCATACCGAATGATTTTAATAAAAAACGGGAAGACAACGGTTTGTTCATGGCGAGGAAAGCACCTGCATAAAAAGATGAGCCGATCAAGCGGATTGAAGTATACTATGTTGATCATCAATTGTATGAATATATATGTATATTGGTCCCTATCAACTGTCAAATAATTTAATCGTAGCTCCTATGGCTGGGGTCACTGACCGCCCATTTAGAACGCTCTGTAAGTATTTTGGTGCAGGCCATGCAGTCAGTGAAATGATGACTGCCGATAAGACTTTGCAGATGAGCAAGAAAAGCCTCTACCGTGCAAATTTTGATGGGGAACTTGCTCCAATCTCTGCACAAATTGCCGGTTCTGATCCTGAGCAGTTAGCTGAGGCTGCACGTCATCAAGTGGCGAATGGCGCTCAAATTGTTGATATCAATATGGGATGTCCTGCTAAAAAAGTATGTAATAAACTCGCAGGTTCAGCTTTATTACAAGATGAAGACTTGGTGGCAAGAATTCTTGATACGGTGGTCGCTGCTGTTGATGTTCCTGTTACATTGAAAACCCGATTGGGATTTTTAAATGGTCAAGAAAATATTTTAAGGGTAGCGAAAAGGGCAGAAGAGGCTGGTATTGCAGCGTTAGCTTTACATGGCCGTACCCGTGAAGACATGTATTTAAATACAGCGCGCTATGACTTGATAAAACATGTCAAAGAATTAATCAATATTCCACTTATTGCGAACGGTGATATTGATAGCCCTGAAAAAGCAAAATATGTGCTCGACTATACAGGAGCTGATGCGATTATGATTGGTCGTGCCGCACAAGGCCGTCCATGGATTTTTCGTGAAATTGCTCATTATTTAAAAACTGGAGAGCACTTAGCCGCACCTAATATTGAAGAAGTGAAGCAGGTGCTACTTGGACATTTATCAGAACTTTATCAATTTTATGGTGAATATTCTGGATGCCGTATTGCCCGAAAACACATTGCTTGGTACACAAAAGGATTACGTTCAAGTAATGAGTTCCGCCAAAATATGTATAAAGTTGAAAGTACAGCTGAGCAAGCATTAGTGGTCGAAAAATATTTTAATCAGTTATTGGCTGAAGGAAATTTGATGAGTGATGTACAAGTTGAGCAAGTCAATTTATTGCAGACCCATTAAATTAAAAAGCCAGTATGATGACTGGCTTTTTAAGATTTATTCATCTTCTAACATTTCTACGACTAACTGATTAACTAAATCGGCAGCATTTAATTCTCGTATTTGTGAGACATTGCTACCTGCCCAAAAAGCACCAAAGCCATAATCTTTATGCTTACTTGCAATCGTATTTAATTGTTTAGCTAAATCATAAGTATATGGATATGCAGGTTGAGGCGGTCGATTCGGTAAATCAATTTGTGTGTGCCAATGGTTCAATAGACCACGGGCTGGACGACCAGAAAGACTCGCACTGATTTGTGTTACTGGTTCATTAAATAAAGCTTTACGATATTCAGTAGATGCATTGGATGATCGACACTGAACAAAAGCGGTCCCGAGTTGAACAGCCGTAGCTCCTAAGCTCAACATATGTCGCGCTTGTGCTCCATTCATAATCCCACCAGCAGCCACCACAGGTCGTGTGCAATGTTTCACAATAAGGTGTACTAAATCGCTTGTTTTAATCGCTGCATCAAAAGTCTTATTAAAGATTCCTCGATGACCACCAGCTTCAATACCTTGAGCAATAATAATATCAATACCAGCAGCTTCAATGGCTTGTGCTTCAACTAAATTGGTAGCAGAAACCATGGTTATAATTCCGGCTTCTTTTAATGCCTGAATTTGATGTGGATGGGGAATACCAAAATGGAAACTGACAGCTTTAGGTTTGGTTTCTAATACAACCTTTAAAAAGTCATCATTATCAAGAAAACTGGGATAAATGCAGTCCAAATTTTGAGGAGGTTGCTCACCAAACTTCTCAAATTGTGGGCGTAAATATTCAATCCATTGTGCTGAAATTTGAGGATTAAGTTGCTCAGGTTGATGGCAGAAAAAATTAACCTGAAAAGAACTTTCTGTAAGTGTTTGGGTTTTTAAAATCTGCTCACGGGCACTTTGAGCCGTATTTGCTCCTAGGCCTAGTGACCCTAGTCCACCTTGATTAGAAACTTCCGCGGCAAGTTCGGGAGTAGACACACCTGCCATGGGGGCAA
The DNA here is from genome assembly GCF_035615195.1 of Acinetobacter sp. IK31. Lineage (NCBI taxonomy): Bacteria > Pseudomonadati > Pseudomonadota > Gammaproteobacteria > Moraxellales > Moraxellaceae > Acinetobacter > Acinetobacter sp. IK31. The sequence continues at coordinate 274,380 of NZ_JANBOB010000030.1, read as the reverse complement.
GAAAAATTGGATGTTTAATTTCAAGTTGTTGTAACAGGGTCATTTTATTCACCTCATTTCTTTATGTTCACCATAACGTGGAATCTGAATCAAGAGCAAATAATATTGGCTATTTAGTTTTTAAATATTTGGGGAAGTCATCTTTAAAAAATATGTTTTATAAAGGAGTAACATTAAACAATGAGCCAATCCAACTTGAAAAAGCCATTGCCAGAATCCCCCACAATGTAATACGTAAACTGCCTTTAAGTTTAGATGTGCCTGCAAAATAACTTGCAAGTGCACCTAAGATAGCTAAAGCAACAATTCCTGTAACGAGAACACTTTGCATAATTAAATGTTCAGGAGTGAATAAGATGGCGAGCATTGGAAAAAAAGCGCCAAAAGTAAATGATGCAGCGGATGAAAGAGCGGCTTGAATTGGATTTGCAGCTGTATTTTCATGAATACCAATTTCATCACGGGCATGCGCACCTAAAGCATCATGTGTTGTGAGCTGTATCGCAACCTCTTTTGCTAATTCACTAGAAAGCCCTCTAGCGATATAAATTTGAGTTAACTCATCTAATTCTTTCTGAGGATATTTTTTTAATTCTTTTTCTTCAATTGCTAAATCTGATTTCTCAATATCTTCTTGAGATTTAACGGAAATATATTCTCCGGCAGCCATTGATGTTGCACCAGAAATTAAACCAGCAATACATGTAATTAACAGAGTATGAGAAGCAGCTCCACTTGCAGCCATTCCCATAATTAAGCTAGTCACAGAAATAATTCCATCATTGGCCCCTAATACGGAAGCCCTTAACCAGCCTGAACGGTGAATAGCATGATGTTCTACATGATGTGGAAAAGCCATAATTTTTCCTTATAAATTCTTTATATATGCTATGAAATTTTACAATTTATTGATTAAAAAATATGTCATTATTATAGGGAATTTAGGGATAAGACAGAATAGATCAATAACAAAAGAGGGAGACTAAATAATTCATTTTAAATACCCTTAACCTAACTTAACGATGTAAATTATTCTTTCTAATTATAATATTATTGGTGATTTCAAGAATTTGCCTTCCCTAATAATTCTAATTTACTGTAGAGGTGAAAATGAAAAATAGCAAAACAATAAATTCTATAACGCATTCAATATTAATTATGGGAGCAGTGATTTCTAGTGTAGGCGTACTAAGCATTAGCTCGGCTTTTGCACAAGATCAACTAAATGCTGAATATAAGCCTGGCAATATCATTTATGATAAATGGGATAGATTTTATAAGATCGAACAATCTCAACCAGCAGAAGCTGAGAAAATATTAATCGAGCTAAGCAAGCTGACACCAACAGATATTAAAGTCTGGAAAAGCCTAACTTATTTACAAATTCGGCTTGAAAAGAGAGAAGAGGCTTTACAAAGCTTAAAACAAGCAAGAAATTTGGCTCCTCAAGATGATACCTTAAAACTACAAGAAGCTTATTTGCTTAATCAGCAAAAAAAGAATCGCGAAGCATTAGTTTTATTTAAAGAGTTAACGTCATCTTCAGATCCTGCAATTGCTGATAAAGCCAATCAGGCAGTTAAAAATTTAAGTGGTGGAGAGGTCAAAACTTATTTCCGTGATGTTTATTTTGCACCTTCATATGAGTCACGTTACGACGATGTAATTTTTCCACTCAAAGTCCGTTATGGTAAGAACTTTGATAATGGCCGAGCACAAGTATATGGCTTTTTAAACCTAAACCGTGACACTCAATCTCAAGGCGGTGTACGACCAGAAATTATTGATGAAAACGCGGTAACTTTAGGGATAGGGGCTAATTATCAACCTTGGACTTCAATCCCTGTGCGTGCATATCTAGAAGTTGGTGGAAGCTATGATTTGATTGATCGAAATAGAGATAAATTTCGTGAAAGTGTAGTGGGTGGCGTTACGGGTTACCAAGAGTGGTATTCTCAAAATAATTGTAATCATTTACTTTGCTTTAATGATTACTTCACTGATTTATATGGCAATGCAGCGACTTATTCTAGAGAAGATTATAACGTTATTGGGGATTTGCGCTTACGTACAGGCTTAAATGTCTATAAAGGTGAGAATGGAACTGTGCAGGCTTATGTGAAATTGCATGGTTTAGCCGATAGTAAGGATGAATATTATAATAATTTATTTGAATATGGCCCCGGCATTTCGTGGCAGCCTTTTAATTATCAACCTATAAAATTACGCGTTGAACGACTCTACGGCAATTACTTTAAAGATGTGCCAATAGATACGAAAGATCATTACAACAATACGCGAATAGAACTCGTATTTTATAAGGATTTCTAAAATGAAGAAAATTTTTATATCTATTGTATTTGGAACCCGTCCTGAATTAATCAAACTTGCTCCTGTTATTTTATTGGCAAAACAGGATTCACGTTTTCAAGTTGAAGTCATTTTTACTGGACAACATGATGAATTAGTAAGGGATGCGATAGATTTCTTTGGGGTTGAAATTGACCACCGCCTTAAAATCATGAATGCTGGACAAAGTCTAAATCAATTATTAATACATGGTTTAAGTCAAATCGAACAAGTATATACCGATGGTCAAAAAAGAGATGCTATCGTTATTCAGGGTGATACAACGACTGTTTTAGCGGCAGGTTTAGTGGCGTTTTCAATGAAAGTTCCTGTTGCGCATGTCGAAGCAGGTTTGCGTTCTTATGATTTAGATCATCCTTTTCCAGAAGAAGGAAATCGTCAGTTGGTTTCTCGTATTACTAAATGGCATTTTGCTCCGACTGAACAATCAAAAAGAAATCTACTCAATGAACAAATTTCACCAGAGCTTATTACTGTTACAGGCAATACCGTTGTTGATGCTGTGTATTTAGGACGTAAATTAATTTCTGAAAAATCAGGTTTGAAAAATCAGCTAGAACCTTATGGAATTCAATTAAAGCAAGATGATAAAGTTGTGCTTATTACGGCCCATCGCCGTGAAAATTTTGGAGATGGAATTCAAAATATTTGTAATGCAGTTGAGCATTTAGCGAATGGACATCCTAATTTACATTTTATTTGGCCAGTCCATTTAAACCCTGCCGTACATGATGTTGTCCATAATAAGTTTAAAGATCATTCCCAAATTCATCTTGTTAAACCATTAGACTACCCAAGTCTATTGGCAGTCATAGACCGATCTACTTTTATTTTGACAGATTCGGGTGGCCTGCAAGAAGAGAGTCCATCATTTAATAAGCCAGTTTTGATCCTGCGAGACACCACAGAACGACCTGAAGTTGTTGAAGTGGGGGCAGGTGTTTTAGTCGGTACAAACCAACAAAAAATTATTGAAGAAGCTGAAAAGCTAATTAATAACCAACAGCATTATGAAAAAATGGCCCATGTAGAAAATCCATTTGGTGACGGACAAGCTGCTCAGCGTATTCTTGACCAAATTGCGCAATCTTATGAATTAGCATAATGATGAGTTAAAGATTTATTCTCACTTATGGAAGTGTTGTTGGTATCGCCATAAGTGAGGCGATACCACAAGCTAACAATATTGACGGACCAACGATTCATATAGTGAGGACCATCAAAAATATAGACAGTTTTTCCTTCATATGCTTTTAGTTGAGAAATAATTTCCCAAGGATATGCGGCTCTAAATTGTCCATTCTTTTTAACTCTAAAGGCTTCTAGTACTATAATTACTTTATCTTTTCCAAGCTTTTGTTCAAGTTGGTCTAAAATATGTTTGGCTTGCTGAGGAGATCGTACACCTACGCCAACTCCGTCTTGGAAGAAAACACCGTTATGTTCTGGTAGCCAGCTTTTAACCCATAAATCATAATGTTCAGGTTCGCGTTCACCACTATAAATACTCACCCAAACTGGTACTGGAAGTTTATTTAAAACCTGACCTAAAGCACTTACTCTTAACCACGTTGGGTCTGCTTCCACTGGAAAATAATAACCTTTAGGCGCCGTTTTTTGCTCTTTTATAATTTCGGCAGATTTTTCACCTAACTCAGTTACATTTGCGCGAGCTTTGGGTTCATTATATTCGCCGGCTAAGCCCAATATTAGATTTTTAGCCCATGGCTCTTGTCTAATTTTCTCTAAACTAATTGCTTTTTCCCATTGAGGAAAGTTCGACTCTTTCCACCATGATTTAGACTCAACAACAGACCATTGGGGAACAAATGTATTAACGCCCAAGTAGTGCCAGTTTCCCTCTGGTGGGGTCGTGTTATTGTCGGGCTGCCAGAAAATTCCTTCAATGTGAGGGGCTTGTCCTTGATGCTTGAACAACCCCGCATAAGCTATAAAACTACATATAATTAAAATAATAAAAGCAGCTATTTTAATTGGTATCTGTTTTCTCATTATTTCGTCTTAACCAGTACCACAAGAAGATAATTATTATCATAATTGCAGAGATAATCACAACTAATAAGAAGAAAGATGATTGTTGGACTAAAGGTGCTTTTTGATTTCCGACAATGAGCTTTTGTAGAACATAAATATTTCCATTTTCTGAAACCAACATTTTGGTGACATTATTTGGAATTTTATGCTGTATTTTCCCCCATAAATGCATAAAGGTTTGTGCGCCACCTTCTGAATCGGTAATAACATCGAAACGGTTGTTGTCATAACTCACAATAAAACCATTAACAGCAGCAGGTGAATAAATAATATCTTGATGCATTAAGACTTGTTGCTGGTAGATGTCTTTATTCACCCGGACATTTATTGACTGTGGCGTGCTCGGGGTATAACGGACTAGATTTAGAGGCATGGGTGCTTGTGTTAAAAGCATCTTTTTTGCAACTTGACCTAGAACAATAGCAATATTTAATGCCCCAGATTGATCATCAATTGCAATCGTCGGGGTCGTTGCTAAAGTCATGGAAATTGCCGCTACTCCATTTTTGAGTTTATGGGGAAGTTTTACAGTAGATTTAGCTGTATCAATCCAGAGTGAACCATGGGCATTGGGTAGACACTGAGAGTTGGCAATTACTGAGTTTTCAAGTTTTAAGCTGAAATTTGTTGTATTTGAAATATTTTTAGCAAAAATATTAAATTGCCTATTTACTGGATCTGAAGCAAGATCAGCCGTTTTCATGCTTCCTGCTAGTCCACCATCAATCCATGCCGTAATATTTGAACCTTGTAATAGCCCACTTTGAATACGAAGAGCAATTTGCCCTTGTAAGATATCTGTTGGTTGCCACACCGCAGGGAAGTCAAGAAATAGATTCTTTTCAGCATGGTTTAATCTAAAATCTTCAATTCCTAAGTCTGAAAGTGTTTCAATTTTTTTAAATTGGGCCCATGTTGGGTTTGAAATAGTAGTGGGGAAAATTGCACTGCTAGTATTTAATTGTTGGACATACAATGGGTTAATTAGTCCATTTATGGCAGCAGTGAGTTCTTGTTGACTGTGATAGGTAATTGATAGGGTTGCTACTCCTTCATTTGGTTTTGCAATCTGTACTAAAGCTCCACCTTTAAGTGGAGTGGATGAATGAATAACTTCAATAATAAAATTCGTTTCAGGATTTAAGTTGGTTTGCCCAGAGTCAACCCACTCAATTGGAGTTACAGAACCCCATGAGCTAGCTAATCTAGCGAGCATGGAGGCTTCTATAATTTCTTTACGGTTATATTTTAAAATTCCAACAAAAGAGGTAGGTCGTCTAGCTTGCGGATTAAATAAAGCATCTGGTAAGTATTTTAGCTGATAGTCCTTTCGAATGGGTACAAAGTCGATTTGGGAATTATTGAAGTAGGTTAAGTGATCAATATCTTCAGAACAGAAAGATTCCTTTGTTCTGTTAAGTGTTGATGGTTTAGCATATTGTTGAATAATAAAATCTAATCGATGAAAACCGCTTTGACTTTTAGGAATATCAAACTTTAATTGGCCATCACCATTTAAGGTAGTGTTATAGATGAGTTTGTCATCATATTTAACCAATAAAGTTGTATCATTTTCAGTAGAGTAGTTACTTGAAAATTGAATATTTTCCCATTCTGCACCTTTCCCAATATAGAAGAAATGAGGCTCGACCGTATATTTGGTGGAGGTACTAATATCGTCTAGTTCCCAAGTATATGCATGAGCAGACATGGCTAACATTAGACTGGTGCTGGCAAGGAGCACTTGTACCGTTTGGTAAAGGTCAAAAGTCTTTTTCATTTGTTTTTCTCCTTGCTACGTTCCGTTTTGTACCATTGAAGGGAGTTACCCTGTATTTTATTTTTAAGCATGTCATATGCGGCTTTAAATACAATAAATAGAAAAATTTGTGAGTAACTTACATAAGACAAAACAGAGTAAAAATAGAGTTCTGCTTTAACTTTTTCTAAAGAAAGGGTAAACCACATTTGTGCTACATATAAGCAAAATGAAAGACCCCACAAAGTGGTAAATGGCCCCGGAACTGAAATACCTGCGATACCAAGTAAGCCCAAAGTTAAGGTGATATGGCTCCAGAATAACGCGGGTACGAAAAGTACGTAGCACATAATGTTATTCAGAATTTCAATTCCGATGGGAAAAGGTGTTCTTAACGCTACAGGTAGATATTTACGGGTCACATAAAAATTACCTTGAGTCCAACGTGAGCGTTGTTTAACAAATACGCTTAAAGAGGGTGGATCTTGTTGCCAGCCAATTGCATAGGGTACCCATTTAATTCGTTTCTGGCCGATAAAAATCCGGAAGCTCATTTCAGTGTCATCAACCAATGACTTCTCATCAAAACCGCCCAAGGTTTCTAACGCATCACGCCAAATAACATAGTTAGTACCCATGAGCGTTGATAGTTGGAAACGTTGCCAACGTCCGCCTTGAAAAATCCATTGAAAAAAGATGAACTCAATGGCAATAAAGCGAGTCAAAATACTATCTTGCCAATTACGGGTTCTTACTTTGCCATTTACAGCCACTAATTTTTTATCGGCAATGAGGGTCTGAGCTAATAACCGTACGCAATTGGGTTCGGGTGTACTGTCCGCATCATAGACAACAATGAGTTCACCTTTGGCATGGGGTAGGCCATTATTAAGTGTTCTAGATTTACCTTTGCCTCCCATTCCTTTCGGAACGTTGACAATTTTTATGCAAGGATAAATCTGCGCTAGATTTTCGGCAATTTCTAGGGTGTTATCTTTAGAGCCGTCATTAATGAGCAAAACTTCATATGCTTCGGCTGGATAATCCTGTTGGGCGATTGCATGTAAAGTATCTTCAATTACTACACCTTCATTATAGGCAGGAATCAGAACACTCAAAACGGGCCATCTATCTGGCACAGGTAAATTCTGCAACTCTTTTTCTGCTGTTTTTGAGTATTTCCAAGCCTGATAACTTAACCATGCCCAAAATGCTTGAGGAATCCAGATTCCTAAAAAACCGAATAGGAAGAGAATATCAATGGGAGCCATTTGATTTAACCCTCCTAATAATAGACGAGATCAGCAATAACAATAAAATCACCCCGATCACCAAGGAGATCCATGAAATATAGCTGCCGAAGGTGCCGAGAAGGTCTGGATAGGTAGTGGTTAAAATAAGATCGAGTGGAACGACGACTGTGCTTAAACCAATAAAAATATACCCAAGGAAACTAGTATTTATATGTTCAGGAGTGCTTATGTATTTAATATTATTAAATTTCCATGAAATGCCGAGTTGAGGATATCGAATATTTGTGGTCGGTAGATCGGCAGGAGGGTTAATAATAATTTCATAACCCGAAACATGACCATCAAGACTTTTAGCTGAATAGAATAAATGCTGCTTTTGTCTAATTTCTCTAGAAGGCAGAGGGAGTTCTTGTGAATTAAACTGAACAATATAGCTGCCAGGGGTTTGTGAAATTAAATTTTCATCCCAACCTGCTGAAACAAAAGCAGCCATAGGCCGTAAACCAATTGCAGTCGAAAATGTAGCTTTGGCCGCAAAATATTGGGGTTGTTCCGATTTAAAAATTGCAATGGGAATAGCACCTTGGCTCACTGCTTCTTTTAATAAGAAATAGTGAGAAAAGCTAAAAACCTCATCTGGTAATATGATGCCTGGCTTTATCCCTTTATGAATAAGTCCTTGAAAACTATCCGAGCTGATTTGGTCAACTGTAAAAATAGGCCACCAAGTATCCTGTGATGGGAAAAACATAGAAAGGTCATTAATATTCTGAATTTCGGTTTTTGTTTGTTCAGCTTTAATTTCACAGTGATAATATTGACGATAAAACTGCTGTAAAGTGCCATCTGGATATTGACTAGAGGCGATAATAATTCCACAAATATTAAGAAGATTAGACATTAAGTAATCTCCTCTTCAGGCGGAATTTGAATAATTTGATATTCCACTTCAAGCCGCAACGTCATAATTTCTTTTAGCTTTTTTATAAAATCTGGTTCTTCAATCGTTTTTTGTTTACGAATAACAATACTGTATATCGTTTCTAGATCATCATCAGCAAACTGGAAAACAATTTCTTGTGGATGATGTTGACTCAAAATTTTAATCATTTCATTTTGAGTGGTTTTCCATACATCATCGCCTAACATTTCTTTAATTAAGATTCGGTTGAGAATTCTAATTTCAAAGACTTCATAGTCTTGTATGTGGTGATGATCAAGAAGTTTAAAGAAACTACGTTGGAAATATTTGAGGGCGCTAAGCGGGAAAATATCACGGCGATAATTTCGATCATAACTTTGTATATCCCGATATTTTTGAACATTAATTTCAATATTGTGGCGTACAGCACTAAGAAAAAGAGGAATAAGGGGAATAATAAAAAGTAAAAGGAGCTGCCGTTCAATATGTGTTTGTGCTCCTAGGTCGAGTAGGAAATATACTGCCACGCCTACGAAAGCGATTAAACCAACAATTAAAGATGCACCGACTTCTAAAAAAGCACCAGAAATTAAAAGAATAAGAATAAAAATCCAGCTTCCTCTAAAGCTTACAGGCAACCACTCATATGCCACCATTCCCATAAAGAGGTGAGCTGCGATAATCCATAAGACGAGTGTTCTTCCTGGGTTCTTTTGTTGCATGCGAGCTCTGGCTACCTTTTTTGTAATGTTAATTTTTATACTTTTATAATGAACTGTGATTGTGATGCTTTTTGAATTTATTGTTGTGTTTGTCCTTTTATAAATCCCTTTAGTATTATTTTTAGAGTAAAGTCACACTATAGTCAAATTTCTCGTTTTTTTTAATTAAAAGTAAACATAAAAACTGAATTGGTTTCTACATATTCTTAAATGTTTCAATTGCCTTTATTCGGGTTTCCTTTAAATCAACAATTGGTTTCGGATAATTTAATTGAAGATTAGTTTTAGTTGAGTAGGGTTCATGAATCATTTTATTGTCTAGATGAGCTAATTCCTCCACCCATTGACGAATATAGTCTCCGTTTGGATCAAATTTCTTAGATTGAGCAATAGGGTTAAAAATTCTAAAGTAAGGTACAGCATCAGTTCCAGTCGATGCACACCATTGCCAGCCACCATTATTGGCTGTTAAATCGCCATCGACTAAGTGCTGCATAAACCATTTTTCACCTATTCGCCAATCGATGAGTAGGTTTTTACACAAAAACATAGCGGTAATCATGCGGACTCGATTATGCATCCATCCTGTTTTTTGTAGCTGGCGCATGCCTGCATCAATAATCGGTATACCTGTTTGACCAATTTGCCACGCCACCAAATGCTCTTGATTATTTTCCCACTTAATATTTTGAGTATTTTGCTTAAAAGGAAAGTGTTTAGAGACATGTGGAAAATCAAATAAAATATGTTGATAAAATTCGCGCCAAAGCAATTCATCTAACCATGTTTGCTGGCCTTCGTTTGTCAGATGAAAGTTGCCATGTTCAGCACGAAAGAGAGCCTGTAAACATTGGCGAATAGATAAAATTCCAAGATTTAAATAAGGAGAAAGTTGGCTAGTGCCTTTTACATTTGGAAAGTCACGTTCTAATTTATAATGAGATAAATGATCTTCAATAAATAAATCGAGCTGTTCCAGAGCAAAATCTTCTCCGGTCGGCCATAAGTCTTGTTGCTCTTTAGAAATTGATGAGTCAAATAATACTTCAATTTCTTCTAAATCTAAGCTTTTTATAGTTGAAAAAGACTCTGGATAGGCATTTTGTTTCTCAGGAATTGGATAGCACTGAGGCAAACCACTTATATCCAGTTTCGAATAACAGGCTTTTTTGAATGCACTGAAAACTTGATACGGTTGTTGCGACTGATTACGAATGGAACGTAAAGGGAAAATTGTACGGTCATGAAATAAAAAAAGTTCTTTATTCTGCTGATTTAAAGCTTGTTGTACAGTTTTATCTCTTTTCAACTCATTCACGCCTACTTCTATATTCGAGTAAACATTTTCGATATGGAGTTGATGTGTGAGTTCACAAATATAATCTGCAATATCTTTCCAGTGGGGAATGACTTGAATGATAAGTGGAATATTAAGCTGTTCTAATTCTTTTTTTAATTGTTGAAGCTGAAGTAAATAGAAATTAATTTTTATAGGTGCATCATGATGTATTTTCCATTGCTCAGGCGACAATATAGTTAACCCAATCGAAGGTCCTTGTTGGCAGGCATGCCATAACGCAGCATGATCCCGAACTCTCAAATCCTGACGAAACCAAATAAGCTGATTTACGTTTGACATGAGAGATACCCTTATAAAGTTGAGTGAGTTAGAGGTTTGTTGTTCAGATAGTATATAAAAATAAATACATAAAAAAAGCAAAGCCGAAGCTTTGCTCTTATCATCTTTACAGATGAATTAGTGGTGATGACCACCAGCACCGTGTACGTGACCGTGATCTAATTCTTCTTCAGAAGCTTCACGGATTTCTACGATTTCAACTTCAAAAGTTAAATCTTGACCAGCAAGTGGGAAGTTTGCATCAACAACAATGTTGTCACCTTCAACTGCTTTAACAGTAACGATCTGTACGCCGTCGTCTGTTTGAGCTTGGAATTGCATACCAGGTTGAATGTTCTCAACACCTTGGAACATTTGAGCTGGAACTTCTTGAACTAGGTCTGGGTTGTATTCGCCATAACCTTCAGCTGCTGGTACATTAACAGTAAATTTTTCACCAACAGTTTTACCTGTTAGAGCATTTTCTAAACCAGGAATGATATTGCCTGCGCCGTGCAAATATGCAAGTGGTTCACCTTGAGATTGATCAAGTGTTTCACCCTCAGCGTTTGTTAATTTGTAGTGGAATGAAACCACGTGGTTATTTGCAATAGCAGTCATGTTTTTGATCCATTCAATCAATTAAAGCGTACATCATAAAGTGAAAAATAAATTTTGTAGACTACAAAATTTGAATCTTTAACACTTTTATATAATGCGTTTTTATCTAAATAGGGATGAACTTAAAAAATTCAACTCAATATAGTTTAATTTTTGGACGTACACGTCTTGTAAGTAAATCTTTCATTGTGAGTAGTCCAGCCTGTGTGTACCCGTGAATCGTTGCTTGATGTAAACGATATAAAGATACATACATTGTTTTGGCAATATAACCTTGCACACTTACATCGCCAAGTAATTCTCCAACGGCTTTATTACGGCTTAAAGACACAAGCGAACCTTTGTCGTTAAAGGTAAACATGGGTTGTGATCGGCCATTAAGTCGAGCAGCCATAGCATCGACTAAAAAGCTCGCTTGTTGGCTTGCAACTTGAGCACGTGGTCCAAGTGGAGGATGTCTTGCATCAAGTTGACAACGGGCGCAATCACCAAAAGCAAATACATTTGGGTCGGAATAGGTTTGTAATGTTGCGTAGACCATCAGGCGGTTAATATTATCGCGTTCAAAATCAGTAAAGCTTTCTAAAACTTTAGGTGCTTTTACACCAGCAGCCCAGACGGTAATATCACTTTTTAATTGATCACCATTACTAAAATAGATGGAATGCTCATCAATTTTTTCAACGCGATGTTTGGTTAAAACTTCAATGCCCATTTTTTTGAGCTGTTTTGCACTATGCTCAGCTGTTTTTTCACTAAGAGCAGGTAAGATACGCTCGGATGCTTCAATCAATGTAATTTTGACTTGGTTTGGGTGAATCTTTTTTAAACCATATCGATAAAAGTTTTTAGTCGTTTCAATGAGTTCGGCAGCAAGTTCTACACCTGTTGCACCAGCACCCACAATCCCAATATTTAAAGTCCGCTGATTTGGTTGATTTTGAGCTTCAATATAAAGATGTAATAAATCTTGCTGGAAAATATCAGCTTGCTTTCTGCTGTCGAGGAAATGACAGTTTTCACGCACGCCTGCTGTATTAAAGTCATTTGACACAGAACCAAGCGCTAAAATAAGCGTGTCATAACTCAATTGCTGCACATCGGTGTTCTGCTCTTTAGAGACTTGAGGAGGAATTAACTCAATTATTTTTTGATCTTTGTTAACCCCAACTAATGTTCCAAGCACAAATTCATAGTGATGTTTTTCTGCATGGGCAAAATAGTTAGTTTGTTCTTCGTGTGGATTTAAAGATCCGGCAGCAATTTCATGAAGCAATGGTTTCCAGATATGCGTCAGGTTCTGGTCAATTAACGTAATCTTCGCTTTATGAGTTTTCCCAAAAGTTTCACCGAGTTGTGTCGCAAGCTCTAAGCCTCCAGCACCACCACCAACAATTACAATATGATGTAAATTTTGGGTCATTTTTATCACCTAATTATTTTTCTGTAAAAAAAAGATGGCTGAATTATGCCATCTTTTTTTTATAAAATTTATTGTGCATCTGTGCACAATTTGATGTTTTTAGTGCGAATCTAGTGGATAGAGTTTTGCAGCACTGTGTTCACTTGATGAAAAAATAGAGAAGAGACTAGAAAACCACATCATGATTTTTTGGAAAATATTGGCTTCTTCAATATGCACGTTATCTTCAATTTGAAGACTACGGATAAGTTGATTGTTTTGGTAAATAGATACTGTTGCCAAACTCATGACTTTCATTAATGGCGCAGTGAGTTGTTTTTCATTTAATTCAATATTTACGTGTGTTTGAGTCGTTTCGAGTGGAGCAATCACTTTAGGTTGCAAGTTATTATCAAGTACCTGAACGCGCTGAGTCACATTATCAAAATTATTTAAGTCAATTGGTGCTGGGTCCGCATATAAAGAAGTAGTCACAATCGTGGGTTGCTTTGTTGCGACCTTAAACATTTTTAAAGTTGACTTCACAACAGGCAGCTCGGCAATTAATTTTTGCTCAGGAATAATGACTTCATCACGTGTATAGGTATAAGCAAGATTCATTAATTTATCTGCAATTTCAGCGCGTTTTACTGCACTCGGGGTACCTAAAACAATAACCAATAAACGTCTTTGAGCTAAGTCAGATGAAAATGAAGGACGTGAAGCTGTTAATGCCAAATTATAACCAGCTGCTTTCGTATAACCAGTTTTTAAACCATCAACAGATGGGTCATATTTCAAAGCAAGGTTAGTCGCATGATGAAAACGTTGGTTATAGCTAAAGCTTGGCATTTTTGAATAATGTAAATATTCAGGTGTTTGTTTGACGACAGCCTGACCTAATAAGCTTAAATCATGAGCGGTGGTGTAATGATCAGACATGGTAATACCAGCAGGATTACTAAAATGCGTATGTTTCATACCCAAAGCCTGAGCTTCCTGATTCATGCGTTGTACAAAGTGGGGAACATCACCCGAAATTTTTTCAGCTAAAGTCACGGCTGCATCATTCGCAGACATCACAATTAAACCTGCCAATAACTGATCAACTGAAATTTGTTCACCAGCTTTAAGATACATTTGTGATTCATCCCACTGCACCACACCGACCACCGGCGTTGCAGTAATGATTTCTTCTTTTTTCAGCTTTCCAGCTTTAATCTCTTTTAAAGCAATATAAGCAACCATCATTTTGGTTAAAGATGCTGGTGCGCGTTGCACATGGCTATTATGCTCGGCAATAATTTGACCCGATTGAGTATCCACAATAGTCCATGCAGCGGCTTCAACACTTTCAGGTGCAATATTGAGTAGCGAGGCATTCGCTAGCGTGGTGCAGAAAATACTGAATAGGGTAAAAAGAGATAGAAAAAATTTCACGGATAACCTTAACGTTTACTGGTAAATACTGAACACAGATGCACAGCATGCTATGCCTTTTTTTTATAGAAGGCTAGTGTGAATTGTTGCCAAAAAATACATCTACGCAAGACGATACAAAAAAGTGATAATCTAATGTGAAACCGTTCTTATTTTAAATTGAAAAATTTATGTTGCATTATCAAATTGAATTCGATGATTACAAACAGCACCTTGTTCACGTAACAATTCGTTTTTTAGCCAATCCGAATCAGGAGCTTTGGCTGCCAACGTGGATTCCGGGTAGTTATCTAATTCGAGAGTTCTCAAAACATATTGAATCCGTTAAAGCTTACGATGAAGCTGGACGTATGTTGGATATTAAAAAAACCAGCAAAAATCGTTGGCGTTTATTTAATACAGATCATGAATTAATGACGATTGAATATGATGTCTACGCATATGATTTGTCTGTACGTGGCGCATATGTAGACCAGACTCGTCTATATATTAATCCAGCGTGTGTATGTTTAGGTTTGGAAGGACAAGAACAATCTGCTTGCGAGTTGGAAATTTTCTTGCCAGATGAATTAAAGCATTTTCAGTTGGCGACAGGTTTAAATTCTAAGAGTTTGGTTAAAGGTCGTTTCACTTTAAAAGCTGATCATTATGATCAACTCATTGATAGTCCGTTCGAACTGGCTGATCAAACGCGCTTTAACTTCGAAACACATGGCATTGAACATGAGTTCGTGATTTCTGGTTCACACAATACCAATATTGATCGCTTAAAAGCCGATATTGAAAAGATTTGTACAGCCGAAATAAATATGTTTGGTTCAGCGCCATTTAAAAACTATATCTTTATGACGATGGCAACAGGGAATAGTTATGGTGGATTAGAACATTGCAATAGTACAAGTCTGATTACACCACGCGACGATTTGCCAAAATCGAATGAACCAAGTGAACCTTCTAAAGATTATCAACGCTTTTTAGGCTTATGTAGTCATGAATATTTTCATTCATGGTTAGTAAAGTTTATACGTCCAGAAAACTTTGCAAATTATAATTTGCACCAAGAAGGCTATACCTCGCTGTTGTGGATATTTGAAGGCTTTACTTCATATTATGATGACTTGATTTTATTGCGCAGCGGTGTGATTTCTCAAAAGTCTTATTTGGATTTACTCAAAGCACAAATTGATCGCTATTTACAAAATCCAGGCCGCTTTATCCAGTCTGTTTCTGAATCAAGTTTTGATGCTTGGATTAAATTTTATCGTCAAGATGAAAACTCAAATAATGCGGGTACCAGTTACTACAACAAGGGTTCATTGGTTGCGCTTTGTCTAGATTTAGGTTTACGTTTACGTGGTTCTAGCCTTGATGCTTTAATGCGCCGTTTATATGAAAATACTCAAAATGGTCTTCAAGTAAATGAGCGAACCATTTTTGACTTATGTAAAGAGCTGACGGGTGATAATTGGATTGAACAAATTAATCACTTGATTAACACAACCGACGAATTGCCACTTGATCAGTTACTGCCAGAGTTTGGCTTAAGCTACAGAGTTAAAACTGACAAAACTTTGCCATTGGGCTTGAAACTTGTTGATAAGCCAGAAGGTGTGCTTGTGCAAAGTGCTCGCCGTGAGGGCGCTGGAGCAAAAGCAGGTATTTCTGCTCTTGATGTGATTGTTGCAATTGATGGTTTAAAAGCGTCCACTAAGCTTATCGAGAAGTATGCAAAACAGGGTGGCCCTTATACCGTATTTGCTTTCCGTCGTGATGAGTTAATATCTTTTGAAGTCGATTGTGCTACATCTGATTTAACCGAAGTTGAACTTGTCGTTGAAGATCAAGCTAAAACTGAAAAATGGTTAAAAGCTTAGATTAAAGCTAAATAGTTTATAAAAAACCGATGTTTTGCACATCGGTTTTTACTTTTAAGTACGTTCAAATGGTGAAATCCGTTTTACCTTTGAGTTTATTTTGAATGAAAAGTATAATAATTGTCAGAACACTGAAAGATATCTCATGTAATTTAATGATGTTTAATGCCTGAAAAGTGATCGAAATGTGTATATTACAATGACTTAGATATCAGAAAATTATCTATATATTTGAATTATGTATTATTTCGCTACGAAATGTCGTTATCACTGGATATTTCGTTGACTGAAAGGCAATGAGAGTCGATACTCTCAGGGTTTTATTTAAGTATATCGGTTCGTAGGCACTGGGCCAAAAGCTCGGTCCTCAACACTCAATCAAACGGAAGGGGCTATATATGGCTGGTGAAAAGTCAACTATTATTTACACACTGACTGACGAGGCGCCACTATTGGCGACCTATTCGCTACTGCCGATCATTGAGACCTTTACTAAGCCAGCTGGCATCGAGATTATTAAAAGTGACATCTCTGTAGCTGCACGTGTGCTCGCAGAATTCGCTGAATACCTAAGTGAAGAGCAAAAGGTAACTGACAACCTTGCAGAGCTAGGTCGTCTTACACAAGATCCAGATACTAATATTATCAAACTCCCGAATATCAGTGCGTCTGTTGCGCAATTAACTGCATGTATCAAAGAGCTTCAATCAAAAGGTTATGCAATTCCTGATTATCCGGAAAATCCTGCAAACGAAGAAGAAAAATCAATCAAAGCTCGTTATGGTAAGTGCCTTGGTTCAGCAGTAAATCCTGTCCTTCGTGAAGGTAACTCTGACCGTCGTGCTCCAGCAGCAGTTAAAAATTACGCAAAAAAACACCCTCATTCAATGAGCGAGTGGAAACAGTGGTCACAAACTCATGTTTCACATATGGAAGAAGGTGACTTCTACCATGGCGAAAAATCAATGACACTTGATCGCGCACGTAATGTGAAAATGGAACTTATCACGAACAGTGGTAAGAGCATTGTTCTTAAGCCAAAAGTTGCGCTACAAGACGGCGAAATCATTGATTCAATGTTCATGAGCAAGAAAGCACTTTGTGATTTCTATGAAAAAGAACTTGATGATTGTAAAGAAGCGGGGATTTTGTTCTCTTTACACGTAAAAGCGACAATGATGAAAGTTTCACACCCGATCGTTTTTGGTCACTGTGTGAAAATCTATTACAAAGAAGCTTTCGAAAAACACGGTAAGTTATTTGACGAATTAGGCATTAACGTAAATAACGGTATGGCTGGGTTGTACGAGAAAATCGAAACTCTTCCAACGTCATTACGTGAAGAAATCATTGAAGACTTACATGCTTGTCAAGAACACCGTCCTGCGCTTGCAATGGTTGACTCAGCAAAAGGCATCACAAACTTCCACTCACCAAACGACATCATCGTTGATGCTTCAATGCCAGCTATGATCCGTGCGGGTGGTAAAATGTGGGGTGCTGATGGTAAGCAATATGATGCTAAAGCTGTTATGCCAGAATCAACATTTGCCCGTATTTACCAAGAAATGATCAATTTCTGTAAATGGCATGGTAATTTTGACCCAAAAACTATGGGTACAGTACCTAACGTTGGCTTGATGGCACAAAAAGCTGAAGAATACGGTTCTCACGATAAAACTTTTGAAATTCCAGAAGCTGGTATTGCAAATATTACCGACCTTGAAACTGGTGAAGTTTTATTAACTCAAAACGTTGAGGAAGGTGATATCTGGCGTATGTGTCAGGTTAAAGATGCACCGATTCGTGATTGGGTTAAACTTGCTGTGACTCGTGCACGTAACTCAGGCATGCCTGCGATTTTCTGGCTTGACCCGTACCGTCCACACGAAAATGAATTGATCAAGAAAGTACAAACGTATTTAAAAGATTATGACACGACTGGCCTTGATATTGAGATCATGTCGCAAGTTCGTGCAATGCGTTACACACTTGAACGTGTAGTACGTGGTCTAGATACTATTTCTGTGACTGGTAACATCTTACGTGACTACTTAACAGACTTGTTCCCAATTATGGAACTTGGTACTTCTGCGAAAATGTTGTCTATCGTTCCGCTTATGGCGGGTGGTGGTATGTACGAGACTGGTGCGGGTGGTTCAGCGCCGAAACACGTACAACAACTTGTTGAAGAAAACCATTTACGCTGGGATTCGCTTGGTGAGTTCCTTGCCCTAGCTGCTTCTTTGGAAGAGATGGGTATTAAAGAAAATAATGCTCGTGCTAAGTTACTTGCTAAGACTCTTGATGAAGCGACTGACAAATTGCTTGATAATGGTAAGTCTCCATCACGCCGTACCGGTGAGATTGACAACCGTGGTAGCCATTTCTACTTGTCACTTTACTGGGCTGAAGCACTTGCTGCACAGAACGAAGATGCTGAGTTAAAAGCTAAATTTGCTTCACTTGCAAAAACTTTAGCTCAAGACGAACCGAAGATTGTTGCTGAACTTGCTCAAGTACAAGGTAAACCAGCTGACATCGGTGGTTACTATGCAATTGATAAAGCAAAAGTAGATGCTGTAATGCGTCCAAGTGCTACATTCAATACAGCTCTTGCAACTGTTCAAGCTTAATTACTAACTCGTTAGTAAATAGCTTAAAAGCCGGTGTTTATACACCGGTTTTTTTATTTTTATAAAAATAAAAGTCATTAAAAAAGCCCACCTAGGTGAGCTTTGAAAGCCTAAATCTTATCGATCATTGCGGCCACGACCACGGGGTGCTTTAGCATTTGGACGAGTTGTACCATTGGTTTTGCGACGTGGTTTTTCACCATCATCCATCTGCCAAATACGTTTTGTACCAGACTTCTTCGTAGAACCGTCTTTATTTTTACGAACCATTGGCTTGCCGCCAGTGCCGCCTGGTTTTTTCACATATGAACGTGAACGATAAGGTTCTTCAGCAGGCACATCTTTAAAATCAGGGTAAAGCAAAGGCTCAATTTCTTTAACATCCCCAGGTTTTAAGCCGAGTTGAACTAAATCAATTGAACCAATTTTAGTACGGATTAAACGTAAAGTTGGAAAACCTACCGCAGAAGTCATACGACGAACTTGACGGTTACGGCCTTCACAAATTGAAATTTCGATCCAAGATGTTGGAATATTTGCACGAAAACGTACAGGTGGGTTACGTTCCCATAACCATTCTGGCTCGCTTACCTTAATGGCGGTGGCAGGAAGCGTTATACCATCATTAAGTTCTACACCTTTACGAAGCTGCTCAAGCGCTTCTTCAGTTACATCGCCATCAACTTGAACTAAATACGTTTTGTATTTTTTATTCGCAGGGTTAGTAATGAACTGATTCAAACCACCATGATCAGTTAAAAAAACTAAACCCTCAGAGTCCATATCAAGACGGCCTGCCAAACGCAAAGTCGGGTCATCAACAAAGTCAGAGACGGTCATATGCGCTTCGTCTTTACGAAACTGGGAGAGAACGTCATATGGTTTGTTGAGAATGACAATTTTCATAAAAAATGACTTCTTCTTTCAAATAACTAGAGAAAACATTGAGGTTTATTTAAGTGAGAAATCTGATTATTTCTCATATAAATCCCAAAAATGATTAATTTCAATTAAGCTATTATGCGTTAAGAAGAGTTGAAAGTATTGTGTATCGATAATTATTTTTAGTTAATTAAGTATTATAAAAGGGAGAATTCACACAATGGGTTATCAGAAGATTGTGGTTCCTGCAGATGGCGACAAAATTAAGGTAAATGCAGACCTGTCACTGAATGTACCAAATCATCCAATTATTCCTTTTATTGAGGGTGATGGTATTGGTGTGGATATTACACCAACCATGAAAGCAGTCGTAGATGCTGCTATTTTAAAAGCTTACGGTGGCAAACGCTCAATCGAATGGATGGAAGTGTATTGCGGCGAAAAAGCCAATAAAATTTATGGCAGCTATATGCCGGAAGAAACTTTTGAAGCACTTCGTGAGTTTGTTGTCTCAATTAAAGGTCCTTTAACGACACCAGTCGGTGGTGGCATTCGTTCACTCAACGTTGCCTTACGCCAAGAATTGGATTTATATGTTTGCGTACGTCCAGTGCGTTGGTTTGAAGGTGTTCCTTCACCTGTTCAACACCCAGAATTAACCGACATGGTCATTTTCCGTGAAAATTCGGAAGATATTTATGCGGGCATTGAATGGAAAGCCGATTCTGAAGAAGCTAAAAAAGTCATTAGATTCCTTCAAGAAGAAATGGGTGTGACAAAGATCCGTTTTCCAGAAGGCTGTGGTATCGGAATTAAACCTGTATCGAAAGAAGGTTCACAGCGTTTAGTACGCAAAGCCATTCAGTTTGCAATTGAAAATGATAAGCCTTCGGTGACCCTTGTTCATAAGGGTAATATCATGAAATATACCGAAGGGGCCTTTAAAGAGTGGGGCTATGAGCTCGCTCTCGATCGTTTCGGTGGGGAACTCATTGATGGTGGTCCATGGGTTAAAATTAAGAACCCTAGGACTGGTAAAGACATCATCATTAAAGATGTGATTGCGGATGCATTCTTACAGCAAATTTTAATGCGTCCCGCTGATTACTCTGTTATTGCAACGCTTAATTTAAATGGTGATTATATTTCTGATGCTTTAGCCGCAGAAGTAGGCGGCATTGGTATTGCACCGGGTGCAAATATTGGTGGTGCAATTGCTGTTTATGAAGCAACTCATGGCACTGCGCCTAAATATGCAGGTCAAGATAAAGTAAACCCCGGTTCAATCATTCTTTCTGCTGAAATGATGCTACGTGATATGGGCTGGACAGAAGCTGCTGATCTGATCATTAAAGGAATTTCAGGAGCGATTGCCGCTAAAACTGTAACTTACGATTTTGAGCGGTTAATGCCGGATGCAACCTTGTTACGTTGCTCTGAGTTTGGTGATGCGATTATTAAGCACATGGACGATTAAATAACTCTTCTATTAAAAAGCCCTCAGTTGAGGGCTTTTTTTATTGCAAAAATTCAGGGTATTTAGTGGTCTTCGTGATGCCGACTTTCTTTTGATAACTCTGGTCTAGAGCCTGAATAATAAGAACAAAGGCAATTAAAAATAGCGGCAAGAACAGAGATTTCATAATTCGGTTTCTCCGAGAGTTGAGATGTAAGTAGGCCGTACAGGAAATAAAAGGCAAACTGCAAAGAGTAGAACGATTCCACCCAAAAGGAAGAGATGTGCATAAGACCAGTGCAAATGATGCAAAGTACTAATGACGACACCGCCTAAAAGCTGAGTGCTAGCAAACCCAATCGTGGCAAGGCTCCATAGCTTTTGATAACGTTGCTCATAAATTTGTAAGAGGCTATAAGAGCTAATAAACACCGTAGCGGGGGTTAGTAATCCTGTAAAAAAGGAGGATAAAGCGAGCAAAGAAGTGGTCTGGGAAAAGAAAGGTAAAACAACAGCTAGACAGTAAATGGCATATAACCATTTAATGGTGTGTAAATATCCTATTATTCGGCTTAAGCAATAAGCGACAAATGCACCAATGCAGCTTCCTGCTCCATAGAGAACCCAAAATAAATTCCTTTGTTCTAATGAAAAATGCAAAGTTCCAGATAAATAATCCATCCAGAATAGAGAGTGAGGAATATAAGCAAAGGCACTGCACATGTAGGCAATAATAATGACTAGGCCTAAACGTGATTTTTGCGAGGCTTGCAGGTTTGTAGAATGCGGCTTAATCATCTGAGCTGTATTAGTTCTTAGTAATTGATAAAGCAGTACGCTTCCTAATATAGAAATGCTTGCAAAAATATCCCAAACATATTGAACAGACATATTTTTAAGTACAGGAATAATAATGGTGGCAGATAACACACCCATGCCAATCCCGCTAAATCCTAAAAAATTAACTTTTAATCTTTGCGTGGTGGGAATGTATTTCATGGCAAAGCTCGGGGCTAAAATCATAAGCAAGCCGCCAGCAATACCAGAAACCGTACGCCAGAAAATGAACCATGCCAGAGGCATATCCATGAATGAGCAGCCTAGGAGGCTGAGGCTCCCGGCAATAGTTGAGAGTACGATCATGGATGGGATGTACTTTTCTTTAATACTCAATAATGCCAATAAGGCACCAATGAGATATCCCAATAAATTTGCACTCCCTAAGAAGCTGGCAAAATCATGGGTCCAGTGATATTGCTCAATCATGATCGGCATGAGCGCAGTATATGAAAATCTGAACACTCCAATACCCAAACAAGTTGCCAAAAAGACAAGTAAGCTCATTCGATAAAACGTAGACATGAGAAGACTCTCAATTTTTTTATTATTAAAAGCTAGTTTTATGATCATTAAAAATGATTTAATAAGATGATAGTTATCTTATTTTGAGATAGTGTAATGTTATTAAAGTCACTAGAGTTTTTCTTGGCGGTCGCAGAGAGTGGAAGTTTTTCATTGGCTGCACAAAAAATGTATACCGTTCAATCGAATATCACGAGCCATATAAAAAAACTTGAAGAAGAGTTGGGGGTGATTTTATTAAATCGCCATAACCCAGTGACGCTAACCAATGCAGGACAACAGCTACATAGTTATGCTGTTCAAATGCTTGCACTACACCATAAAGCTAAAAGAATCTTTCAAGAGGGTGGAATTGATCCTGCTGAATCAATCCGACTTGGAAGTATGGAGACCACCGCTGCGATACGTTTGCCACAGTTACTCAATCAATGTATGCAGCAATATCCTACTTTACCCATTGAACTACAAACTCATCCGACACGCTATTTATTAAATGCTATACATCAGGGGGAATTGGACTGTGCTTTTGTGGCATCTAAACATTCAATTCCTGAGTTATATAGTTTTCCTGTGTGGCATGAAGAACTGGTTCTGGTTTGTCCTAAGCAACAAGAGAGCTTTCCAGACATGGCAACCCTTGCAAAAACAAGGTTTATAGCATTTCGGCAAGGTTGTTCATATAGACATGCCATAGAGCTTTTCTTGAATGACTTTAGTATTCCACCCTCACAAATTATGGAAATGGGAAGTCTGGACGGTATTGTGAGTTGTGTAGAGTTGGGCGTTGGTTTTGCTTTATTACCTAAGTCTTATCTGGCAAAAGTTGCGGATAAAGTGTCCGTCAATTGTTTTGAACTAAATATGGAATCTGCTTTTTTCACTACATATTTAGTTGCCCAGTTACCCGAAACATGGGGAACCAATTTAAAGCAATTTATTTATTTTATTGAGCAACAATTTGAATTAAAGGTTGCTTAGGTAGAGGCTGATTTTTATACATAAATATTTTACGTAATTTATAAATTAAAAGTGATATATATGTATTTAAAAGTCATTTTATATTCTCACGCAGGTTTGTAATCATCTTGATGCTATAAAATTGTTGAAAAGGGTAGTTTATATAGGCCGGCTATGGTCAAATATGCCCCCTTGAAAGATGACACAAGCAATAATTTGGAGTTTGGGAATGAATATACCCTTAATCATCAATATTGTGGTTTTTGTCGGGTTAATATTTTTACTCGCCCAAACACGTAAAACAGACTGGAGCTTATCAAAAAAAGTTCTGGCTGGCTTAATTCTAGGTGTGGTGTTTGGCTTAGGACTACATTTGATTTATAGCGGTGGCCATCCGATTCTTGCTGAATCTATTAGCTGGTTTAATATCGTTGGAAACGGCTATGTAAAACTTTTACAAATGGTTGTTATGCCTTTGGTGTTTGTGTCTATTTTGGGAGCGGTTGCAAAATTACACCAAGCCTCATCTTTAGGCAAAATCAGTTTTTATACGATTGGTACTTTACTCTTTACAACGCTCATTGCTGCACTCGTAGGGGTGTTTGTTACTAACCTGTTTGGCTTAACAGCAAAAGGTTTGGTGCAAGGTGCTGCCGAAACTGCACGTTTAACTGCCATTAATACAGACTATGTGGACAAAGTTACCGATTTAAGTGTACCGCAATTTATTCTTTCCTTTATTCCAAGTAATCCATTTGCTGAATTGACTGGTGCAAACCCCACTTCAATTATTAGTGTGGTTATCTTTGCCGGCTTCTTAGGGATAGCAGCACTAAACTTAATGAAAGATGATGAAGAAAAAGGTCAGCGTATTTTAACGGCTATCCAGACTTTACAGTCTTGGGTAATGAAGCTAGTTCGTTTGGTAATGACGCTTACGCCTTATGGTGTTTTTGCACTCATGACCAAAGTTGTGGCAAGTTCGAATGTTGCAGATATCTTAAACTTAGGCGGTTTCTTGGTGGCATCTTATTTAGGTTTAGCCATCATGTTTGTCGTGCATGCCATTATTTTGACGCTTACAGGTGTTTCTCCGCTTAAATTCTTTAAGAAAGTTGCTCCTGTTTTAACGTTTGCATTTACCAGCCGTTCAAGCGCTGCAAGCATTCCACTGAGTATCGAAGCACAAACTCGTCGTTTAGGTATTCCTGAATCTATTGCAAGTTTCTCTGCTTCATTTGGTGCGACAATTGGCCAAAATGGTTGTGCTGGTTTATATCCAGCAATGCTAGCGGTAATGGTTGCGCCAACGATGGGAATTAACACGCTAGACCCCATGTGGATTGCATCGTTAGTTGGTATTGTGACTTTAAGTTCAATTGGTGTGGCTGGAGTAGGTGGCGGTGCGACTTTTGCTGCACTGATCGTACTTCCTGCAATGGGTTTACCTGTAACTTTGGTTGCACTTCTTATTTCAATTGAACCTTTAATTGATATGGGACGTACTGCCTTGAATGTAAATGGTTCAATGACTGCTGGTGTTGTTACCAGTCAATTGATGGGCCAGACAGATAAAGAAATATTAAACAGTGAAGATGAAATTGAACTAACACATCATTAATAATCTGTAAGAGACGACTCAATCTCATTGGATTGGGTCGTTTTTTTATGTGTGAATAATAGCTGTAATGCTAATTTTTTAAAATCTGTGTCTGTTTATATTTAAAAAAATTGAAGACAATGAGTTAATTTAAAAGAGTTGAATATCATGAAAATGTATCAAGTCGATGCTTTTACAAAAGAGTTATTTCGAGGAAATCCTGCGGCAGTTATTGTAGAAAAAGAATGGCTAGATGCAGATTTAATGCAGAAGATAGCACTTGAAAATAACTTGTCTGAAACTGCTTTTGTAAAAATTATAGACTCTGAAAATTATGAAATCCGTTGGTTTACTCCAACGGTTGAAGTCGATTTTTGTGGACATGCTACCCTTGCCAGTGCGTTTGTCATATTTAAAGATTTTACCGAAAAAAAGACCATTAATTTTCATGTACGAAACTTAGGTATTTTTGTGATTCATCAAGATGATGATGGCAAAATCAGAATGGATTTTCCAATTCGTAAAGCTCATCAAGTTGAAGATTATCCTGCTATTTTACATCAAGCTTTAACTAAACCTTTTAAAGCGGTTTATCAAAATGTTCAAGCCTACATTGTTGAATATGAGTCAGTGCAAGATGTATTGGATGAGCAGCCTGACATGAACTTGCTCAAAACATTAGGTAAACGAACTGCTGTTACAGCAAGTGATATGGATGTTGCAATAACCTCAAAAGCCGCCCCGCAATACGGTTGTGTATCTCGTTATTTTGCACCTATCGCTGGTATTGATGAAGACCCTGTCACAGGTTCAATTCATACTGCTATAGCGCCGTTATGGGCAGAAAAACTTGGGGAAAATAATATTGTGGCTTATCAGGCTTCTAGTCGAGGTGGCGTTTTACATTGCAAGATTTTGTCTGAAGAACGTATTGAAATTTCAGGATATGGGAAGCTTTATATGCAAGCCGAGATTTACCTTTAGCAGAAAAGCAAAAGCCGTTTAAGTAAACGGCTTTTTTTTCAAAACTTTACTATGAAAAAAAGTTCAAATTTCCTACTATAGTACTCCCAAATATTGATTTTTTATTATTCAAATTAATTGGAATTTATATGTTTATGCAGTTTAAACAACTGACTCTCTCCCTATGTATTCTTGGTTTAAGTGCTGCAACTTGGGCACAAACCACACTAGTAAAAAGCAAGCAAAATATTGAGGAATATAAATTAGATAATGGTTTTCGGGTTGTACTTGCACCGAATGACAAAGAAAATAAAATCTTTATTAACACCATTTATTTGACGGGTTCATTAAATGACCCACAAGGCAAAAGTGGTTTAGCTCATTTGCTTGAACACTTAGCTTTTAAGGGGACAAAAAATGTTAAAGGGGAAGAATTCCAGCGTCGTCTAGATCAATATACTTTGATGACGAACGCAAGCACAGATTATTACTCGACTAAATATACCAACATCGTTCGCCCAGAAAAGACTGCACTCAATGAAGTGTTGTACCTTGAATCTGAACGTATGGATAAATTGGTTCTACAAGAAAAATTTGTTCCTTCCGAAATTGAAATCGTAAAACGCGAACGTGAAGTCCGCATGGATCAGCCTTTTGCTGTCCTGATGGATCAAATGTGGAAGTCAGCCTATGGCAACCAATATTTAGGGCGTTTACCGATTGGTGATTTGCCTGAGCTTAAATCTATTAAAATGTCTGAGCTAGACCGTTTTTATCGTAGCTGGTATGCACCGAATAATGCAGTCATGGTTGTTTCAGGTAAATTCGATAAGACAGAAGTTTTAAAAACAATTGACCAATATTTTAGTCCAATCGCAGCGCGTGAGGTTCCTAAAGCTGTTCAGATTCCTGTGCTCGACTCTACAAAAATAAAAAATCGTCAGTTTGTAGTAAAAAAGGGAAGTGATCTGGCGAAGTTCCATATCTATATGAATGGAAAAAATACCAAAATTCAGCCGACACTAGCGTTAGCTCCTTTGTTATATACCATGCAACCAAGTGGTCATTTATATCAGAACATGGTTGAAACAGGTATTACCACAAATGTTGAGGCGAGTACGTGGTTAGACCAAGATTTTAATGTGGTATTCCTAGGCGCTATATATGCACCAAGTAATGACCCTAAAAAAGTTGAAAACTCATTACTTACGGGTATCGAGAAAGGGAAGCCTTTTACTGAAGTTGAATTAAATCGTGTTAAGAGTTTAATGAAAACTCAAGGTGACTTAATCACCAAAGATGCGGTAGCACTTGGGTCGCGTTTAAGTGATTACACGGTCGCTGGTGGGCAATGGGATCAATATTTTAAAGATTTAGATTCGGTAAAAAACGTTAAGCTAGATGATGTGAATCAAACTTTAAAACAGTTCATTGTTGCTGAGCATCGTATTGACGGTGATATTTTGCCAACACCTGAAGATCAGAAAAAAGCTCAACAGCAAAATTCAAAAGAGGCCCCTAAAACTCTAGATCAGGTGGCAGCAAAGGCAGAACCTTTAAAAGACCCGAAAGCCTATCAACAAGAAGTGACAGAGTTTTTAAAAACTTCAAAACAGTATGTAGAAAGTAATGAGAAAAAGATTATCCGTGGCAAACTGAAAAATGGAATGAAGTACGCTTTATTCCCAGTTGAAACACGTGATGATCGTACTTATGCCACAATTACGATGGATTTCGGAACAGAGAAATCTTTATTTAATAAAGGCACAGTTGTCGATTTAACCTCATATTTATTACTCCGTGGTTCCGATAAATATAGTTTGCAGGATATTGCCGATAAATCGATTGATGCGGGCGGTGCGGCTTATGCAAGTGCTGACGGCAATGGTATGACCATTAACATTCAGTCTAAAACAGAAAAATTTGATGAATTTTTCAAGTTTGCACTTGATGTGATGAAAAATCCAAAATTTGAGCAATCCCAATTTGATTTGATTAAATCGCAGAGTTTATCAGGTCTTGATCGTCCTTATACTGAACCAGATGTAGTTGCTGGCTTAACACTCTCACGTTTGCTTGAAGAATATCAACCGGGTGATTTGCGTTATCACTTTGAACCGGAACTGGCAAAACAGCAATTGAAAAGTGCTACTCAGGAACAAGTGAAAGAATTGTACGAGCATTTCTTTGCAATGAACCATGCTCAAATTGCCATTACGGGTAAGTTTGATGCGAAAAAAATGCAGAAATTACTTGATCAGGAATTTGGTCGTTGGAATGGTAAACAACCTTATCAAAAGATCTTGATTGATCACGTTGATTTTCCAGCTCAGCAAGTTCATGTTTTATCTGAGCAGCGCGAATTTGGTAGTTACCAAAGTGTGCTCGCTCTACCAGTCGGGAAAAATCACCCTGATGCGCCAGCATTAATTTTACTCAACTATATTTTAGGTGAGTCTCAAATTTCATCACGTTTGGCCCAAGAGCTTCGTGAGAAAAATGCATTGGTGTATGGTTTTGGCAGTGGGTTACAGCTTGATCGTGATACTAATGTAGGTGCTTTAAGCATTAGTGCAAATTACACTTCGGGTCGCTCAGCGCAGGTTTCTGCATCAATACATAAAGTGTTGAATGACTTGTTGAAAAATGGTGTGACTGAGCAAGAGCTTGAAGCCGCTAAAGCAGATATCATGAAGAAACGCGTTACGGCTTTAGAAGATGAACGTAATATTCATGGGATGTTAAATCTCCAGCTTGAGTCTGGTAAAACATTACAAGACCGAATCCGCCATGATCAAGAGTTAACTAAACTGACTGTTGCGGACGTAAACACAGTAATTAAAAAGTATATTAAACCTGAACATTTAGTCGAGGTTATGGCTGATCAATATGGTCAGGCAGCAAAAAAATAAAGCCTTCTTTAAAATAAAAAGCCACTCAATCGTGGCTTTTTATTTGGGTATTTAAATCATATTAATGATCGTGTTTATGCGCGTGAAAATCTTCATTTTTACGGAAACGTAAATAATTTTCGAACTGTTCACAGTACTCATCAAAGTTATCTTCGAGCATCATTTGAAATTGTTGCACAAGATAAGACATGACTTGATCTTTAGCATCACGCATTTCATCGCCATCTTTAAAATTATTTGCCGCTACCCATGTGTTAAAACGGGCGCTAGCAAATAACATTGCCGCACTCACTTGACCACGCAGCTCGGCTGGATCTGTTTTTTCACCTTTTGGCGGGCGACAAAAATCATTCGCTTGTTTGATAAATTCATCCGCACGCTCAAAGAAAACCGCATTTAAAGCTTCTTCTTCAGTAACATCTGTTGCATTAATCTTTTGAGACATGACTTATTCCCGCAAAAATAGAGCTGCTTATTATAGGCAAAGCCTTGCGGAAACAAAACCTTTGACTTAGTCTGTAAATAGCCTAAGTGTCGGTAGGAGAGCCTAATATGCAAGATGCAATTGCGATTCAAAGTTTAAAAACAGATATTGCTTTATTACGCCAACATGTTTTTCCACCTCAATATTTAGAACATGTGGAAGGGCTGCCGATTTATTATGGTTTACAACAAGAAGTCGAAATCTATTACCAACAATGGCAAGGACTAATTGAAAGGGCACAAGAACTTTTTCAACCGTTTATGGAAGATGAATTACCAGATGCGATTCATTTGCCCAGTCATTTAAATTTACCCTTGTTCTTTTTTCATGTAGACCGAATTCGGATTAATAAAACACGAGCTAAGGAATCTAAGACTTTTCGCGGGGTCGCGAGCTTAATTGAAAAATGTGGGCAGTTCGAAGCAGACCAAATTTTTACGATGCAGGAATGGTTGCAGAGCGATGATACTGCTGCACTGGTGGCTCATCGTGAGTTCATCGACTTAAGAACCTATGTATTCCAACATGGACAAAGTGAATATACCCGTTCACGTTTTTATACCAATGGAATTGTGTTAGGAGTTGAGCCGCATTTTAAGCTGGTCGATGCCCGAGATAAGCCAAGAAAGCAACGTAGTGATAGCTATAATGACCCGTTAGTAGATAACGGTGTATGGAAAGTATTTGGTAAATACCGATAAAAAGTCGCTGCGCGTTTACAGCGACTTTTATAAATTACCAGAACGTTTCGGCCTGACTAAAAGTTTGTAAAGCTTTGGCGGACCGCTTTTGTAAGTGAGGCTGTTTGGCTTTTACCCAGCCTAATGCAAACCAGAAAGACGAGTCATTTTCGACAGCTTTATTGAAAATACCTTCAGCAATAAACAAATCGTTATAGTGACCTAAGGTATTTTGTACAGGTTGTAGCTGTTTTAAATATTGCTGTACTTTTTTGTCAGGGTAAAGACTCGAAATAAACTCAACACAATAACGTAACTGCTTAGCTTTCTTTCGGATTTTGTGCTGTTCAGTGACTTCAAGTTCAGAGAAATGTTCAGCATTGCTAATCACTTTATGATGTAGCTTATCTAAACTCTTTTTAATATGTTTTTTTAACCCACCTGTTTTGGACTTTGAATTTTCTTCCGAGTAGGCGAATGCTAATAAATCTAGTAATAGCTTAATCGTGTCCGAAGATGTAAATAGTATTGAGAGTTCTTTTAATGGCTGGGCTGAAACGGGCAATAAAAGTTCAGGTGAGCCATGTTGCTGGATGATAGGTAAAACTTCAGTTCGAATCGCATCTTCATCACGAGTGTCTCCAAGCTTACGGAAAAGCTCAGCAATTTGTTCTTCCCAAACCGGATTTACTTCGTTTGACCAGCTAGAAAAATGTTTAAGTGCACTACGTAAACGGCGCAAACTCACACGTGCCTGATGAATATGTTCAGCTTCGGCAACACCATCGGCAATTGCTGCCATATTTGGTAAGAATTGTCCTAAACAATTATCTACAATCTTTTTGAGAGCTTCTTCAGCAGTAATATCTTTATTTAATGTCAGTGCTTTGGCATGAACAGCGGGAGAGACCGCTTGCCCTAGTGCTAATAAATTACCACGCTCGGCTTTACTTCTGACATCGAGCCAAAGGGTATAACGATTAATCCATTGCTGTGCAAACTGAATAAGTGTTTTAACTGCGCCTTGTTTAAGTTCAAATTCAACTTCGCAAATTATGCTTTGAGCAGTTGCGGTTTTGACTACACCGTCATCAAGGCAAACTTCAATCGCTGTATTGTCTGCTTCAAACACATGATAGGTGCGCTGTACGTCAGTCTCAAATTGCAAAGTTAGCTTTTCAACTTCT
The DNA here is from genome assembly GCF_035615195.1 of Acinetobacter sp. IK31. Classification (NCBI taxonomy): domain Bacteria; kingdom Pseudomonadati; phylum Pseudomonadota; class Gammaproteobacteria; order Moraxellales; family Moraxellaceae; genus Acinetobacter; species Acinetobacter sp. IK31. The sequence goes on along the minus strand of NZ_JANBOB010000030.1, from coordinate 243,225 downwards.
GTACCTAGTGCTTCATGAAGTAAGCCTATAACAGTTTTATTATCTTGATATAGTTCGAGGTTTAAGTCAGGTTCTTTTTCGCATTGACCCAAATGAATTTCTTCTTCAACACGGTGTAGGTGGCTTTGACCTGCGGCTTTAAATGTTTGGACCCATTGATCATTTTCTTTACGCAAACGTAGTGCCATGCCATTTTTTGCAAGTAATCGTTCGGGTGTGTCGTAATATTTTGCCTGAAGATGAATCTGCTGTGCTTTATGCTTTTTTAAGTATTGCTGAACAGTTTTTTTCTTCGATTCAGGTAACTGAAACTTAAGCTCGACTTCAACCATAATATATTCTCCCCGAATCTCAGGTATTTAAACTATCTTGAATCAGTATAATAGCTTAGCGCTAAAAATAACGGATTTGATAGAGAAAGTTACAAAGCTGCATATCGCGCTAATCTTTCTTTTGGGTGTACAATCAACTAAATTTTGATCAAATAAAAATCAGGAAGATGATCGTGAATGTACCCGTAAATTTTAATCATGAAGTTCAACCAGAGTTTGAATTACCCCTTAAAAACTACCAAGAATTTTATCGTTTTTATTTAACTGAGCACCGCAACATCATGAGCAGACGCTTGCATGTGGTGGGTAGCAGTATTGGGCTATATTTCTTTTCAAAAGCAATCCATAAGAAACAGGCGAAATATGTACTCTATGGTTTGATGGCGGGTTACGCAAACGCTTGGGTTGGACATTTTGTGTTTGAAAAAAATAAACCTGCGAGTTTTAAACAACCTTTCTATAGCTTTATTTCAGATTGGCGAATGTTATCTGATGTTGCACGTGGTCGTTTGAGTTTGATTGATCGTAAACACGATAAGATTCCGAGTTAATTTTTTATTTCTATTCTTAATAGACCGATTGGTACTGGTAAGCCCATATCAATCGGTACTTATGATGACCTATAAATCCGTTATACTAGCGAAGTTTTTTAAAGCAAGAGTAGAGTATGCGCGGTTTATATCTGATTACCAATGATGACCCAATTCAATTATTATTAGAAAAACTAGATGTCGCGCTTGCAACTAAACAGGTCGCAATTTTACAGTACCGCCGTAAAAAAATAGAAAAAACTGACCAACCTGCTGAAGTTGAGCAAATCAAACTATTGTGTGAAAAATACCAAGTTCCTTTTGTAATTAATGATGACCTAGAACTGGCTGCTCAGTTTGGTTTAGGTGTGCATTTAGGGCAAAGTGACGGTGAAATTACCGATGCCAAATCTCAGTTACCACAAAATGTCATCATTGGTCGTACTTGTTTGAACTCTTTAGAGCTTGCCCAAAAAGCAATTGCAGATGGTGCAACTTATATTGCATTTGGTGCGGTCTATGCGACCTCTACAAAACCTGAAGCAGGTAATGTGGGCATAGAAGTGATTAAGCAGGCAGCGATTCAATATGATCTACCGATTTGTGCAATTGGCGGTTTAACCGTTGAAAACTCAAAACCTGTGATTGAGGCTGGGGCTGACCTGTGTGCGGTCATTAGTGATATATTAGGCCGATCAACTGCTGAAATTCCTGCCCGTGTACAAGCGTGGGCACAATTATTTTCTTAAGCTTTCAAAATTATTTTTTAGATATTTAAGACGAGCATTTCCATGAGTTTATCTCCAAAGCAAGAACAGTTATTTAAACAAGCCAGCAAACACATTCCTGGTGGTGTGAACTCTCCAGTACGTGCCTTTAATGGCGTTGGAGGAACACCTGTTTTCATCGAGAAAGCGAAAGGTGCATATTTATGGGATGTTGATGGTAAGCGCTATGTTGACTATGTTGGTTCATGGGGACCAATGATTTTGGGTCATGCTCATCCTGAGATTATTAAAGCTGTGCAAACTGCTGCCGAAGACGGTTTAAGTTTTGGTGCTCCGACCGTACATGAAACAACGTTGGCAGATATTATCTGTGAAATCATGCCATCAATTGAATTGGTACGTATGACGAACTCTGGTACAGAAGCGACTATGACAGCTATTCGTTTAGCACGTGGTTACACTGGCCGTGACAAAATTGTGAAGTTTGAAGGTTGTTACCATGGTCACTCAGACTCGCTTTTAGTAAAAGCAGGTTCAGGCTTACTCACTCTAGGTGAAGGTGAACCGACTTCAAAAGGCGTTCCAGTTGATTTTGCTAAACACACTTTAACGCTGCCTTACAACGATATTGCTGCGTTAAAAGAATGTTTTGTTAAATTTGGTCATGAAATTGCGGGTGTAATCATTGAACCTGTCGCGGGTAACATGAATATGGTGAAACCAATTGACGGTTTCTTACAAGCCATTCGCGATGTGTGTGATGAATATAAATCTGTCTTTATTATTGATGAAGTGATGACAGGTTTCCGTGTTGCTTTAGGTGGTGCTCAATCGGTTTATAATGTTAAGCCAGACTTAACGACCTTGGGTAAAATCATTGGTGCAGGCTTACCAGTTGGAGCGTTTGGTGGTAAACGTGAAATCATGGAATGCATCGCACCTTTAGGTGGTGTATACCAAGCAGGTACATTATCTGGCAACCCACTCGCTATGCGTGCTGGTATCGAAATGTTCAAACATTTACGCCAACCAGATTTTTATAGCAAGTTATCAGCTCAACTTGAAAAGTTACTTACAGGTTTGCAAGCGGCAGCTGATGAAGCGGGTATTCCATTTAAAACTCAGCAAGCTGGTGCAATGTTCGGTCTTTACTTCACAAACCAAGAAGATATTACAAGTTTCGACTCTATGTTGGCGTGTGATATTGAAGCTTTCAAAAAGTTCTTCCATGGCATGCTAAAACGTGGTGTGAACTTGGCACCGTCAGCATTTGAAGCAGGCTTTATTTCATCTGCTCATTCTGATGAAGATATCGAATATACGATTCAAGCTGCAAAAGAAACATTCGCTGAAATGAAGTAAGTAAAAAAAGCCCGTTTAAAACGGGCTTTTTAATTTGGACCATTTTTATATTTGTAGAGAACAATGTTTTATCCCTTACCTCGAAAAATCCAATTAGCAGCAAATACTTCAAATTGGTCAATTGATTCTGCGCAAAGTATATTGCTATTAGTTGGGCTAAATGAGCTTAAAGTTTTACCAGATTGGGCCGGGCAGCCATTAGCCGATCATTTAGAATTGCTAAGTAAAAGAGCACAGGCGCTCGAAATTCCAATCATTTTTATTGATGCATCTCAGCTTCAGCAAACCATGTTGCAGCTTGGTCAACAGTTGTCATCAAATAGTAAAGCCCAAGTTGTGATGGCTGGGCATTTATCACCTCTATTTAAGCAAGTCATGCAACTCGTTTTATCGATTACAGATCAGGTCAGTGTGGTAAATGATGCAATCTTGGCAGGTAATTTAGAACAGCATATCCAGTGGGTTGAAAAGATTAGTTTTGACCATATAAAACATTTAAATACGCAGAGCTTAATACGGTTGTGGTCTTTAAGTGTACCGTCTGAATATATTCTGTCGGATAAAGGAATTTTATTGGCAATTGCTGAACAGGTTGGGCGGCATCCCATGGAAATTCACCCTGAAATTGATTTACGAAACTATGGATTGAATCAATCTGCTGTGGATTACCTAGTCGACCTATGGCGTGCAAATGGTGCGAGCCTAAGCGCTGAAGAGGTGATGCAAGCACCTACATTGCAACATATTATGCAGTTATTGAAGCATTGATTCACCATAGACCCGTAGTGCTCCATAATATTTGCAAATTATGCTGTTAATTTACCCGAACGGCATTGTAATTCGGACGTAAGCTTTTTATTATTGCCCGCTTGTTTTTCATCTTACCTTGGGAATATAACTTTGAGTGATTTTCTAAGTGAACATCTGATCTATCGAGATGATGATTTTATGGTGATTCATAAACCTTCGGACATTTTGAGTGTTCCTGGTAAGGGTGATTTACATGATAGTGTTTTGACAAGGTTGGTTGCGATTGAACCTAAAACTTTGCTCATTCATCGTCTAGATCGAGATACTTCCGGTATTTTAGTGTTTGGCTTATCTAAACGCGGTCAAAGTGCAATTGCACGTCAATTCCAAGACCGTCAAACTTCAAAAATATATGAAGCACTAGTCGCAGGTCATCTAGAAGGTGAGGGTACGGTAGACATTCCGGTTATCTATGACCCAAGCCGCCCCCCTCTACATATTGTAGATGCTTCTCATAATAAGCCTGCTTTAACCCATTGGCAGGCTCTAGAACATTTTCAGATTCAGGGACAGCCGGTAACTCGTGTGAAATTAACACCAATTACCGGCCGATCCCATCAACTCCGTGTACACATGCAATATCTTGGACATCCAATTGTAGGTGACACGCTGTATGCAACAGCGGAGCAGCAACTTGTTCCGCGTTTGTGTTTGCATGCCAAACAGTTAAGTTTTAATCATCCTGTCACAGCGGAAATATTAACTTTTAACTGTCCTGTACCGTTTTAATGTAAAAAACTTTTGATGAGTAATTTTTTGTAGTAAAGCTATTTAATTGGTTTTTGCTTCAAAATTTTCCTTTAAAGACTACATAAAAAGATGCAAAAATAAGCTAATTTGCATCGTACAATATGTAGTATGTAGCGCGAACTTAAGAGAAAGGTGGAAAAATTGCAGCAGTATGCTATTGGTCAACGTTGGCTATCAGACACAGAAACTGAGCTCGGTTTAGGTGTTCTTATTGAGGTAGATGAAAGATCTGTCAGCATTTTATTCCCCAAAAGTGATGAGACACGTGTATATGCACGTAATAATGCTCCGCTCTCTCGTATCATCTTTAACACCAATGATGAAGTTCAAGATCAGGAAGGTAAGAAGTGGATTGTTGAGTCTATTGAAGACCGTCATGGTGTTTTGCGTTATAACGTGATTCGTACATTAGAAAATGGCGAACAAGAACGTAAAGCGCTGAATGAGACACGTATTGGTGCACAAATCCAGCTATCGAAGCCTTTAGATCGTTTGCTTGCAAGTCAGGTTGACTATAAAGAGTGGTATGACCTGCGCATTGAAGCCATGTTAATGCAAGCACAAATGCAAAACAGCCCTCTACGCGGTATGGTTGGTGCGCGTGTTGGTTTAATTCCACATCAGCTTTATATCGCACATGAAGTAGGTAAACGTTTTGCACCCCGTGTTTTACTTGCCGATGAAGTGGGCTTAGGTAAAACAATTGAAGCTGGTTTAATTATCCACCAACAGCTTAAGACTGGCCGTTCAGAACGAATTCTTATTTTAGTCCCTGATTCTTTACAGTATCAGTGGATGATTGAAATGCGTCGCCGTTTTAATTTGCAATTCTCTCTTTTCGATTTAACACGCACCGCATCTATTAAAGAACATGATCCAGAACTCAACCCATTCTTAACCGAGCAATGCATTATTGCGAGCGTTGATTTAATGGTTGACCATGATGATTTGCGCGAGCAAGCAATCGAAGCTGGTTTTGATTTACTCGTGGTCGATGAAGCACATCATTTGATGTGGAGCGAAGAAGAAGGCGGTAATGACCGTTACGATTTAATCGAAGAATTGGCTGAAAATACGGCAGGGGTATTGTTGCTGACTGCAACGCCTGAACAATTGGGTGTGGAAAGCCATTTCGCACGTTTACGTTTACTTGATCCGCAGCGTTTTAGTAGTTTAGAGCGCTTCTTAGATGAAGAAACTCAGTACCAGCAGACTGCAAAAATTGCTGAAGCGCTCATGTCTGATCAACCCTTAACTCCTGAGCATTTATCTGCTTTAGAGGGCTTGTTAGGGCATAGTATTGAAGACCAGCCTGAACAACGCTTTAGAGCAATTCACGAATTATTAGACCGTCATGGTACGGGTCGTATTTTATTCCGCAATACGCGTGAAGCAATTCAAGGCTTCCCAGGGCGTGATTGTCAGCCAGCACCATTACCAGCACCAGAAGACTGGTCAAAAGATGGAAAACTGCGTGAGCAGATGTGGCCTGAAGAAGCACACCTTGATGGTTCATGGATGCAAAATGACCCACGTGTACTATGGGTAATGGAAGTTCTGCGCAAAGATCTCAAGCATAAAAAAGTGCTTTTAATTGCGCGTAGTGGACCCGTTGTTGAAGCTTTAGAAAATGTATTGCGTTTGCATGCAGGCATTCGTACTGCAATGTTCCATGAAGGCATGAGCTTACTTGAGCGTGACCAAGCGGCTGCTTATTTTGCTGAAGAAAGCTATGGTGCACAAATTCTACTGTGTTCTGAAATTGGTTCTGAAGGCCGTAATTTCCAATTCGCCAGTGATCTAATTTTATTTGATCTACCCGCTAACCCAGATGTTTTAGAGCAACGTATCGGGCGTCTAGACCGTATTGGTCAAGAAAACCGTATTCAGATTCATGTGCCATATCTTGTAGGAACAGCTCAAGAACGTATGTTCCGTTGGTACAATGAAGCACTTAATATTTTCAGCAATATTTCGCCAACAGCACAAACGTTGCAAGAAAACTTTATTGTTGAATTAAAAGACTGTTTGCTTGCAGACCAAGGTCAAACTTTTGAAGATTTGCTTGAAGAAGTGAATGTTCAACGTCAAGCTTTGGAAGCTGAGCTTCAGGCAGGCCGAGACCGCTTACTTGAATATAACTCGTGTCGTCCAATTGTGGCGCAAGAGATTGTTCAGGCCTTAGAAGATTATGATGACAATACAACGCTACCAATGTTTGTGAAGCGTTTCATGTCATCAACCAATATCGACTTTGATGAGCAAAGTAACGGTACTGTAATTATTCGTCCAACAGACCAAATGCAAGTGCAAGGTTTGGCGCTAGACGAAGAAGGCATGACAGCAACGTTCTATCGTGATCAGGCTCAGCTTCGTGAAGATGCTCAATATTTAACTTTAGAGCATCCATTCATTGAAAGTGTAATGGAAATGATCCGTACGCAATCATTTGGTAGTACCAATGTTGCTGTACTCAAATCCAATGCGTTAAAGCAAGGTTCAGTACTAATCGAAGTATGGTTTAAAGTCGATGTAGTTGCACCTAAAGCATTGAACTTACCATCGAGCTTACCTAAGCAGTTAATTCGGGTATTGTTAAGTGAAAATGGTCAGGACTTATCTGAAAAGATTGATCCAGCTATTCTAAAACCATATTTACATCACTTAGATGGCAATAGCTGTCGTCAGGTGGTTAAAGCTCGCCGTGATATTATTGAGCAACGTTATAAACAAGCGTTGGATATCGCGAAAGTTGATTTGCCACAGCTTCAGCAACAAGCAAAAGAACATTATGGCAATAAATGGCAATATGAAATTGACCGTTTAACTTATCTAAAACAGTTCAACCCAAGTATTCGTCAAGATGAAATTGAACGTTTGCAAAAGCTGCAAAAAGAAGGTTTGAGCTTGCTGGATGGTTTAACTGTTACACCAGAAGCAATTCAAGTATTAGTTGTGGTTAAGCCATAATTAACTCAAAATAAAAAAAGCGCCTAGAGGGCGCTTTTTTTATAGACCAATTTAGAATTAGATGAGACCAGCATCTTTCAGTTCTAATTTTAAATATGCATAGAAAATTGGAGCTGCGATTAAACCGCCTAAGCCAAAAATTGATTCAAATACCAGCATTGCTAATAAAATCTCCCATGCATTTGCATTGATTTTATGTCCAATAATTTTAGCGTTAACAAAATATTCAAGTTTGTGAACGAGAACGAGATAAAGTAATGCTGTTCCTGCTAGTCCGAGGGAAACAGTAAGAGCGGCAATGAACGTTAATGTATTAGAAATAAGATTACCTAAAATTGGAATCAGTCCAAACATGAATGTCAAAATAGTTAAAGTTTTGGCAAAAGGAAGATGAACTCCCCAAAGCGGTAATAAAATAAAGGCGAATAAAATAAAGAGTAGCGTATTAATTGCTGAAATTTTTATTTGTGCAAAAACAACGTTTTTAAATGAAATTGATAATTTTTGAATACGTTGGATCAGAAGAGACTTAAAAACAGGCTGGGGAGTACGGCGGTGAAAACCGTGTATAGCGACCAAAATACCGATAATAAGGCCCATAACCATTGTTACAAAGTTATGTAAGATATCAGAACTTGTATTTTTTAATATGGTCACGTTATCTTTCATAAACGCGAAAATTTCGTCTTTTAATTCTGTCACGCTATCGGGAATATAACCCGGAAGATATTTACTAATTTCAGCTTGTAAATGCAGTAGCGTTTGATCGACTTTACTGTTGATATTATGGATGCCTACGCCTTTTAAATCATGGACGACAAAACTAATCAGACTCGTAATGAAAAAACCAATAAGTGAAATGGTGACAATACTTAATAAAATACTAATAAAGATGCGGGCTCTTTGACCATCAATATAACGTTCTACAACCGAGCTTAAGCTAATAATAATTTCATAAATAAGAAAGCCTGCAAAAAAACTTGCTAATAGATGTAATGGGATAACCGAAAGCAAAAAGATGCCCATAAGAATGTAGCTTGCAATCAGACTTGGACGATTATTCAAATTTTGCATGTTGATCCCTGAGATCGTGGGGAATATAGGAGAAAGAGCAAATGGACTAATTATTTATACTCTCGCAAGCTATTAGCTTCAATCGATGAGTTATATTTTTTCTGAAGAATAGAGGAGTTAGGTGCAAAAATGGCCTGTTCATCAACAAGCCATTCAGTAAATCATTTTAACGAATTTTTGCTTCATCCAAATGACGAGCACCTTCTAAAATCATTCGAATCATGATCATGGTCTGTTCAGCAAGTTCTGACCTTTGCTCAATAGGAAGGTCAATCGCTTTTGCGCCCATGTGAAACACAAGTTGTGTAATTGCTTTTGCAACAAGTTCTGGATGGTATAGATGATTGTTATTTAGGCGCTCTAATCGTATTAAATCTTCTTGTAGCTCTTGTTGAAAGAAGTTTAATTGACGTTCAACTGCGGCTTTATAAGAGGCAGAGCCTGTAAAACCTTCGCGTAATAATAAACTTAAGTTACCCTCATCGGCATCGAGCTGCTGAAGAAAAATATCGACAGAACTACGGATAATACTTTCTTGTAAGGATGCGCGTAGGCGAGCGTGGCGAATAATTTTACGTAAGACAATACCAGCTCGGTCAATTAAAGAAATTGCTAACTCATCAATATCTTTAAAATGTCGATAAAAACTATTTGGCGCAATACCAGCTTCTCTGGCTACCTCACGTAAGCTTAAAGAGGCAATACTTTTTTGTGGGCCAATTAGATTTAAAGCAGCTTGAAAAAGTTCTTCTTTAGTAATAGTCGCTTTTCTTCCCACAGAACGCGTAGCTGTTTTAATTTCAATGACATCTTGTTGTCGAGGTGTGTCATTCAGGTTCTGAGAAAGTGAAGATTGGGTCATGCTGTTCAATATATTTGTAAACTCTCAGGATTATAGCCTTAGAAGCTGAACTTGTGAAATTGTAATTAAAAGTACAGGTGTATATACAAATATATATACATGTGTATAATAATTAAAAAAGAGCGACAGAGCCCCAGCTATGCAAGTAATCGAAAAGAGAAATTCTCTATTCAATTCATTGACACAAGCCATATTTGATAGAGATACGGCTAACTTCTGGCTACAAAAAGTTAATCCTTTATGGTCTGTAAAACATGGGCTTGTTCAAATTGTAAAAAAAGAATTTGTCGCTCATGATATGGTAAGTCTTACACTAAAATGTAACCGTTTAGTGAAAGTAGGTGTTGCTGGTCAGCATCATCCTGTCATTGTTGAAATTGCTGGTCGTCGTTATGAACGTACTTATAGCTTGACGCAAATTGACGAACAACATTTACGTTTAACGATTAAAAAAGTTGCTGATGGCATCGTCAGTAATTGGTTTATGACTGAAAGCCAAATTGGCGATGTTTTTGAACTTGGTCAGCCTTATGGCGACATGCAACAAAATATTAAAACACCGAAATTAATTATGCTGGCTGCGGGTAGTGGTATTACCCCAATGTTGAGCTTAATCACTGCTATTAAGCAAAGCCAGCAGTTAGATAAAGTTCAAGTGCAGCTTTTATATTGGGTGAAGCAACGTTCAGATGCAGCTTTTATTGAATACTTTGAAAAAGTTGCACAGCAATTCCCAAATTTTAGTTATCAGGTTTTCTATACGCAAGAAACACCAAATGATGAACGTTTAAATGCAGAGCATTTAGCATTAGCAGACGATTTGGAAAATAGCACTATATATGCGTGTGGACCTTCTGGTTTCGTTTCAACAGTGGAACAGCTTTTTGAAAAAGCACCGACTGTATTAACAGAAGCTTTTAGCTTAACTCGCGATAGTACGGCTGAAGTTGGTTATGTAAATGTCACATTAACCCAGTCTAATAAGGTCATTGCAATTCCAAAAGGCGAATCAATTTTGGTGAGTCTGGAACATGAAGGCCTTAAGCCAACACATGGCTGTCGTATGGGGATTTGTAATAAGTGCGTTTGTAGTAAAGCTCAAGGCTCTACACGTAACTTACTCAACGGTAGTGAAAATACCGAACCAAGCCAATTACTCAAAATTTGTGTGAACTCAGCACAATCTGATCTAGTTATTGATCTTTAAGAGAGAACTTTTATGAATATGCCAGTGAAAGTCGAATATTTCAAAAATCCTAAAAATCGAGATTTGACACCAGCAGAACTTGACGCATTTGCAAAAGAACTCGATCAGATCAAACAAGAAGTATTGGATGATTTAGGTGAGAAAGATGCAAAATATATCCGCCGCGTCTATGCAGCAGTTCGCTACAGTAGTTTTTTAGGCCGAGCATGTTTATTTGCAGGTTGGTTCCCACCAGCTTGGGTTTTAGGAACAGGCTTATTAGGCTTTTCTAAAATTATGGAAAACATGGAACTCGGTCATAACGTTATGCACGGTCAATATGACTGGATGAACGATCCTAAATTTAATGGTCAAACTTATGAATGGGATACTGTCGGTACTTCTGATAACTGGCGCCAGACTCATAACTATAAACATCACACCTATACCAACATTAAAGGTATAGATGATGACATTGGTTATGGTTTGCTTCGCTTATTCCCAGAGCAACGTTGGAAGCCTGGTTTCTTGCTTCAACCCGTTTATAGCATTCCATTTTGCTTATTGTTCCAGTGGGGCGTAGCGATTCAGAACCTTGAAATTGGTCGTGTTCTCTACAAACGTAAGACCAAAGCAAAGTTTTTAGAAGAGTTAAAACCAGTAAATAAAAAGATTGCTACCCAACTCTTCAAAGATTACGTTTTTTTCCCATTAATTGCAGGTCCAGCCGCTTTACCTGTATTTACGGGAAATCTGGTTGCAAATGGTCTTCGTAATATTTGGACATTTACGATTATCTTCTGTGGTCACTTTACTAAAGATGCAGAAGTATTTCCAAAGTCTGTTTTACAAGATGAAAGCCGTGGTCACTGGTATATGCGCCAGATCCGTGGTTCTTCAAACTTAAAAGGTTCAGAAGCATTACATATCTTAAGCGGACATTTGAGTCATCAAATTGAACATCATTTATATCCTGATGTTCCAGCACGCCGTTATCGCCAAATGGCTCCAAAAGTTGAAGCTGTATGTAAAAAATATGGTCTGAACTATAACAACGCGAGTTTGACCAAACAATTTGGTCAGGTGGTTGGTCGTATCTTGAAATACGCCTTACCATTTAAAAAATAAATGAAAAAAGCCCTGATTAATTCAGGGCTTTTTATTACTTCTTTTTAGAAATCCACATGGTAATTGTAGCGTGGAATACTTTCTCTTTCTGAGAATCATAGACTTCTACATCCACTAAATATTCTCCAGCTTTATCCCAGTCATAATTTTTTTCTACAGGCGTTGCAACTGCAATTAAGTCTGTTTCTGCCTTTTTTAAATATTCAACAGTCATACCTTTGGGAATCCAGCGATGTGTGGAAGGCACAGTAACTTCTGTCATTGTGCCACCTGCAAGTTCAGCCATATTACACATCGCAATTGCATGAACTGTTCCAATATGGTTGAGGACAGAACGCTTTTTCTTAATCGCTATTTCGCAGTAATTCGGTTTTAAATCGATAAAGAGCGGTGAAATACTGCCGAAATAAGGTGCTTTTAAACATAGCATGCGTGAGAAAGTCCATTTTCCTTTAGGAAAAGCAGACACTTTGTTCCAAAGTTCTAAAGTAGTTGCCATGGTTTAAAGCTCCATATTAATAAAAACAGAATTTTGTTCTGTTAAAGAATATAATTCTGTTTACAAAAGCGAGTCAAGTCATTCAGAATATCTCCGATAACTGGTTGGAGAGTGAACGATGCAATCTGCACAAGAGCTATTAGAACGGCTATATCCGGGTAGAAGGGCTGCTTTAAAAAGACAGATCTTGTTAGATGCTTTGTCTTGTTTTTTGGAAAATGGAATTGAAACTACCAGTATTGAGATGATTCGTTCGAAATCTGACAGTAGTGTAGGGGCTATTTATCATCACTTTAAAAATAAAGAAGGAATTGTTGCGACTTTATTCTTTGCAGCTTTAGATGACCAAGCAGCACGAAGAGATGACTATCTGGAAGGCACAGAGTCCCTTCAAGACGTTTTATATGCTTTTATTCATAGTTACATTGATTGGGTAAGTGAACAGCCAGAGTTTGCTAAATTTTTAATATCTGCTCGTTTTAGTGTGATGCAAAGTGAAGACCAAGAGCGTCTTGTTCAGAAAAATAAATTAAGAAATCAAAAGATATTTAATGAAATTTCAAATTATGCTGAGGCTGAGTTCTTAAAAACTATACCTCATGAACTATTACTTTCATTAGTGATTGGATCTACAGAAAATTACTGCCGTGCATGGTTATCACAACGAGTTCATTCAAACCCTAAAGTTTATAAAGATATTTTGGCGAAAGCTGCTTGGGATTCTTTACAAAATTTGAATTAAATATCTTAATACGTACCTACAAAAAAGCCGCATATTTCATGCGGCTTTTTTTGCTGGAAAATAAATTATTTAAATTGAATTGAACCGTTTGCATTCACAATAATTTTTGACTCACCAGCCGCCATGTCTTGAGCCGGAGCTGCTTCAGCAGCAGCAGCAAATTTCGCCATGCTGGTACGCATTACAGGCTGTGGGAAATAGTTGTTCGTATTTAAATTTAAACTAACTAGCGTGTATTGGCTTTTATTCCATGCTTGAGTCAACATTTGAGCACGTTGTTGAAAGTTTTTAGAAGCTTCTACCATTAAATCATTTTCAACTTTTTTACGTTGTTCATCTGAAACTGTAAAATTAATTGATTGGGTTTGGAAGCTTTGTTGTAACTCACTAATTAACTGACTTGCAGCTTTAAAGTCTTTACTTTCAAGGCGAATTTCAGCGCGGCCACGCCATTCTTTTAGCTTATTACTATCGTTATCGTAAATTGGGTAAGTGCTTTGAGTGCCAGTTTCAACTTTTACTTGTGGGTATTTACGTGAAACGGCAAGCGCTTGATTCATCAGTTGATTAATTTGATTTGAAAGTTCGGCTGGTTGTTTGTTACTTTTTTCAATATATAAAGTTGCATGCATTTCATCATTAGAAACTTGGCGAGAAGCTTCAGCTTGTACATTTACAATATTATAGTTCAAAGCATTATCATCCTGAGCAAAAACCAAAGGGCTAAGGAGAGAACCTAAAAGAAGAGTTGAGATGGCTAAAGTACGCATAAATTTATCCTTTAAAAATTAATTAAATTTAATTTTTTTCATTAAGAAATGTTAAACATAAGTTATGCATAACTTTTGCAGATTTTGTGGCGTATTTGTAATATTTAGACCATTTTTTTAAATTTTGGTAAATATAAATTCTTATAAAAATAAAGACTTAAAATTAAAGTGTGTCAATGTAACTTAAAAAATCAAAGTAATATAAAAAAAGAATATTTTCTTTAGGTTGTCACATAGTATGATGATAATTCATCTTAACTATTGGGATGATACATTTTTTCAATAAGATTAGATGAGTAAAGTACATAAAAGACGTTTTTTTTCTTGTAAAATTAGGTATCATCGCGCTCCTAGTTACAAGATATAAAATAAGTGTCTTTACTAGTTCTATAAAGCACCGAGTCAAAGGACCCATCGTCACCAGACTTATTTCTTTCTACCCCTATCAGAGATGGTAATCCGATATGAGCGTTACTTCCGTTAACCCTGCCACTAATGCTACTAACGAATATTATTTGACTCGCCAAAGTCAAATGGAATCAAATGTTCGTAGCTATCCACGTAAATTACCGTTAGCGATAGCGAAAGCACAAGGATGCTGGGTTACTGATGTTGAAGGTACACAGTACCTTGATTGTTTAGCTGGGGCAGGTACATTGGCTTTAGGTCATAATCATCCTGCGGTGATTCAAAGTATTCAAGATACATTGGCAAGTGGTTTGCCATTGCATACTTTAGACTTAACCACACCTTTAAAAGATGCATTCACTGAAGCATTGTTAGCATATTTACCTGGTGGTAAAGAAGAATATTGCTTGCAGTTCTGTGGTCCTGCTGGTGCAGACGCAACTGAAGCAGCAATTAAACTTGCTAAGACTTACACTGGCCGTAGTTCAGTGATCAGTTTCTCTGGCGGTTATCATGGTATGACCCATGGTGCCCTTGCTATGACTGGTAATTTAAGTGCAAAAAATGCAGTTAACGGTTTAATGCCAGGCGTACAATTCATGCCATATCCGCATGAATACCGCTGCCCACTTGGTTTAGGTGGTGAAGCTGGTGTTGACGCTTTAACTTACTTCTTTGAAAACTTTATCGAAGATGTTGAAAGCGGTGTAACAAAACCGGCTGCTGTTATTCTTGAAGCGATTCAAGGTGAAGGCGGCGTAGTTACAGCTCCAGTAAAATGGTTGCAAAAAATCCGTGAAGTGACTGAAAAGCACAACATCGTTTTAATTTTAGATGAAGTTCAAGCTGGCTTTGCACGTTCAGGCAAAATGTTTGCATTTGAACATGCAGGTATTGAACCTGATGTTGTTGTAATGTCTAAAGCAGTAGGTGGTGGTTTACCACTTGCAGTATTAGGTATTAAACGTAAATTTGATGCTTGGCAGCCTGCAGGTCACACCGGTACTTTCCGTGGTAATCAACTTGCTATGGGTACAGGCCTTGTCGTATTAAAAACGATTACTGAACAAAATCTTGCTCAAAATGCGCAAGAACGTGGTGATTATCTACAAGCTGAATTTAAAAAATTGGCTCAAGAATTCCCATGTATCGGTAACGTGCGTGGTCGCGGTTTAATGATCGGTATTGAGATTGTTGACGAGCGTAAACAAGCTGATCGTATTGGTTCACTTCCTGCAGACTCTCAATTAGCTGCTGCAATTCAAACTGCTTGCTTCAACAATAAACTATTGCTTGAAAAAGGTGGTCGTAACGGTACTGTAATTCGTTTACTTTGCCCGCTTATCATCACTCAAGAAGAGTGTGTTGAAGTAGTTGCTCGCTTTAAGAAAGCAATTGCAGAAGCATTGGTTGCAGTACGAGGCGCATAAGTATGGTGGATTTTGCAGAACATCGTAAAGCGTTACTCTGCAATGATGCACAATCCATTGCTGACTATGAGTCAGCAATGGGCGAAGCGGTAAAAGCCGTTTCAGCATGGTTGCAAAATGAAAAGATGTACACAGGCGGTAGCATTAAAGAATTGCGTTCAGCGATTTCTTTCCAGCCTTCAAAAGAAGGTATGGGTGTACAAGAATCACTTCAACGTATGATTGAGCTTTTCTTAAATAAAAGCTTAAAAGTACATCACCCGCACTCATTGGCACATTTACATTGTCCAACAATGGTAATGAGCCAGATTGCGGAAGTACTTATCAATGCGACTAACCAGTCTATGGACTCATGGGATCAAAGCCCAGCCGGTTCATTAATGGAAGTTCAGCTCATTGATTGGTTACGCCAAAAAGTAGGTTATGGTTCTGGTCAGGCGGGTGTTTTCACCTCTGGCGGTACTCAATCTAACCTAATGGGTGTATTGCTTGCTCGTGACTGGTGCATTTCGAAAAACTGGAAAGACGAAAACGGTAACCCGTGGTCTGTACAGCGCGATGGTATTCCAGCTGAAGCAATGAAAAACGTCAAAGTCATTTGTTCTGAAAATGCGCATTTTTCTGTACAAAAGAACATGGCAATGATGGGCATGGGCTTCCAGTCAGTTGTTACTGTTCCTGTGAATGAAAATGCACAGATGGATGTAGATGCTCTCGAAAAAACGATGGCGCATTTGCAGTCAGAAGGTAAAGTAGTGGCTTGTGTCGTTGCGACAGCAGGTACAACTGATGCTGGTGCAATTGATCCATTGAAAAAAATCCGTGAAATTACCAATAAATATGGTTCATGGATGCATATCGATGCGGCATGGGGCGGTGCATTAATTCTGTCAAATGACTATCGTGCAATGCTTGATGGTATTGAATTGTCTGACTCGATTACCCTCGACTTCCATAAGCATTACTTCCAAAGCATTAGCTGTGGTGCGTTTTTGTTGAAAGATGAAGCGAACTATCGCTTTATGCACTACGAAGCTGAATATTTGAACTCTGCTTATGACGAAGAACATGGTGTACCAAACCTTGTTTCTAAGTCATTACAAACGACTCGTCGTTTTGATGCATTGAAATTGTGGATGACAATTGAATCACTTGGTGAAAACCTATATGGTTCAATGATTGACCATGGTGTAAAACTTACTCGTGAAGTTGCAGATTACATCAAGGCAACGACAGGCTTAGAGCTTTTAGTTGAGCCACAATTTGCTTCTGTATTGTTCCGTGTTGTACCACAAGGCTATCCAGCTGAGTTGATCGATAGCTTAAACCAAAACGTAGCGGACGAATTGTTTGCTCGTGGTGAAGCAAATATCGGTGTAACAAAAGTTGGTAATGTACAGTCATTGAAAATGACAACATTAAGCCCTGTTGTGACATTCGAAAATGTTAAAAACCTTTTAGGTCAAGTATTGGCTGAAGCTGACCGCATTAAAGATGCGATTGCTTCTGGTAACTATGTACCACCAATCGACTAATTGAGTTGATACCAAAAAAGCCCGGTTTATTACCGGGCTTTTTTATTACATATTATTTTTATTAAAAGTGTGTATCAAGAGAGAGATGTATGCACAAAACATGCATATTTTTAAAAAACAAAAATAATTATGCATGATTTATGGGGAGCAAATTTCTTATTGTATTGGTATGTTCCCGATATTTTTGGTCGCATTGATATATCAATATCGTACTTACTTTAAATAATCCCAGTTTAACTGAAAAAAGTAAGTGGCTGTAATTACAATTAAGACAAGGAAGAAGAAATGCAACAAGCGAATATGCTGAATGAATTTAAACTTATTATTGGCGGTCAACTTTGTTCAGGTGAACAAGGTAAACTAGAAATTATTAACCCTGCTACAGGTTTAACAGCTGCGCGTTGTTCAAAAGCATCGGTTGAGCAAGTGAATCAAGCAGTGAGTGCGGCTAAACAGGCATCTAAAGTATGGCAAATGGTGTCGCACGATGAACGTAAATCAATTTTAAACAAGATTGCGGATGGTATTGAAAAGCACGCCGAAATGCTCGCTGAACTTGTTGTGCTTGAGCAAGGTAAACCACTTGCACTCGCGCAAATGGAAGTGCAGGGCGCAATTGGCTGGACTCGTTATGCAGCTGCTATGGATTTACCTGTTGAAATTATCGAAGACAGCGAAGCTAAGCGTATTGAGCGTCATCGTCAGCCATTAGGGGTAGTCGCTTCAATTACTCCATGGAACTGGCCACTCATGATTGCGGTCTGGCATATCATGCCTGCATTACGTGCCGGTAACGTTGTCATTAGCAAACCTTCTGAATACACACCACTATCAACTTTGCGTTTATGTGAAATCATTCAGCAAGAAGTTCCCGCTGGTGTTATTTCAATTGTGGTAGGTGCTGGTGAGATTGGCGAAGCATTATCTTCCCACCCAGATGTACAAAAAGTTGTATTTACCGGTTCAACTCGAACTGGACAGCACATTATGACGGGTGCAGCTCAACAGCTAAAACATTTAACTTTAGAGCTCGGTGGTAATGATGCGGGTATTGTATTACCTGATGCAAATATAGAGGAAATTGCAGCTAAGATTTTCAATACTGCGTTCTTAAATGCGGGTCAAACGTGTGCTGCGTTAAAACGTTTATATGTGCATGAAAGCCAATATGAGGCTTTATCTCAGAAGTTAGCTGACATTGCCAATGCTCAAATTGTGGGTGATGGAATGGAGTCTTCTACAACATTTGGCCCATTACAAAACCAAATGCAATATAACAAGGTGAAAGCTCTTATTGCAGAAGCGATTGAACAGGGTGCAAAAGCACTTTCTGGTCAACAGCAATTACCAGAGCAGGGCTACTTTATTGCGCCAACTATTTTGACTGAAGTTCCTGAATCTTGCCGTGTAGTGCAAGAAGAGCAATTTGGTCCAGTGTTACCTGTCTTAAAATATACAGATATCAACGATGCAATTGCACGTGCCAATGATAGTGAGTTTGGTTTAGGCGGATCAATTTGGTCTTCTGACATTAAAGCTGCTCAAGTTTATGCTACTCAGCTTCAATGCGGTACGGTTTGGGTCAATACGCATGCAGAAGTTCTACCTCATGCACCTTTTGGTGGCTGGAAAATGTCAGGCTTAGGTGCTGAGTTTGGTTTGGAAGGTTTGCTTGAAAATACGATTGGTCAAACGCTACATATTAGTAAAGTCTAAATATTAATTTTAAGGCGGATAATAGATCCGCCTTTTTATTCTAAATTATTTTATTAAAAGCCTAACTTGCTTAAGTCGTGTGATGGTAGCCGTGACTTTTAGGTTTAATCAAAAAATGATTCTGTTCTTTGATTTTTTTGAGAACAATGTAAGACTTTATGTGACCAATAAAATTATAAGAAAGCAATCTTTCAGTCACAAATTGAGAAAGCTGTTCTAAGTTTTCTGCAACGACTTTTAAAATAAAATCTGCATCGCCACTAATTGAAAATGCATCTTGAATATTGTCTTCTGCTTCAATTAACTCTTGGAAAGCCTGCTGCGATTTTGCTTCGTGTGTTCTTAAATTAATATGAATCATCGCTGTGACTTCCAGTCCTAGCGCTTGTTGCTGAATACGAGCAGAGTAACCTAAAATTATGCCTTTTTGCTCAAGTAGCTGTCTTCTTCGAGAACATTGGGAAGCAGATAAACCGATTAAATCTCCAACTTCCTGATTGGTGAGTCGTCCATTCTTTTGTAATGCCTGAATGATTTGCCAGTCGAACTTATCCATTGCATAAAATCCTTTTATGATACACAAATCATGTATTTTTATTAAAATGCGTTTTCATTATGCACGAAATCTAAAAGGTAGATGAAATATTATTTTTCTATGGAATAAAAATTGGTCTCAAAGGATATAGAGCAATGTTCATAGAAATCGGTGACTTTTTAAATCTTCGTCTAAAACAAATGGGTATCCAACATCTCTTTGGTGTACCTGGTGATTTTAACCTCTCATATCTAGAACAAGTTGAAGCAGATCCAGAACTCGAATTTATTGGAAATTGTAATGAATTAAATGCTGCCTATGCAGCAGATGGTTATGCACGAATTAACGGTTTTTCTGCCTTGGCAACCACTTACGGTGTAGGTGATTTAAGCGCGATTAACGGCATTGCAGGTGCCTATGCAGAAAATGTACCTCTTATTCATATTTCAGGTATTCCGCCTTTACATGCAGTTCAAAAGGGCACTTTGATCCACCATACGTTGGTTGATGGCAACTACGACAATATTATGAACTGCATGAAGGAGTTCACTGTTGCTCAAACACGTTTGACTCCTGCAAATGCAGCCTTTGAAATTGACCGTGTATTACGTCAGTGTTTCCTTGAACGTCGTCCTGTACATATTCAATTAGCAGGTGATATTACTCACGTTAAAATTGAAGTAAGTGAGCGTCCGCTCGATTTAAGCTATCCAGCTGTTGAACCAGATTTATTAAACAGCGTCGTCAATAAACTTTGCGACATTTTGAACAATGCAAAAAGCCCAGCACTTCTGATTGATAATGAAGCTTCAGTTTTTGGTGTAACTTCTCTTCTTAATGATTTATCTCAAAAGTGCTCTATTCCATTTGCTGGTATGAATACTGCAAAAAATATTATGGATGAAGGCTCGCCGCGTTACATTGGCACTTATGTGGGTGGGGCAAGTCAGCCGCATGTTAAAAATATAATTGAGCAGTCTGACTGCCTAATTGGTATTGGCGCACGTTTTACAGATGTAGGTTCGGCTGTATTTACTCATCAAATTGCGACTAAGAACTATATTGAAATTAAATCTTATGGTCTGAACATTTTTGGTCAGGACTTCCCTGGCATAGAGATTGGGCAATTACTTGTTGAGTTAAATAAAAAAGTTGAGCCACGTAAAGCGACCAAACCTGTTCTTGAACAACAGCCACAAAAAGCCTTTGAGGCACCAGCACAACAAAAGCTAAGCCAAGATGTACTTTGGAACTATATTGCAGGTTTCTTAAAAGAAGACGATGTAATTATTGGAGAAGTGGGAACTTCAAACTCAGCTTTGTCTGGTTTAAAACTTCCTGCCACAGCTAAATATATTGCTCAGCCACTTTGGGGTTCAATTGGTTATACCTTGCCAGCTTTACTTGGCAGTTTGCTTGCAGCTCCTGAGCGCCGCCAAATTCTATTTATTGGTGATGGTTCATTCCAGCTTACGGTACAAGAGCTCTCTACAATTATTCGTCACGGTTTAAAACCCATTATTTTCTTGCTGAACAATGGCGGTTACACCATTGAGCGATTAATCATGGGCGAAAACGCTGCCTATAATGATGTACAAAACTGGAAATATACTGATATTCCAGCTGTCTTTAACGGTAAAAAAGGTCATACCACCTATGTGGTTGAAACTGCCGGACAGCTTAGGAGTGTTTTAGATAATATTCATCAAAATGATCAATTAACTTTTATTGAATTAAAACTACCAGCAATGGATGCACCGGTGAGTTTGAAAAAATTTGCCTCAGTCATTGCGCGTTTTGACTACGGTGATCGCGGTTATGAAATTTTAAAGGAGCGTTCCCAGCCTATTAAATGTAAGGATGCAAGCTCGTTTTAAATAGAAGACAGGACAAGTCTTCTCAAAAATTAAATGGACTCATATTAAAGCAAACTTATGTCCGAAGGTCGTTTCTGGCCTTCGGATATGGTGCTGAATAAAGGTGTACAGGAAGTGACACCAACATTGGAGATAACGTTATGGATGCAAATAATAAGCACGAGTTAAAACAAGGCTTATCCAATCGGCATATTCAACTCATCGCACTCGGAGGCGCGATCGGAACAGGGTTGTTTTTAGGTCTTTCTCAAACGATTAAACTGGCAGGTCCTTCAATTTTATTAGGATATGCAATTGCTGGAATTATCGCTTTTTTAATTATGCGTCATTTAGGTGAAATGGTTGTTGAAGAACCTGTAAGTGGTTCATTTAGTTATTTTGCCAATAAGTACTGGGGCAAAATGGCTGGTTTTATGTCTGGCTGGAACTATTGGGTGTTATATGTACTGGTGAGCATGGCTGAACTCAGTGCAATTGGAACCTTCATTCAGTTTTGGTGGCCTGAAATTCCCACTTGGCTGACTGCTTTATTTTTCTTTATTTTAATTAACGGCATTAACTTGGTGAATGTCCGCTTTTTTGGGGAATCCGAATTCTTATTTTCCTGCATTAAGATTGTTGCAATTTTAAGCATGATTGGTTTTGGTACTTATCTCTTATTTACAGGCTCTGCTGGCCCACAAGCAGGTATTGCAAATTTATGGCAACACGGTGGTTTCTTCCCACACGGGATTCATGGTTTTGTCATGGCTTTGGCTGTCATTATGTTTGCATTTGGTGGTTTAGAGTTAATTGGTATTGCTGCGGCTGAAACTAAAAAACCTGAAACAACCATTCCAAAAGCAGTGAACCAGATTGTTTATCGTATTTTAATTTTCTATATCGGTGCGATTGGAATCTTACTGTGCCTTTACCCTTGGAATATGGTTGCAGAAGGCGGTAGTCCATTTGTAATGATTTTCCAGTCATTAAATAGTAATGGCGTTGCGAACGTTTTAAACTTTGTGGTTTTGATTGCTGCTATTTCGGTTTATAACAGTTGCATTTATTGTAATAGCCGTATGTTGCATGGTTTAGCAGAGCAGGGTAATGCTCCGGCAATTTTGAAAAAAGTAAACAGCCGTGGTATTCCAGTTCCAGCCGCAGTTCTTTCTGCATCAATCACAGCAATATGTGTGGTCGTAAATTACCTCATTCCTGGCCAAGCTTTTCAGCTCTTTATGATGCTCGTTGTGGCTGCACTTGTCATTAACTGGCTTATGATTTCAGTGACTCATTTGAAATTTACTAAAGCAATGAAACTGCAAAAACATCAAACCAAATTTAAAAGTATTCTTAGCCCATGGAGTAATTATTTAACCATTAGCTTTGTATGCTTTATTCTTATCATTATGGCAATGACGCCAGATATGAGATTGGCTGTTATTTTAGGCCCAATTTGGCTCGCTTTTTTAGCACTGATGTATTTCTTAAAATATCGTAAAAAAATGGTAGTGATGCCAGAAGTACAATCGAATTAATTCACTAAATTTACAATGATATTGCGGTTACCTGACTTAAAGTAGGTAACCGTTTATCTTTTGTCATATTATTTTCATGTTACAAAGAAATTATTATTTCTTACCATATTTAATAAAAATTTTAGTCATAAAATTATTATTATTCGTAAAAGTAAAAATAGAGTTAAATAATAGATTTTTAAAATGTTTATAATATATTTTGGTTTTATATTTTATGAATTATTAAATTCTATATTTTTAATCAGTGTCATAATACAGACTAATATATAGGGTAAAATACCCGCTCGCGTTGAATTAAATATTTGATAATAGATAAAAAATAGTAATCAGATAATTAACAATATCGAAATCATTAAAGCGTCATCATACTGTAACTTAATTGTCATATTTTCTATTCACAATGCAGCTATCGAAGAGCGTACAAGCACTCAACAAAAAGTGACGTACAACCTATTGCATTAATGAGAGAGAACAGAATGCGCTTAAATCCACGTCAAATCGCAATTGCGTTAGCAGTAACTGGGGCAGCTGTAACAACGACTGCAAATGCAGCTCGTGATACGATTCAAATTGCTGGTTCTTCAACTGTACTACCATTTGCCAGCGTTGTAGCTGAAGAGTTCGGTAATACATTCCCTCAATTTAAAACTCCTGTAGTTGGTTCTGGCGGTTCTTCTGCTGGTTTAAAACAATTCTGTCAAGGTGTGGGTGACAACACTATCGACGTTGCTAACTCTTCTCGTAAAATTAAAAGCACTGAAATTGAAGCTTGTAACAAAGCTGGTGTAAAACAAATTCAAGAAATTAAAATTGGTTATGACGGTATTGTATTTGCGTCTAGCTCAAACAAAGCAGCTTATAAATTAAAACCTTACCATGTATTTGCAGCTTTATCTGCACAACTACCTTCAAAAGGTAAGTTGGTTCCAAACCCATACACAAATTGGAACCAGATTGATAAATCACTTCCAAATGAACCAATTACACTTGTTATTCCTGCTTCTAACCACGGTACACGTGAAGTTTTCCAAGAGAAAATGGTCGAAGCTGGTTGCGAATCGTATGAATACTTCAAGAGCCTAGATAAAGATGCTCAGAAGAAAGCATGTTCTACTTTCCGTAAAGATGGCCGCGTAATTGAAATTGCTGGTGACTACACAGAAACATTGGCCCGCTTAAAGACCTCTCCAAGTGCAGTGGGCGTGTTTGGTCTAAGTTTCTATGATATGAACCGTGACAAGTTACGTGTAGCAACAGTAAACAATGTTGTTCCTTCTGAGAAAACAGTTTTGAACGGTACATATCCTGTGTCTCGTCCATTGTTCTTCTACGTGAAAGGCGAGCATTTAAAATCAGTTAAAGGCTTACCGCAATATGTAGAATATTTCGTAAGCAAAAAAGCAACAGGTAAAGGTTCTAAAGCTGAACGTGATGGCTTAATCGCAATGTCTGATGCTGAACGTGCAAAAGTATTGGCTGACTTTAAAGCAGGTAAAACTGTTAAATAAGTTAGTTTGAATAGGGGCTGGTGATCTTGAGAGTTCATCAGCCTTTTTGTCTAACTTGTTTTTCCAAATTATGACAATTGAGAAAACAGTGGAGAGTACATGAATCTGCTACTTATCGGTGTGTTGTTAGCCCTTGTGGCAATCGCATATCAACTTGGGCTGAGAAAGAGCCGTAGCCTAGCAGGTAAGGGAAGCAACTCGGCGACGTTACATTCTCGTCCTGGTTATTATGGTGCACTGGTTGGGCTTTGGTGCGGTATCCCTGCTTTTTTAATTTTGATCATTTGGAGCTTGGTTGAACCAAGTGTTTTAAACCATATTATTTTTAATAATATTCCCGCGACCGTAAGTGCTTCACTTGATGAAGCTGGCAGAAGTGTATTAGTTGATCGTGTTCAAGCGATTGCTTCTGGTTTTGGGGTGAGTGATAAACCGGCAGCCTATGAGTTAGCTGCTGCTCAACAGTTCGCAAAATTTCAAACCATTGGCTCTTTTGCCAAATTTGCTGTTGTCGTTTGTGCAGCTTTATTGGGTTTGGTTTGGGCGAAGAAAAAAATTAATCAACAATATCGTGCGCGTAACCAAGTTGAACGTGCCATTAATGTTGCTTTGATTTTATGTTCTGGTGTTGCGATTTTGACAACCATCGGTATTGTGATGTCGATGTTTGGCGAAGCAATGCACTTTTTCCGTTTTGTAAGTCCGCTTGATTTCTTCTTCGGGACAGAGTGGAACCCAGGCTTTAGTACTTCAGGTAATGTTGAAGGCAGTTATGGTTTACTGCCATTACTTTGGGGCACGCTCATGGTCAGCGGCATTGCTTTATTAGTTGCCGTACCCATTGGATTAATGATTGCTATTTATTTAGCTGAATATGCTTCTCCTTGGTTACGCTCATGGGCAAAACCAGCAATTGAAGTTTTAGCCGGTATTCCAACAATCGTTTATGGTGTTTTTGCCATGATGGTTATTGGGCCATTTTTCAAGGCAGCTGGTGCTTACGTTGGCCTTGAAATTAACGCGACCAGTGCTTTGACTGCTGGTTTCGTAATGGGGATTATGATTATTCCGTTTGTTTCTTCTTTATCAGACGACATTATTACCCAAGTACCTCGTGCTTTACGTGATGGTTCTTTAGGACTTGGAGCAACTAAGTCTGAAACAATTCGTCAAGTCGTTTTACCTGCTGCATTACCAGGTATTACGGGCGCATTTTTACTAGCTGTCTCTCGCGCCGTAGGGGAAACCATGATCGTGGTTTTGGCCGCAGGGAACAGCCCACTTTTACATGCAAATCCATTTGAAGCTGTTTCGACAGTGACCGTTACGATCGTAAAACAGTTAACTGGTGATACTGACTTTGCCAGCCCACAAGCTTTGGTTGCATTCGCGTTAGGTCTAACACTATTTGTGATTACCTTATGCTTAAACATTGTTGCACTGTACATTGTGCGTAAATACCGTGAGCAATACGAATGAGTACATCAAATACATCATCTCCTATGGATCAGAACGTATTTGATCCAAAAGCTGCTGCTGAATCACGTGAACGACGTAAACAGGTCATCGAAAAATCTTTGGCTAAGCGTCATCGTAAAGAAAAAGCTTTTCGTTATGCTGGTTTCTCGGCAGTCGTAATTGGACTTGCATTCGTTGCACTATTGTTTAGCAGTATTTTGGCAAAAGGTTTACCTGCTTTTTGGCAAACCAGCATGAATATTCCAATTTACTTTGATCCGAAAGTGATTGATGCAGGTCCGGTACCTGTTCGTGGGCAGGGGGAAACACCTGCACATTATCAAGAGCGCTATATCGATTGGCAAACCAAAATGGGTATGGTGGATTGGGACGGCATTATTGTAAATGGAATGATTGCTAAAGACCCTGCACTTGCTGACCAACGTGATTACTTAAGCAGTCTTTATGCGAGCTCAGAAGCTTATCGTTTACGTGATATGGTTTTTGCGGACCCATCATTAATTGGTAAGAAAGAAAATCTTAATTTCTTGGGCGATGCCAATGTTGATGTCTGGTTAAAAGGTAATATTGACCGTTCATTGCCAGATGAGCAACAGCAACTTGGACCTGAAGTGCGTAAACTTGCAGACGAGCTAAAAGCAAAAGGTGTTCTTGAAAGTACATTTAATATGAACTTATTTAAGAACCCAGACTCTCGTAGTTCACCAGCAATTAGTGGTCTTGCGGGTGCGTTTATGGGCTCGTTGTTTATGATGCTAATTGTGATCATTATTGCAATTCCGATTGGTGTTGCCAGCGCAATCTATCTTGAAGAATTTGCTCCAAAAAATATTCTTACAGACATTATTGAAGTCAATATCAATAACCTTGCTGCTGTTCCTTCAATTGTGTTTGGTTTACTCGGTGCGGCGATTTTTATTGGTTGGATGCATTTGCCTCTATCTGCTCCACTGGTAGGTGGTTTAGTGTTGAGTTTAATGACGCTACCGACAGTCATTATTACCACTCGTGCTTCATTAAAAGCAGTACCACCTTCTATTCGACAAGCTGCACTTGGTTTGGGTGCTTCTAAATTTCAGACCATTTTCCACCACGTTTTACCATTAGCTTTGCCAGGCATTATGACCGGCGCAATTATTGGCGTTGCTCATGCACTTGGTGAAACTGCACCTTTACTTTTAATTGGAATGAGTGCATTCGTTGCAAGTATTCCTACAACTCCATTTGATCAAGCAACCGCTTTACCTGTCCAAGTTTACTTATGGCAAGGTAATGAGTTGCGTAACTTCTTCGAAGGCCGTACTGCCGCT
The DNA here is from genome assembly GCF_035615195.1 of Acinetobacter sp. IK31. Classification (NCBI taxonomy): domain Bacteria; kingdom Pseudomonadati; phylum Pseudomonadota; class Gammaproteobacteria; order Moraxellales; family Moraxellaceae; genus Acinetobacter; species Acinetobacter sp. IK31. Next base: position 216,164 of record NZ_JANBOB010000030.1, on the reverse strand, counting down.
GCGATTATCGTACTCCTTGCATTAATGATTGGTTTAAACAGTCTTGCAATTTGGTTACGTAAAAAGTTCGAAGTGCGTTGGTAATAGAGGATAAATCATGAATACTATTGATATTACGAATTCCTTAGAAAAGGATAAGTTAGTGAACACTGAACAATCTCAATTTACAGATAAATCGCAAAATCATGGCACTTCGTATGTTTCGCATTTTGAACCACAAACTTCAAAAAAGCAGAACTCAACCGAAATCAAAATTAGTGCACAAGATGCCCATGTTTATTATGGTGATGTTGAAGCGATTAAGGGCATTGATCTCGATATTTACCAAAACGAAGTTATTGCCTTTATTGGACCGTCAGGTTGTGGTAAATCTACCTTTCTTCGTACGATAAACCGCATGAATGACACCATTGATGGTTGTCGTGTAACAGGTAAGATTACACTCGATAACCACAATATTTATGATCCAAATCTTGATGTCGTATTATTACGTGCTCAAGTGGGAATGGTATTCCAGAAGCCGAATCCGTTCCCTAAAACTATTTTTGATAACGTGGCGTATGGCCCTAAACTTCATGGTCTAGCACGTGATAAATATGATCTAGAAGAAATTGTTGAAAATAGCTTGCGTAAAGCGGGTTTATGGGAAGAAGTGAAAGATCGTTTGAATCAACCGGGTACTGGTTTGTCGGGTGGTCAGCAACAACGTTTATGTATTGCACGTACTATTGCAGTAAGTCCTGAAGTGATTTTGATGGATGAGCCGTGTTCTGCACTCGACCCAATCGCAACAGCAAAAATTGAAGAATTGATTTCTGATTTATCAGAGCAATATACAATTGTAATTGTGACGCACTCAATGCAACAAGCGGCGCGTGTTTCGGATCGTACTGCTTACTTCCATTTAGGTGATTTGATTGAAGTCAACTCAACTGAAAAAGTCTTTACTCAACCTGATCATCAGTTGACAGAAGCTTATATTACTGGACGATTCGGTTAATTAATAATTAAGACAAAAAAAGAGCCATGTGCTCTTTTTTTTATTTTATAAATGAAAATGACTCTATTTTGCAAAAACGCTATTGAATTTTAATCAAAAGGACCACATCTTAAGGCTATAAAAGATAACTTATGAGCTTAGAATTTTATGTTATTCCATTTGCCTAAACTCCCTGCAGAAATACGTGTTAGTCACTTAAATGCACGTGTAAATGAACAGAGAAAAAAAATTGCACAAACCACTGCAAGCCGTTTAGAACTTTTACAATTGGCTCAACAACTTGCTAAAGAAGCTAAAATTCGCCGTAAAAATAATCAGAAAATCTTTGTCTTAGATTTTAAGGGGGATATTCAAGCTTCAGCGGTTGAAAATATACGAGAAGAAATTACTCTCATTTTAGCAACTGCTAAAGCAGGGCGTGACCGCGTTGTTGTTCGCCTTGAAAGCCCAGGAGGCATGGTACATGGCTATGGTCTAGCAGCAGCTCAATTGGTGCGCTTACGCGATGCAGGCTTCCATCTGACCATCTGTGTAGACAAAGTGGCAGCAAGTGGCGGCTATATGATGGCATGTATCGCAAATGAAATTATTACAGCACCATTTGCTATTGTTGGTTCAATTGGTGTAGTTGCTCAGGTTCCAAATTTTAATCGTCTTTTAAAACAACATAATGTTGATTTTGAGCTTTACACAGCAGGGCAGTATAAGCGTACTGTAACTATGTTTGGCGAAAACACCCCTGAAGGTAAAGCGAAGTTCGAAGAAGAGCTTCAACAAACTCATGTGTTATTTAAGCACTTTGTTGAAAAGTATCGACCACAGCTTAATGTTGATAAAGTCGCTACAGGTGAACATTGGTACGGTGAAGATGCGCTTAATCTCAACCTTGTTGATAAATTACAAACATCTGATGAGTATCTATTAGCGTTATTAGCACAGCATGATGTCTATGTGATTAACACTCGTAAGAAAGCAACCTTAGGTGAAAAGTTGGGTTTGCAAGCGGCACAAATGGCAGATAGCTTGATTCCAGCTGTGATGAGCAAAGTGATGGAAAGCCTTGCAAAAGCAAATACAACTCTTGTGCAGGTGCGTGATCCAAAATTATAAGTTTTTGTGATTCACATTTTGATAAAAAACCAGCTTAATAGGCTGGTTTTTTATTGAATTAATAAATAAATCCAGTTTTTAAAATATCTCTAACTTTTTAATAAAAATTCAAAAATAATTATTGATAAATATACTTTTTGAATTGTGATAAACCAATGGTTTTGATATTTTAAACATCAATAAAATAGCTTTTAGATGAATCATTTAAAAAGTTAGACATTTAAAAATATAACTGAAATTCAGGATAGGAAATAATGACAAGAATAATTGTGGCATCCAAAGAGGGTTTGGACGTTCTGCAAGATGGTCAGCTCAATAAAGTTGTGTTAAGTAAACCTTCTATTATTCAAATTGGTATTAGTCAAAAAGATATAGCATCAATGGAAAAGCAGGGGGGCAGTCTAGTCATCCATTTAAAAAATGGAGAAACCCTTGTTTTAGAAAATTTCTTTAATGAAGCAACGAATACAACAGACCATTCACTTGTTTTTCCAACTGAACATGGAAAATTTGTTGAAGCACAATTTGATGCACAAGGTAAGGTTATAGATTATACAGGTCTAAACCATGTCACAGATTTAGCCTACACAAGCACTAGCCAGCCAGCCTCAACAATGGCAGTTGATGATTCTCCAACTTTTTCGATGGGTAACGTGCTAAAAGTAGGCTTAGCAGTTTTAGCTGCTGAAGGTTTATATCTTTGGGCTTTTGATAACGATGACAAAGATGATTCACCTGTTGATGTCCCAAACACTGCGAAACCAACAGATTTAAAACTTGCAGATGATGCTGTTACGGTTACTGGTAAGGCAGAAGCTAATGTAAAAATTTATATTAAAGATATTGCTGGAAATACGGTAGCCTCTGGTGTTGCAGATGCAAGTGGTAATTTTACTATCAAGTTAGACAAGCCTTTGACAGATGGAAATAAATTAAATGTTTCTGCTCAAAATGGGGGCGGTAAAGAGTCTAGTGGTGCTGCTATTACAGGTGCAAAAGATACAATTGCTCCAGATGCTCCACAAGCTCAGCTTAGTGAAGATGGTTCATTAGTAACAGGTAAAGCTGAAGCGAATGCAAAAATTACTGTATATGATGCCGCTGATAAAGTATTAGGAACTGTAACTGCGAATAAAGATGGGATCTTTTCTTTAAAACTTACTCCGCCCTTGACGAGTGACACAGGTGGTAAGGTGGTTGCAGAAGATGCGGCTGGCAATAAATCTGAGCCAAGTAAAATAATTGCAGGAAAGGATACCTTTGCTCCAGATGCGCCTTTAGTAGAAGTGAATAAAGAAGGCACAACAGTTGAAGGCAAAACTGAAGCCAATGCAAAGGTTCAAATCAAAGATGCTGATGGTAAAGTGATCGGAACTGGTACGGCAAATGCTCAAGGTGAGTTTCAAATTACACTTTCTCCTGCATTAAAAGATGCACAGAAGGCTACTATTGTTGTTGAAGATGCAGCAGGAAATACTTCTAAACCTTTAGAAATTTCTCCAAATTATGACTCTATTGCACCTGATAAACCAGTAGCTCAAATTAATGCTGATGGTACAACAGTAACAGGCACAGCAGAAGCTAATGCAAAAATTGAAGTTAAAGATTTAAGCGGCAAGGTTATTGGTAGTGGAACCGCTGGTGCAGATGGGAAATTTACAATTTCTATTTCACCAGCCTTAACTGATAATAAGCATGCCTCTGTATCAGCTATTGATAGTGCCGGAAATAAATCTGATGTTCTTGATATTATCGGCACTAAAGATACTACGCCTCCTATCAAACCTGTCTTAAATAGTGTGGATGATGATGTGGGAGCTTTAAAAGGGGCGATTACAGCTGGTTCTGAAACAGATGATGCCAGACCAAAACTTACGGGATCAGGTGAGGCAAATGCCACGCTCACTATTTATGATAATGGCGTTGCTATTGGAATTGTGACCGTAAGTAGTGGTAGATCGTGGACGTTTAGTCTTGATAAAGATTTAGCCCTTGGAAAGCATACGATTACTTTGACTCAGACAGATGCAGCAGGACTTACGAGTGAAGTCAGTTCGCCATTTACCTTTTATGTAGTCGCGCCAAAGACTGCGAGTTTAAGTGATGCAGCAGTTGACACTGCTCATGTAGAAACTGTATCTGTTGCTGATAGCGTTGGCTTAAATACATTAAAGTTAGTACAAAGCACAACGAATGAAACCCATAACCAGCAGCAGAAATCTGTGTCATTAGATGATTTATTAAAAAATTCTGCATCTAATGATTCAGACCCGATCGCAAAACTTTTATCTGCAACAGAGTCTAAACCTGTGGTGAATGAGCAGAGCGATGTAAATAACACAGCTAGTGATATCACAACCAATCTAGATCAACTTCTACCAAATGCGACTTCTTCAGTTTTATCAAATCTTTTAGATCAAACTTATCCAGTAGTTTAAATATCCTTTAAAAAAAGCGCTCATTGAGCGCTTTTTTATTTATGAATGATTTATTTTAGGTGTTTTTATAAGAGCAGCAACTCCATAGATTATTGCTCCAATAGTTGCTAACAGCATATCTTTATGGGCATCCCACATATCGCCTTGTTGCCCATTATAATTTTCGGCTTCTTCTGGAGATAAACCAATCGCAATTGCCCATTCAATGAGCTCATAGAAAACACTCGATGCCATCACAAATTGAATCACCAGTAAAAACAAAGTAAAAGGTCGTGCGGTAGGCAACCAAACCTGAAAAACTCGATAAATAAGAGGGTAGAGCAAAACACCATAGGCAAGATGAACTAAACGATCATACATATTGCGGGACCACCCCATGTATTGATCTAGATTAAAATGGAATATCTGTTGAATCCAGTCATTGTAAGGAACGTATGAATACAGGTAATGTGCGCCGATAATGTGAATCAGTAAAAATAGTAAGTAGAGAGAAAAGCTTAAAAAATCGAGGCCAATCTTTTTAAAAATAATAAATAGTAAAACCAACATAAAAACAGTTCCCACCTGATGAAGTAAGTAAGCTTCAAATTCAAGGGGCTGAATGCCTGACAGTATAATGGCAATAAAAATAAGACTAAGAGCAATATAGTGTTTAAGCTTGAATTGTTTTTCGATCATTTTATAAAGGCTTTATTGTGATTTATATTAGTGTAATAAAAAAGCGAAGCCTAAGCTCCGCTTTTTATAAACTTTTTAATTAGATTTTGCTAATTAAATCGTTAATTTGTTTTGCTTGTTCTGCTGCATTACCTGTATAAGTTGCAGGAGTAAGTTCAGCTAAACGCGCACGTTCTTCGCTTGGTACTTGAGAAAGTTCATCACCATTTACGAAGTTAACCATCATGTCGCGAGTCATTGCTTGACCACGAGTTAATGCTTTTAACTTTTCATATGGCTTTTCAACGTTATAGCGACGCATAACAGTTTGAATTGGCTCTGCTAACACTTCTTGAGCTTGGTCAAGATCTTCAAGTAAACGGTTTGCATTGAGCTCAAGTTTACCAACACCTTTTAGACAAGCATCAAAAGCAATTAAACTTTGCGCAAAACCAACACCCATATTACGAAGTACAGTCGAGTCAGTTAAGTCACGCTGCCAGCGAGAAATTGGTAATTTTTCGCCTAAGTGAGCTAATACGGCATTTGCAATACCTAAGTTACCTTCAGAGTTTTCAAAGTCAATTGGGTTAACTTTGTGTGGCATAGTTGAAGAACCAACTTCACCATCTTTTAATCTTTGTTTGAAGTAACCTAAAGAGATGTAACCCCATACGTCACGGTTAAAGTCGATTAAAATCGTGTTGAAGCGACGTAGGGCATCAAACAACTCTGCCATGTAGTCATGTGGCTCGATTTGTGTCGTGTACGGGTTGAATGCTAAACCTAAAGATTCCACAAAAGCTTGAGCATGCGCAGCCCAGTCAACATCTGGATAAGCAGAAAGGTGAGCATTGTAGTTACCTACAGCGCCGTTGATTTTGCCTAGTAGCTCAACATTTTCAAATTGTTTGATTTGGCGAGCTAAACGGTATGCAACGTTCGCCATTTCTTTACCCAAAGTTGTTGGGCTAGCCGTTTGACCGTGCGTACGTGACAACATTGGTTGTTCAGCATGAGTCGTTGCTAAAGCAGAGATCGCATTTAAAATTTGCTTCATGCTTGATACTAAAACCTCACGGCCGTTTTTAAGCATCAATGCATGAGACAAGTTGTTGATGTCTTCTGATGTACATGCAAAGTGAATAAATTCACCCGCGTTTTGTAATTCAGTAATACCTGCAATTTTCTCTTTTAAGAAATATTCAACAGCTTTTACATCATGGTTCGTTGTACGTTCAATTTCTTTAATACGGTTTGCATCTTCTTCAGAAAAATTGCTAACAATGGCATCTAAAGCTGCATTTGTTTCATTTGAAAAAGGAGCAACTTCAACAATTTCTGGACGGTTAGAAAGCGCTTGTAACCAACGCACTTCTACAGTGACACGAGCATGAATTAAACCAAACTCAGAAAGAAAAGGGCGTAGCGCATCACATTTGCTGGCATAACGTCCATCTAATGGTGATAGTGCGGTTAAAGCGTTCATAACGATTCCTTAATGTTGGAATAAACATAAAACCAAAAATAATCTCTTTACAGTCTTAGATGACTTGGTACTGTAAACGAGCAAGTGCTTGAATATCTTGTAGCAATTTACGCTTGCTAAAAATCATGTTCCACGAACTACCACCGAGTTGTCGCCATAAATGGGCCATCTGCAAGCCAGTAAATAAACAAGCACGGATGCGGTTAGTGTGGTTGGTATCTTTAAATGCTTCTGCATTACCACGAACTAGAATGCGGGGATTTATCTGCCCAGCAGTATCGACATAGGTTTGGGCCAAATTGGCTAAAATGCTTGGATGTAAATAGTTATTATCAAAAAAAGAAAGCTGTTTTAAAATCTTTTGCTGAGCTTTTTCAATGATTGCGACGTATTCGGGGTTGCTATAGACCTTCTTTTCTAATTGTAAAAGTGACATAGCGTATGACATTGGAAGCTTGGCTGTGCCCATTTTGGGAAGGCGAGATTTAGGCATATTTGTAAAAGGTTGAGTAATACAATTTTCGAGTGTTTTAAGCCCTAAAGAAATATCTGCCAACTGATTAAAAAAATCTAATGTTTGAACACCATTGTTGACTGTAGGACGAATATTTAAACTTGCTTTGATTAACAGCTCAAAATAGAAGTTACCACTTTCACCAATACTCTGCTGACCCGTTAGGGCTGTCATATGCGTGAGTTGGGTGGCCTGAAATACCCCAGCCAAGGCAAGGGCACGGTTTTGGCGAACATTCAAGGCTTGTGATTGTTGAAATGGTAACTCCACCATGCCATTCATTCCCTTAAATAAAATTTGGTGTAGGGGCATTTGTATGGTGAATGACACCCCCGCCTAAGCAAACTTCATCTGAATAAAATACAACGCTTTGACCCGGTGTAACAGCGCGCTGAGGTTCATCAAACTCAACTCGTACACCGTGTTCACTATTTTCATCATTAAAAACTGTACATGCCTGATCAGGTTGGCGATAGCGTGTTTTAGCTGTACAACGCAAACCTTCAGCTGGAATATTCTGTTCGCCGGCCACCCAGTCAATTGACTCACTCCAAAGCTGTGTGCTTTGCATGAGTGGGTGTTCATGTCCCTGACCAATAACGAGGCGGTTATTGGCAATATCTTTATGTAGTACGAACCATGCACCTTCCGCTGCACCTTTCAAACCACCTAGACCAATTCCGCCACGTTGACCGAGCGTATAGTACATCAGACCGTGATGTTCACCAACTTCTTTACCTGTATCAAGTACAATTTTTCCAGGTTGAGCGGGTAAATATTGTTTAAGGAAGTCATTAAATCGACGTTCGCCAATAAAACAGATCCCTGTAGAGTCTTTTTTCTTGGCTGTAGCAAGATCCAGTTCTTCAGCAATTCTGCGAACTTCTGGCTTTTCGATCTCACCTACGGGAAATAGAGTTTTATTAATTTCTTTGCCATGAACTGCATGTAAGAAATAGGTTTGGTCTTTATTACTATCTAAACCACGTAATAACGGTGCGTATGCTTCGCCTTTCGAGTTATATGTAGTTTCGCCACGACGTGCATAATGACCAGTCGCGATAAAGTCTGCACCTAAAGTTATGGCATGATCTAAAAATGCACGGAACTTAATTTCTTTATTACATAAAATATCTGGGTTTGGAGTGCGTCCAGCTGCATATTCAGCTAAGAAAAGTTCAAATACGCGATCCCAATATTCCATAGCAAAATTTGCTGTGTGGAGCTTAATGCCTATTTTATCAGCTACTGCTTGAGCATCGGCTAAATCTTCCATTGCCGTACAGTATTCCGTGCCGTCGTCTTCCTCCCAGTTCTTCATGAAAAGACCTTCAACTTGATATCCTTGTTGAAGTAAAAGTGCTGCAGAAACAGAAGAGTCTACACCACCAGACATACCGACGATGACACGTTGTTGCATAGGACTAGGCATCCAAATGAGAAGTTAATGAGGGAGAGAAAGGGTGCTCATAAATAAGCGATAGAGGATAACGATGGCCTTTCATGGCATCTTCAACTGCTTTTAGCACGAGCGGACTGCGGGCACGAGCAGATTCTTTGAGCTCATCTGGTGTCATCCACACAGCAGCTACAATATCTGTATCGAGTTGAGGATTACTTTCAACCTGAGTCACATGCGCTAGAAAACAGAAGCGGTAATAAGTACGATCCGGAAACATGGGTGGGGTATAAGTATAAATACCGAGCAAGGCATCAATTTCAACATGATGACCCGTTTCTTCAAGTGTTTCACGAATGGCTGCTTGTGTTAATGACTCACCACATTCCACATGACCAGCAGGTTGGTTAAATACGGTGTGTACAAAACCTTCACTATGTTCTTCTACAAAAAGATAGCGTCCGTCTTTTTCGACGACTGTAGCAACAGTGACATGAGGAGTCCATGCAGCCATAAAAAAGCACCATGATTTAAAAGACGTATAATACGAAATTTAGGGGTTTTTGGCTACGGTGTTCTGCTAAACGATATGAGCAATACTACAAAACCATATCGTTTAAAAAATCAGAATTTTATTACTGGCAATTTATAGAGCTAATTACTCTTGATCTGCTTGAGTCGCTTTATGATTATTTTGTACTTTTACATAATGTCTTGCCGAATAAGGAAGAAATGCTAATTCTTTTTCGGTCAGTGGTCGCACTTGCTGTACAGGGCTTCCTACATACAGATAACCACTTTTTAAGACTTTACGCGGTGGAACCAAACTTCCCGCGCCAATCATTACATCATCTTCAATAATCACGTCATCTAGAACAACGGTATTGATTCCGATTAAAACACGGTTGCCGATGGTGCAGCCATGCAAAGTCACATGGTGGCCAACCGTTACGTCTTCACCAATAATGAGAGGTGAACCGTTTGGTTTGGCATCATTTTTATGACTAACATGCAACATACAATGGTCTTGAACATTACTGTTTTTACCAATTTGAATGCTATTTACGTCACCGCGAATGACTGCAAAAGGCCAGACAGAAACATTTTCGGCTAAGCTGACTTCACCGACTACAACAGCCATGTCGTCGATATAACATGTTGTATCAACTTGAGGGCGGTGTTCAAGATAAGGACGTATGTTCTTTGCCATGAGAGGGATCAACATAAAATTTAGATGAATTATAAAATAAAAAAGCACTCAGACTAAATAGCATGAGTGCTTAATTCAACTATTCAAAAATTAGAATAAGTTACTGAAGAATTGTTTAACATGGTCGATTAAGCGTGCAAAGAAACCTGCTTCTTCAACTGGCTTTAATGCAACTAATGGCTTTTCAGCAATGACTTTGCCGTCAAGGCTAGCAACAAGTTTGCCCACGACTTGGCCCTTTTGAAGTGGCGCATTTAAGTTAGGTTGAACCACTAACTGAGTTTTAATGCCGTCAGCTTTACCCTTAGGCATAGTCACACTGAAGTTTTCAGCTAAACCCACTTGAACTTCATCTTCTTTACCAAACCAGACTTTTGCTTTTGCAAGAACCTGATTTGCTGGTTGAACATTTGCAGTTTCAAAGTTTGCAAAGCCCCAAGCCAATAAAGTACGTGTTTGATCTGCACGTTCAGCCATGCTTGGAGTACCAAAAATCACTGAAACTAAACGCATTGGACCGCGTTTACTTGAAGTCGTTAAGCAGTAACCAGCTTCATCTGTATGGCCTGTTTTTAAACCATCTACACTTGGGTCTGTGTAAAGCAAGGCATTACGGTTACCTTGTTTAATACCATTAAAGGTAAATTCTTTTTCAGAGTAGATTGGATAATATTTTGAGCTGTCTTTAATAATATGTTGTGCTAAAACTGCCATATCTTTTGCAGTTGAATAGTGGCCTTCAGCTGGCATACCAGTCGAGTTAACAAACTGAGTATTTACCATGCCGATACGTTTTGCTTCCTGATTCATCATGTGAGCAAAAGTGCCTTCATTTCCGGCAATATGTTCAGCCATTGCTTTTGATGCATCATTACCTGACTGGATAATAATACCACGGAGCATTTCTAGAACAGTCGCTGTACCATTTAAAGGGACATACATACATGATTCAGAGCTACTTCCTTTACACCATGCAGACTCGTTCATACGAACCTGTTCATTTTCAGTCAGATCACCTTTTAATAATTTTTGTTCAATGATGTAACTGGTCATCATTTTAGTCATCGAAGCAGGAGCAAGCTTTTCATTTTCATTTTTAGAAGCAAGAATTTGTCCTGTCTCGTAATCCATTAATACATAAGACTTATTATTTAATTCTGGCGGAGCTGATAAGACAGTTGCTGCATAAGAAAAGCTTGGCAAAAGGAGTAGTGCAGCAATAGCGCTTTTTCGAGTCATTCTATGTAATTCCAATATCTTGTATGAAGCAGAAGAGCCTAGCATTTTAGGATAAAGCAAAGCCGACTTCTATGGGGGAAGTCGGCTTTTTCAAACAGTATTGTAACTCAAGAGTTTTTTGCTAATTTAGTTTTGCGATTGATATGCTTTCACGTCTTGGCAGACTAATGTGTTTTGCTCATCACCCGCTGCTTTAGCATCTTTACGCGCTTCTTTTAAGTATTTTTTGAAGCCTTTGTCTTTGCTGCGTTTTTCTAATGCAGAGACAGCGTCAGTTTCATTGGGTAGGTAGTCTTTAACTAAACGTTCGTAACCTTGCGCAAAATCAGCATCTTTTTTGCCAATAAGACCTGGGCAAATTTCAGAAAGTACTTGAATTGCAGCTAATTCTTCAGGGGTTATGCTTTGTTGTGGAGTTACTTCAACAACATTTTCATTTTCGGTTTTATTTTCAGCCGTTTTTTTCTTGTCAGCAGCAAAACCCACTGTTGCCATGCTCATAAGTAAAACCAAAGAGAGCGATTGAACTAAGCTTTTCTTCATAAACATCGATAACCCGAAATAAAAAATTTAAATATGTCGATAGCTTAACCAATTTGTAGGTTAAGAAAATGGAAAAAATGTATTGTTATGTTGGTTTTCTGCTTAATACTAAGCAGAAAACCTCAATAAATAAACCTCTACTCTAAAAGAGCAAAAGATCTATTCTTTATAATTGACGATCTCTTCACAAAGCTCATGTTGCTCATGATAGTCCATTTGTTTTGAAGCTTGACGTGCTTCATTTAACAAAGTTTTAAACTCTGCATCATGTTGTAGAGTACTGAGAGTAATTGATTTATTTGAATAACCGTTTAGATACATCGCAATAATTTTTTGAGTATTTGACTCAAATTTTTTATTTGTTCCAACGAAAGCTGGGCAGATTTCCTGCAAAACTTGCGTTGCGGCAATGTCATCTTTAATTAAGCTATCAGCCTCTTGTGTTGAGATATTCTCATCTGCAAAAACAGCTTGCGTACACAATGTGATGCTGATCCCCAATACCTGAAAAAAAGGAGCGAAAGTTTTCATTTTTTCACAATTTTATAATGCTATGGAGGCATAAATATATATAATTCAACGAATAATTCAATTGTGAAAACCTTTAGGTTTATTTGTAGAGAAAGATTTTAGTGAATATTTTGATTGCGAATGATGACGGTGTCTTTGCACCCGGTATACAAGCTTTAGCTGAAGCATTAAAACCACTTGGCCGTGTGGTTGTGGTTGCACCAGAAAGTGAAAGAAGCGGTTTTTCAAGTGCGTTAACATTAGATCGACCATTGCGCCCAATTCAAATTGCCGAAGATGTATGGGCAGTGAATGGTACACCAGCAGATTGTGTTTATTTATCCATGAATGGTTTATTTGATTTCGAATTTGATTTGGTCGTAAGTGGGATCAATAGTGGCGCAAACTTAGGTGATGATGTTTTATATTCGGGAACAGTAGGTGCCGCATTTGAAGGTCGTTTAATGAAGCAACCAGCCATTGCTGTCTCTTTAGCTGGCCCAGATGTGCGCGCTTATAACAATAAAGAAGATTATGCTCAGGCTGCTCAGTGGGTTCATGATTTTATTGCAAGCGGACTGCCAGCTCTGCCTCCAAGACATATCTTTAATATTAATATTCCTGATGTGCCACAGTTAAAAGGGGCACAAATTACCTATCAGGGACGCCGTGCTCAATCTAAACCTATTACCAGTCATGTCGACCCACGAGGGCGTCAAGTTTACTGGATTGGGTTAGCGGGCGAGGCAGTTACAGATCCACAGCCTGACTTAAGCCAGATTCAGTCTGACTTTTTTGCAGTGGCAAACGGGTATGTAAGTGTTACCCCAATTCAGATGGACGCAACAAATTATGCTGTTTTAGAAGACCTACAGCTAAGTTTGAGTCAATAATTTGCCTCGAATGTTATAACTTTGTGAATAAAGAAAAAGAGGAACGTGTTTCCTCTTACTTTTTTGTTACTCTTAGCCGAAATGATTTGTAGCATTTAGTGAGGGAGATCAATGCATTTAATTGGGCAACAAAGCAGAGTGAATATCCAAAAAGACAAAATAATGAAAATTATGCTGTTGTCTGTAGCTGTAGGTTTTACTGTGGCTATGGCTGGATGTGCTTCTAAACCGCAAATTAATAATAGTTCTCGCTATGCAATGGCTCCTAACTATTACACGGTTCGTTCAGGTGATACTTTAAGTGGTATTGCAATGCGTTATGGTCTGGACTATATCAGTATTGCCGAAATGAATGATATTCCTGCGCCATATCGTATTTATGTCAATCAGTCTTTGCGTTTGAAGAAAGGCTCTTCACCAAGAACGGTATCTACGCAAGTCATGGCGCAACCTGAGCAAATTAAGCGTCAAACCATTGCTTTACCAACAACACAGCCTGTTACTCCAGTAACTCAGCCTTCAACGACCGTTCCGTCAACGAATACTACGGTGACTTCGGTTGCACCAAATTCGAGCTTACGTTGGATAAAACCGACTAATGGGCCAGTAATTCAAGGGTTTAATTTGGCAAATAATGTCAAGGGAATCCGTTATGGTGGAAATCAAGGTGACCCTATTTATGCCGCAGCCGATGGACAAGTTGTCTATGCAGCTGATGGCTTAAAAGAATATGGAAATCTGGTTTTAATTAAGCATATTGATGGTTATATCAGTGCGTATGCTCACAATAGCAAGATGTTGGTGAAAAGTGGTGATAATATAACTGCTGGACAAAAAATTGCCGAAATGGGGTCTACTGGAGCATCTCAGGTCATGCTTGAGTTCCAGATTCGTTTGGATGGAAAACCGATTAATCCTATAAATCTTTTACCAAAATAGCTAATGCAAAAAAACTAGGTTTCCTCGTATAATGTAATTGGTTGCTTTCATTACAACAATAAGCATTTTTTATAAATTTAAAATTAGATTTGAGGAAACCTATGTTAGATCAGCTTCGTGCGATGGGTGTTTTTGCTTGTGTGGTTGAAAAAAGTTCATTTAGTGGTGCGGCACGTGAATTAGGAATTACAACAAGTGCGGTGAGCCAGCAAATTCGCTCCCTCGAGCATGAAATGGATGTAACTCTATTACATCGCTCCACTCGTAAACTTAGTTTAACAGAAGCCGGACAGGCTTTTTTTTCAAGCTGTCAAGAAATGTTGGCGGCTGCTGAAAGGGGAAAAATCAGAATTAATGAATTGAGGGATGACTTAATCGGGGATTTGCGTATTGCAACAACTCCGGATTTAGCAGTTCAACACCTCATTCCTGCATTATCTCACTGGATGTCAGCTCATCGCGGTTTATCTGTGCATTTCGAAGTTGGGCATCGCTATATCGATTTAATTGAAGAGCGAATTGATATTGCAGTACGAATGAGTTCTACTCAGGTAGAAGAGAGTAGCTCTGTCATTCCGATGGCTTTTGTCGATCAGATTATGGTGGCCTCTCCCAGCTATCTCAATCAATCAAGCCCGATTTTGCATCCAAATGATTTAAACAATCATGAGTTGCTTTCTATCAATGCAATGAGCGAATCACGTAGTTTTAATTTTCAACATGCCAAAACTGGTGAAAAATTAAATATTGAAATGATCAGCCGTTTGCAAAGTAATAATTTGCAAGTTGCGAAAGCGTTATGTCAACAAGGACATGGTATTGCCCGAATTTTATATTTAGATGCTCAAAAAGAGCTTAAGGCTGGTACTTTAATTGAGATTCTTCCTGATTGGAAACTTCCCGCTTTTACTTTATATGCAGAGACCGCAAAGCACGATCAACAACCGATGAAAATTCAACGTTGTGTTGAGGCACTTAAACAATATTTTAGCCAGTTGGCTGGCGGACGAGCGATGCAGATCGTTCGTTAATTTTGCAAGTCTACAAGTAAAAAGGGCCTGCATTTTACAGGCCCTTTTTTATTACTTCTGTTTTAATGTGGCAACTTCTTCTGCATTTTCTTGTGGCAGATCGTCAGCAGTAAGTTCTTCATGCTTCTTAATTTTTTTCTTATTTTTCTTTTTCTTTTTTGGCTCTTCTTCAATTTCAGCACCATCTTCAATGGCTTGCCAATATTCAAGTTGTTCCATCACTGCTGCATAAATTGAATGTTTGCTGTATTTACCCTTTTTATCGAGTGCACCAACTGGACGAGCCATTAAAATTTCAAGTGCCTGATCAATCGTATCAATCGCATGAATATGGAATTGACCGCTGCGAACAGCATCAATAACATCCTGACGTATCATTAAATGCTGCATGTTTTGACGAGGGATAATGACACCTTGCTTACCTGTGAAACCTTGCAACTTACATGCATCATAAAAGCCTTCAATTTTTGCATTTACACCACCAATTGGCTGGACTTGTCCTAATTGGTTCATAGAACCAGTAATTGCCCATGATTGATCAATTGGTATTTGGCTAATTGCAGAAATCAATGCTGAAAGTTCAGCAACAGTGGCACTGTCGCCATCGACTTGGCCATAGCTCTGTTCAAATGCTAGCGCAGCGGAGAAATGTAAAATCTGTTCACGGCCAAAGTGAGCTTTCAAGAAGCTAGACATGAGCAACACGCCTTTCGCATGAAGTGAACCACCAAGTTCTACACTACGTTCAATATCAAGAATATCACCACCACCTTGATAAACAGACGCTGTCAAACGTGAAGGCAAACCGAACTCAACATCTGCATAATGAATAACAGAGAGGGCATTGATCTGACCTAAACGGTATCCTGACGTTTCGATTAATTGTGTACCACGTGACAGATCTTGCCAGTAAAGCTCTCTTAAATAGCCTAAGCGATATTGTCGATGTTGTAGAGCTAGATTGATATGCTGTTCAGTGACGATCTTATCCTCGGCTTTAAACGCGTGGTGGTGCGCTTCCCGAATAAGGTCACCTAGAGTAGATGCATGTAATGATAATGAGCTTTGATCTTCTGCTTGGCGGCTAGAATCAGTGAGTAAAGCTGCTAAAGCGCTACGATCAAATGGTAATAATTTATCGGCTTGCACATAGTCAGCAATCAACTGCATATAAGCTTGTTCATTCGATTCATTACGTTGAAGAGTATCGGTAAAATCTGCACGAATTTTAAAGACACTACCAAGTTCCGGTTCAACCTCTAAAATTTCATAATAAATTTCAGGCTCAGCCATTAAGATCACTTTAATGTCGAGCGGAATTGCAGCAGGTTCAATCGAAATGCTACCGGTTAAAGTCAGCATATGTTCTAGTGATGATAATCTAAGCTGCCCAGATTTAAGAGCGCGTTTTAAACCTTGCCAAGCATATGGTTGTTCTAGTAGCTGCTCAGCTTCAAGCATTAAATAGCCACCATTGGCTTGATGCAATGAACCAGGACGAATCAAGGTGAAATCTGTGATAATTGTGCCGTTATGGGTGAGCTGTTCAACGTGACCAAGTAAATTATAGTGTGTTGGAAAGTCTTCAAAAATAACAGGAGCGCCACTATTTGGTTTATTTGCAACAATCACATTGGCTTGATAACGTGCAGGAACACGATTGAACATAGATGGAGTAAAATCATCTTCCTCTTGTTCTAAAATCAGTTCAACATTATCAATAATATCTTGAGCATATTGTTTTAAGTAATCTTCGAGTCCTTTAACCTGACCATATTTATTTAAAATAAGATCCATTCTTGGTATAACGACTTGCGTTGCAATATCCCGATTTAACACAGACACTTTGTCACGTGCATCATCTTCTAAATCGCCTAAGTGTAGACCGAGGCGATCTAGCTTTTTATCCATATAACGGATATTGGCAGCAATTTCAGCGCGTTCTTTACTATTTAACGCATCAATATCTGTTTGGGTAAGTTCTTGAACTTGATCATCTTTAATTTGTACGGGTACAAAACCGTGTTTCTCATTACGAGAAATGAGTTTTAAGTCAAGTTCTTCACCTTCTTTGGTCAGTTCAACAAGCGCTTGCTGTTGTACATCACCTGTTTCCTGACGGATACGCTCAATACGGTTATGATAAGTCTCTGCACTAAAACGGCGTTCAAGTTGTTTTAAAATAATTTGCCAAGTTTGATCATGTGCCTGTTGAAACTTAGTCCCTTGACCTGCTGGAAAACGTAGGGCAATAGGTTGACGTGCTTGTTTAAAATTATAGACATACACCCAGTCATCAGGTGTTGGCATTGTTTTAGCGTGCTGCTGTAACAAACGTTTGATCATGGTACGTTTGCCTAAACCAGCAGTTCCTACGGCGAAAATGTTATAGCCTGAGTATGGCAAAGAAATTCCTGCCTCTACAGATGCTTTTGCACGATCTTGACCTAAAAAATTATTAAGAGGTTTGATGCGTTTTGTCGAAGCTGGGATTTTTTCAAAATCTGGGATATGTGTCAGTTGTTCAGGTTTTAAAACGGTCTTATCTAAGGTCATTTTTATATCAGGTTTCTCAAAAGCTGAAGGAAATGCATTTACGGTGACGTTTGTGGTGTTTGTTTTAGCGAGTGATAAAGTTGAAATAGTCACTTGATCAAGTTTTTGTGTCACTGTTGATATCCAGCAAAAGAAAACGAAGGTTGAGGCCTAAAGGTATACAGGTTTAGCATAAAATATCAAGCAAACTTGCGGTTTTTATCGCCAAACCCAAAATGTTTGCATAAAGAATCTTGAAAGCAATTGTAAGAAGGGTTTGAATAGGCACATTTATAATTTATGGAAAATAAAAAACGAATGAGTGCTGAATCTAAAGGGTGGAAAAGTTCCTTTATGGCTTTCTTAGATCGCCGGGCAATTATTATGTTGTTTCTAGGCTTTTCATCGGGCATCCCAATATTCCTGATTTTTTCAACCTTATCTTTTTGGTTG
Source organism: Acinetobacter sp. IK31 (assembly GCF_035615195.1). Lineage (NCBI taxonomy): Bacteria > Pseudomonadati > Pseudomonadota > Gammaproteobacteria > Moraxellales > Moraxellaceae > Acinetobacter > Acinetobacter sp. IK31. The sequence continues at coordinate 198,204 of NZ_JANBOB010000030.1, read as the reverse complement.
ACTGAAGCTGGAATTAATAGAAGTACTATTACGATGTTTTCTTGGGCGGCTTTAGCTTATTCATTCAAGTTTATTTGGGCTCCATTAATAGATAAATTGCCACTTCCGTATTTAACAAAAAAAATGGGACTAAGACGAAGTTGGCTGTTAGTGGCTCAGCTTTTGGTAATTTGTGCAATTTGTATGATGGCATTTACAAATCCACTGCCGAATTCCTCTGATTTTGGTTCATTTTCAAATCTAACGATTATGGCAGGAGCTGCTATTTTTCTAGGTTTCTCATCTGCTACACAAGATATTATTGTGGATGCTTATCGAATTGAATTAACAGAAGATCCCAATATACAAACTGTTTTGGCTTCAACTTATAATGCCGGATATCGTACTGCTACAATTATTACACAATTGGGTGCGCTATTATTCGCAGCCTCTTTAGGTACAGCTGTGGGTAACTATATATATGAGGCTTGGCGAACCACTTATCTATTAATGGCTGGTTTAATGTCTATAGGGATTATTACAACGTTACTCATCCATGAACCTCAAGTTAAGCGTATTCAACATCATTATCAAACTAAAGATTATTTCCAGTTATTCTCAGTTTTTGTTATTTCAACTATAGTTTTTGCTACCAGTTTTTATCAAATTGGCTTAATTTTTGATTCATTTTCTATTCAAGATGCTTTTTTGAGCTTTATAGTTTTAGTTATAAAATTCTTAACTAGTATATTAATTGCTGTTGTTGCAATTTTAACTTTAATTAAATTTGGCTTGATTAATAAGACAATTGTTGTAGAAACATGGCTATCACCACTCTTAGATTTTTTTAAACGATATGGAGTAAAAGTTGCACTAGCAATTTTATTATTAATTGGTTTTTATCGTATTTCCGATATCGTTGCTGGTGTAATGGCTAATTTATTCTATTTAGATTTAAATTTTGATAAAGAAGAAATTGCTTGGTTTAATAAATTTTTTGCAATTTTCTTTGTTATATTGGGTGGTTTTCTGGGAGGGATGTTAGCCCAACGTTATAATGTTATGAAGATGATGCTATTAGGAGCAATTCTAGCAAGCACGACTAATTTGATTTTTGTAGGTTTAGTTAAATCTGGCGCAACTATGCAGAACGTTCAGGTTAATATTGGTGATCAGGTTTATACTGTAAATCCTGATGAAGTTGGAAATTGGTCATTACAATTCCCAAGCAATAACTTAACAACTCAGAATGAAGTCTCAATTACTTCACAGCCGATAGGAAATCCTGAGCCTTTAAAGATATCTGTTCCATTAAAATTATTTAACTCAGAATCTCAACCAGATATTTATATTCAAGCAATTGGTGGGGATAATCTCTTATATAAAGATGAGTTAAAGAAAGATGTAATTCTTCATGGTAATTTATTGAACTTACCAAAAAATAGTCAAATAAAATCAGTTAGTATTTTATTGAATTCAAAAAATAGAATAGAAGGTAAGATTAAGGATAATGATTGGAATGTCGTTATTCCTGGAAATGAACTCGCTAAACTTGATCAAATTCGAGTAGAGGCAAGTTACGAAGCTAACAAGCAATTACATAACCTAAGCTTAATACATAGTTATAAAAAACAGTTAGCAGAGAACCAACCTCGTTATCGTATGAGTTTATTTGATATTCCAGCGATTCCAGTTGATAAAAATATTGATATCGAGTTAAAAGGAAAAGTAGTTGTACCTTATAGTAAAGTCTGGCTAGTTATGGGAATCATATTTGATAATTTGGCTTCCGGATTAGCTGGTGCAGTTTTCATCGCATTTCTTTCTAGTTTAACTAGTGTGTCATTTACCGCCATGCAATATGCTATTTTTAGCTCTTTAATGCTGTTGTTACCTAAAACAATTGGTGGATACTCAGGTACCATAGTAAATCATATCGGTTATTCAGGCTTTTTTACGGTTACATTTTTGATGGGTTTGCCAATTTTATTGCTCGTGATTTGGGTAGGTAAATTGTTAAGTAAGCGATCATCAGAATAAAAGTTTCCTAGGAGATAGATATATGCGAATGCTTCATACAATGTTGCGAGTAGGCAATTTAGAACAATCTTTAAAGTTCTATACCGAAGTATTAGGAATGAAGTTACTTCGTAAGCGTGATTATGAAGAAGGGCGCTTTACACTGGCATTTGTTGGTTATGGTGATGAAGAAACCAATACTGTGCTTGAACTCACTCATAACTGGGATACTTCAAGTTATGATTTAGGCAATGCATATGGCCATATTGCCATTGGCGTTGATGATGCCTATAAAGCATGTGAAGAAATTAAAGCACGTGGTGGTAAAGTCGTTCGTGAAGCTGGTCCAATGAAAGGCGGCGTAACGGTTATTGCATTTGTTGAAGATCCAGATGGTTATAAAATCGAGTTGATTCAACAAGATGCTGATGCAAGAAATAACTAAGTAAATGACTTGGATGATTAAGATTTAGGTCTTAAAAGTCTAGCTTTATTTTTAGAGCCCAGTATGATGAATATCCGACCGAATGGTCAATTTATCAACTGGGTTTTTTATTTATCTAAAATAATCATAGGATGTGGCTATGTTGAAGTTATTGGCACTTGATCGATTTACAATTTTGTTGGTTGGAATGGTATTGCTAGCAACATTTTTTCCAGTCAATGGTCAAGCAGCGCAATATTTCAATACACTCACCACAGTCGCGATTGCAATATTATTTTTTTTGCATGGTGCGAAGCTGTCTCGTGAGGCTGTAATTGAAGGCATTTTGCATTGGAAAATGCATTTACTTGTATTCGCATTTACTTTTTTTGTTTTTCCAGTGATTGGTTTGTTGGCTAAGCCGATTCTGTTACCTCTATTAGGTCAACAGCTGTACTGGGGTTTTTTGTTTATGTGCTTTTTACCCTCTACGGTTCAATCTTCTATTGCATTTACATCAGTTGCAAAAGGGAATGTGGCTGGAGCGGTCTGTAGTGCATCTTTTTCAAATTTAATTGGTATGTTTATTACACCAGTGTTGGTGAGCTTTTTTATTTTAGGCCAAAGCCAACATGGGTTCGATCCGACTGCTTCAATTATACAAATTACATTGTTGCTATTAGTACCATTTATTTTAGGGCAAATATTACGTCCTTATATTTTTCCCTATATGGCAAAAGTTCCAAGTATTGTTAAAGCTTTCGATCAAGGCTCAATTTTGATGGTGGTGTATGGTGCATTCAGTGGGGCGGTAGTCGCAGGGCTTTGGCATCAGGTAAGTTGGAAAACCTTACTTATTCTAACGGTTGCCTGTTCAGTTCTTTTAACCATCATTATGCTATTAGCACTTTATCTACCACGTGCTTTGGGATTCAACCGAGCAGATCAAGTCACGGTTTTCTTTTGTAGCTCAAAAAAGACGCTGGCAAGTGGTGTGCCGATGGCGCAAATCTTATTTATTGGCCAGCCTTTAGGCATGATTGTGTTACCTATTATGATCTTTCACCAAATCCAATTAATGGTTTGTGGGGTAATTGCAAATTACTGGGCTAAATCTAAAGATTAATTCGCAAATAAAAACTATTTGACGTATAATCTTGTCCACTTGTTGTGCTTAGCTCTAACCCTAGAGGTTTCGGTGGGCCAAAAGAATGGTCTGTTGTGGTGTTGATCTGCTCATTTGAGCCTGTCCTCAACTTAGTTGAGAGTGATCAATTGCGATGGCAGCTTAAGCCTTTCTAAATTAGGAGTAATCGACGATGCGCGCCGATATTCACCCAAAATATGCAACATTAGTAGCAACTTGTTCTTGCGGTAACGTAATCGAAACTCGTTCTGCTTTAGGTAAAGACACTATCTACCTTGACGTATGTTCAGCTTGCCACCCTTTCTACACTGGTAAGCAAAAGAATGTAGACACTGGTGGTCGTATCGACAAATTCAAACAACGTTTTTCTGGTATGTCTCGCTCTATCAAGCGTTAATACTGCAAAACGAAACAAAAAACGGGCTTTATGCCCGTTTTTTGTTTGTAAGCGACAAGACCATTATTGATCTTGTACGTCTGTTAAGCGATCAAGTTTATTCTGGAAATAGCGACCTTGTAAGAAACGTGCTTCCACATTCCAAGCATTAGCAAATAAATTCATATCATTAAGATCGGCAAGCAAAATCCCTACTGGTTTTACAGTCAAATAGTTCAAAACCTTTTCTTGTAATTGCGCTAAACCAGCGTCTGAGTTTAATAGCTCGGTCTTCTTCGATTGCAATTTTAAATATTGAACATCAAGTTGTTGCAATATCGATTCGCTATAAATAGAAGATGTGAAATCCCGAATTGAAATTTCTGCACCGTGTTGACGTAGGCGAGCTATTTGTTGCTGCACAATTGCAAGATGTGGCTGAATAGCTTGCTCTGGAAATTGTAAAACCAATGGGCTTTCTTGCTTACTACCAATAATGGTGAGTAATTTTGAAATCAGCTCAGGGAATGATTTATCTTTAAGTAAGATATCAATATTTAAGTTAATAATCAGTTTAGCTTTCGGATACTGCGTAATAAAATTATGTAGCTGCTTGCTAGCCTCAACCAAGATCCAACGGTCTAATTGAATAGAAAGTTCGCTATCATCTCTTAATGCAGCTAAATCGTTTAAATCGTGCCACTGTTCATCTGCAATAAAACCGCTAGTCACTTCATAGTTATGGGTTTCTTGATCATGCTTATCATAAATCTGCTGATATTTTAAATGGATTTCACCCAGTGCTAACTGTTGCTTTAATTGTTGCAATAAAGAGGATTGCACAGGAGCATCAACATTCTGAAGGCTTAGATCAAGCGATATAGAAGAGATAAAATTGATGGTTGGCGCTAACTCGATTTCTGACTTCGCCTTAGGTAACTCTTGCTGACTTGTTTGATCAAGAAGCTTTGCAAAACTAGCTTCATTTAAAGGTTCAGTAATTTGCGCATAACTCAGCTTAAACTGGATCGAATAGTTAAGCTCATTAATCGGTAATAAATACTCTTTTTGCAAACTTTGCAGACTAGCCAATTGGGAATTAAGGACTGTACTGTTTTCGGCTTGCAAAACGCCAATATATGCCCCAAGTTCAAGATTGAAAATCGGCATTTGTGCCTGTTCTTTCAGGAAACTTTGCAGCTGATTAAAATATTGGCCAGGAGTTTGCCAATCGAGTTGAAATACACGTTCTGGGCACTGACTTAATCTAAATAAAACCAATGCATTTGCTTGAGCAGGGTGGGATGATAGCTGTCGATTAATCTGTTGCCAAGGTGTAATTAACCCATAACTCTTTTCAGAAAAAACAGTGTTTGCAGGAGTTTGTAAATCCGGTTGATAGTCAATGGTTAACTGTACGGCGTCTTCTTCCTGACTGGGAATAAATTCAAGTTTTAAAGCATTATTACCTGAAATTGCTGCGTGTTGACTCTGGATTTCAAAACGCGCCTGATCAAATTGACCTAATGAAATCTTCTTAAATCTTTGTTTAAAAATATTTAAATCATTGGGTTGTAAAACATCTAATATCGGCAGGCCAATAATCTCTTCTTCTTGCTTAAAGCCAAAAAGGTTGAGGTATTCTGTATTTGCCTTAACGTGCATGCCTTCTTGAAAGAGGGCGACAGCTTTATGGCTGTTATTGACCAAGGTTTGTGTATGAGAGTGAATAGTCTCTAGTTCGCTGGTCAGGCGTTGCTCGGTTTGCAATAAGTGGCTATACGACAAGGTCCGAATAAGCGTGATATAAAAATAATCTAATGGTTCTAATGGAACGACATCATAAATACCTTTATGAATATAGGTCTGATATTGCTGAGGTTGATAGTCTTCAGGTTGCAATAACAAAACAGGTAAATGTGGCTGCTCAGATGCTTGAATAAGGGAGAGGGTTTGTTCAATTTTTAGGTCGTAAGCACGACCAAAAATAATAGCATCCCAAGGCGTATTTAGCTGTTTTTCAAAACTTTTTAAATCATCAAGTAATAATGCCTGAACTTGATAATCATTCCCCAATAATAAATTTAAAATCTGGTTATAACGTAGCTGGTTGTCATCAATAATGAGTAAACGTGTTTCAGTACGTTTTAACTTTTTAGATAATAAAGAGTTTCTCACTTTAGTGCTTCCCATAAATCTTGACTGCTAGAGTTATTACCCTTTTTCATCATGAACTGATCAAGCAGGCCTTGTTGCTGCTCATTCAAAAGTTCGAAATGAAATTGAATAAAACTTTGAGTAATGAGTTGTGCTTTGAGTAGATACACTTTGATTTCTTCTGTCCCCAATCGTAAATGAATTGTTTGTTGCTCTCTAAAAATTTGTGAGCCCGGTAAAATTAATGTGTTTTGTATTTCTTCTAAATTTTGTGTTTGTAGTAATAGTGCAGGATGATAATTGCGCGTATGACGCTCAGCTTGAATATGCACTGCGCAAGGGAACATGGCCTGTGACAAAATCTCTAAACCTAACTCTAGGCTTTTTTCTGTCGACTGTTTAATCCAGCGAATGACCCCGCCACGCCATTGTCCATGCAAGGTTTCTTTAACTAAAATATATTCACCGGTTCTTAGATTTTTCGGTGCTTCCCCAGACCATTTAATACGATATCCATTGACACTAATATCGAGAACAGTGGTTTGATAAATGGTTTTAGTTTCACGACTTAAGCGTTGATAGGATGTCGTTTGTTGTTCTTTTTTCTCTAAATTGGATAAAACTTTAGACTCACTTTGTAAGTTGTAGTTATTGTTCAGTTGTAGCGTTTCTTCGAAATTTTTTGCTTTCGATAGATAGAAATGAGCCGTACTTAAACCAAAACAAATTTGTAGCTCTGCATTATATTCATACCGCTCATGACGACGTTGAGCCGTAGTACCTAAAATAGTTTGAACATGAAACTTTAAAGCTGGGCTTAAATAAAACTTTTCATTCTTGGAAATATATTGCGCATTTTTATGCATGGTTGCAGTGACATGCTCAAGTAAAGCCTGTGTGCCTATAAAAATGCTTGGGCTAAAGTTAGAGCTGCGTTTGGTGTTATAAACTGGTGGATGATCTTTACTTGGGTCGACCACATATTTCGTTAATGCTGTATCTTTCGGCAAAATATGAATCATTCTTGCCCAGTCAAAGCTACATTGAAATAATGCCTGAATTTCTGACTGACGAATTTGGTTTGTATTTAAAATATCGAGCAGAATCAGCTGAGCATAAGCTTGGGTAATATTTGCTAGAGGATGATGTACACCCTGAATATGGTTAATATTTACCAGATGATATTTATGTTGAACAGCGGTTTCATAGAGCTGATGTGCAATTAACCATTGCCCTTTGACCGGCTCACTATAGAGCATATGCTGTTGATATAAGAGACTGGTTAATTGTTTCAGCGCATGGAAAGTCGATAAAGTACGTGCCGTTTGCAAATTCTTTTTTTGTTTATAGGCAAACAGTGAAAAGTTTTGATGTTGTAATTGCTCATGGCTATTTTTAGCAATATTTAAATAAATACTGGCAAAATAGCAACGGAGCAACATTGCTAATTCAATAATGTGTTCATTACGGTCTGTGCTAATAACACCTTGGTTAAAAAAGTTTTTTTCTAGGCTCGCAAGAACGTTATTAATGGTAGGATGAAGCGTTTGGATGAGATCGAAACGCAAGGTTTCGCTACATTTTAATTCATTGAGTTCTAAAATAGCGGTGAATAATGCTTTTGACGTATCGCCGAGTTGCATAATAGAAAGGGTAGTGACCCATTCATTAAGATCTTTAATATTGGCTTCACAAAAGCTTAACCGTTCACGAGTGAGCTCGGTTTGATTGTGAAAAATGTCCGATAGTGCATTATTCATCATCACTTATTATATAACTCAAAATGTTGTAGCCCCAAAAAGCGGTGTTTTATTCTTTTCGCCCGCAATTTCCCTGACGAGTTTAGGAACCAAATACCCCGGTAGGTTCGCTAACACATCACGATATATATCATCTATCTCAGATGGTATTAAATCAAAATGTTGTGCACCTTTTACTTTATCTAAAACATGTAAGTAATAAGGCATAACGCGAGCTTCAAATAAACGATAACTTAAATCAATTAATGTTTGTGCAGAATCATTAACACCTTTAAGCAAAACTGCCTGATTAAGTACAGTAATGTGCTCCGCAGATAACTGCAACAATTTTGAACAGGTAAAGTCATCGAGTTCAGAAGCGTGGTTTGAGTGTACCACCAGAATAATACGCAGCCTACTGTTTTTTAATAAAGAAATCAGCTCTTCGTCGATACGGTTTGGAATAACAATTGGAACCCGTGAATGAATTCTCAGAATCTTAATTTGTTTGAGAGATGATAAACGTTCTAGCCAAAGTGCTAATTTACGATTAGAAAGTGTAAGGGGGTCGCCACCACTCAAAATGATTTCATTAATGTGCGGATTCGCTTCAATATAATTTTTTATATTTAGCCAATCGTCATTTTTCGGTAAATTTTCTTGATAGGGGAAATGACGACGGAAACAATAACGGCAATGTACGGCACACGCACCCGTCAAAGTCAGTAAAAAACGTGATTTATATTTATGTAATACACCGGGTAATTGATTTGCTGCTTCTTCACCTAAAGGATCAGTTACAAATTCAGGATGTTCTTCAAGCTCTAAATGATGAGGTAAAACCTGTAGCAAAAGCGGGTCAAAAGGGTCTTTAACGTTCATTTTTCCGACGAACGCGCGAGGAACCCGTAATTTAAACTGTTCAGAAGCCAGAATCGCACCTGATAATAGCTGATCGGTGGATAACTCGAGTAGGTTTAGCAACTCCAAAGGATCTGTAATAAGGTCACTCAGTTGCGATTGCCAGTTTTGCTCTTGGTATAAATAGTTTATCATTTGACACGATTAAGATAATGCAACAACGCATTATATCGCATAGTTGACTTGTTAAGTTTGGAGTGTGCCAGTCATGGCCAATTATTCTACAAATGATTTCAAGCCGGGCCTTAAGGTCATGCTTGACAGTAACCCATGTTCAATCATGGAAAATGAATACGTAAAACCAGGTAAAGGTCAAGCGTTCAACCGCGTAAAATTACGTAACCTTAGAACTGGTAAAGTTTTAGAAAAAACTTTTAAGTCTGGCGATACTGTAGAAGCGGCTGACATCGTAGAAGTAGAAATGGACTACTTATACAATGATGGCGAACTTTGGAACTTCATGGATCCTGTAACTTTTGAGCAAATCGCAGCAGATAAAACTGCAATGGGCGATGCTGCTAAATGGTTAAAAGACGATTCAAATGAAAAATGTACGATTATGTTGTTCAACGGCGTGCCTTTAACTGTAAGTGCACCGAACTTCGTAGTATTAAAAATTGTTGAAACTGATCCAGGTGTACGCGGTGATACATCTGGCGGTGGCGGTAAACCAGCTAAGCTTGAAACAGGTGCGGTTGTTCGTGTTCCGTTATTTGTTCAGCAAGAAGATAGCGTTCGTGTAGATACTCGTACTGGCGATTATTTAGAGCGTGCATAATAGTTAAAAAATAAACTATTATCGAAGGGATGATGTCAATCATCCCTTTTTTTATGCGAAAGTATAAGAGGAAAAAAATTAAAGGAGGAGTAGAGTCACAAGGAGTGAGCAAAGAACAGTATATAACAATATAAAAATGCTGTAGTTATTTATTGAGAGGTTAAGAATGGACACAATGCAAGCGAAATCTACGCTTCCCTCCAAGCTAGTCTGGAGCCTAGTGGCAATTATAGGTGCAATTTCTTTTGGGATGCTGGCACTCAGTCGTGGTGAACATGTCAATGCGGTTTGGCTTGTACTTGCTGCAGCATGTGTATATAGCATCGCATATCGATTTTATAGTCTATTTATTGCAACTAAAGTATTTGAATTAAACCCAAGACGTTTAACCCCAGCACATCGTTTAGCCGATGGTCTGGATTATGTTCCCACCAATAAATATGTGCTTTTCGGTCACCACTTTGCGGCAATTGCCGGAGCGGGGCCATTGGTCGGGCCAATTTTGGCTGCACAAATGGGTTTTTTACCAGGGACAATCTGGCTACTGGTCGGTGTGGTTGTCGCGGGTGCAGTACAAGACTTTTTAGTTTTATTTATTTCAACGCGTCGAGACGGTCGATCGCTTGGTGAAATGGCAAAACAAGAACTAGGTTCTTTTGCCGGTATTGTTGTAATGCTCGGTGCGCTTGGGGTAATGATTATTATCCTTGCAGTATTGGCTTTAGTTGTGGTTAAAGCACTTGCCCATAGTCCATGGGGTGTTTTTACTATTGCAGCGACTATTCCAATTGCATTATTTATGGGCGTTTACATGCGATTTATTCGCCCAGGACGTATTGCTGAAGTTTCTATTATTGGCTTCGTCTTAATGATGCTTGCTATTGTCTATGGTGGACATGTTGCAGCAGATCCTTACTGGGGTGAGTTTTTCACCTTAACTGGAACACAGCTCACTTGGTGCTTAATCATTTATGGATTTATTGCTTCAGTATTACCAGTCTGGTTATTGCTAGCGCCACGTGATTATCTATCAACTTTCCTTAAAATTGGCGTCATTCTCGGTCTAGCAGTCGGTATTATCATTGCATTACCTGAATTAAAAATGCCAGCAGTGACTCATTTTATTGATGGTACTGGTCCTGTTTTCTCAGGTAGTTTATTTCCATTCCTATTTATTACTATTGCCTGTGGTGCTATTTCTGGTTTCCATGCGCTTGTATCAAGTGGTACTACGCCAAAGCTCATTAATAACGAAGCGGATATTCGCGTGATTGGTTATGGTGGCATGCTCATGGAGTCTTTCGTCGGTATTATGGCGATGATCTGTGCAACCGTATTAGATCCGGGTATCTACTTCGCAATTAATGCGCCTGCGGCTGTACTTGGTACAACTGTAGAAACCGCCGCAGAAGCTGTTCGTAATCTAGGGTTTGTCGTTACTCCTGAAATGTTAACGCTGTTAGCACAGGAAGTTGGAGAAACTTCGATTTTATCGCGTACAGGTGGTGCACCTACGTTTGCGATTGGTATGGCACATATCATTTCGGAAATTTTCAATAGCCGTTCAATGATGGCATTCTGGTATCACTTTGCTATTTTGTTTGAAGCACTTTTCATCTTAACTGCTGTAGATGCCGGAACTCGTGCTTGTCGTTTCATGGTGCAAGACACAGTGGGTATTGTTATTCCTAAGATTAAATCTTCTAGTTCATTCTTGGGTAATTTGGTTGGAACAGCCGTAGCAGTAGGTGGATGGGGATTCTTCGTCTATCAAGGTGTGATTGATCCATTAGGTGGTGTCAATTCACTATGGCCTTTATTTGGTGTTGGTAACCAGATGCTGGCTTCAATGGCACTCATTTTGGGTACAGTCATTTTGTTTAAAATGAAAAAAGAAAAATATGTATGGGTGACCATCATCCCAACAATTTTCTTGTTTGTTACCTGTATGACTGCGGGTTGGCAAAAGATTTTCCACGAAAATCCAAAGATTGGTTTCTTAGCGCAAGCAAATAGATTTTCAGATGCAATCGCTCGTGGTGAAATTCTTAAACCAGCCAAAACTATTGCTGAGATGCAAAACATTGTGATGTCTAATCAGATTAATGCTGCGCTTTGTGGCTTCTTTATGATTGTATCGATTGTCATGATTATTGCTTCAATTGGTATTGTCCGCCGTGCTTTAGCAAGCCCAACACCGACTGTAAATGAATCCCCAGCTGTATATGCTGATCCTGAAGTGGTCACCACGCGAGGAAAGTAATGATGAATTTTAAATTTGCAAAAAATGGAACTGTCATTATTGCGAAAATCATTAAAATGACGGTGCTCTCACAAAAAGAGCTATTGCTCTCTCCAAAGAACTGGTCGCGTATTGCAACACTGTGGCAGCGTTTGCAGCAAAGCTTTCGACTCATGGTTGGAGTGCCAGATTATCAAACTTATCTGGAACACATGAAGCTTCATCATTCTGATTTAACACCAATGGATGCTAAAACTTTCTATCGCTATTGTGTCGATGCGCGTTATCCATCGGCTGGCGGTACTTTAAAGAAATGCCCTTGTTAAGTTGAGATTGATATTCAGCTAAACAAAACGGTATGTGGTTAAACCATGTACCGTTTTTCTTTTTTGGAAAATGAAAAAGAGTTTGCTTAAAGTCTGCTCATTTGTATTTTTTTCAATTGAAAATCACTTGTTTTGCTTTTGAAAAATGAATATTATGCTTTCCATCTTAGGTGTATAGCTCAGTTGGTTAGAGCGCTACGTTGACATCGTAGAGGTCTCCAGTTCGAGTCTGGATATACCTACCAAGACATTAAGTCATATAAACTCAAATAGCTTTACATGATTTAAAAAGCCCTAAACTATAATGGTTTAGGGCTTTTTTATTGGTTTGTATAAACTTATATAGCAGATTGATCCTTGTATCATCACGTGTATCATGATTCAATTACTGAACTCATGATACAAGCTTGTTTGCCATAATTTGAATGAAAAGAACCGCAATTAAGAAAAGACCCTTATCAGATATCTAAGACAGCCATATAAATGGATTACAATTCTATGAATAGTGATTGTGAGGTTTTTGATAGTAAATATTTTATTCAGCTTATTTGGTCTTGTGATGAAGGCATTTATAAGTTCAATCAGCTATAGGATTCTTTAGATATTAGCAGGGCACAATTCACTAAGAAAATAAGAATTATCGACAACATAAATACTTGATTATTTAAAGCGCTTTCGATATTCGATAGGAGATAAGCCTATATTTTTGCAAAACATTTTACTAAATGAAGAACTGTCCTTATATCCAGCTTGCCAAGATATCGAATCAAAACTCAAATTGGTAGTTATTAAAAGATCTTGTGCTTTTTGAATTCTCAAATTTTGGCAATATTCAACAATAGTTAAATTAGTTGCTTTTTTAAAACGTCTTAATAAGGTGCGCTTTTCTAAATGAGTCAATTCAACCAACATATCGATTGTAATCGTCTCATTATAATGTGTTTGCAACCAATGTTGTGCATTCACAATTACCTCGTCTCCATGATCAAAGCTTGGAACAAAATTTTTATAATATGATTGCTTTCGTATGGGTGGATCAAGCAAGAGATATTGAGCCATCTTGACCATAAAAGAAGTGTCGTAGATACGCTCAGTTAGTGTAAATCCCATATCAATCCATGACATTGGACCTGCCGTGGTAATGATATCGTTTTCATCAACCACCATCTTATTACAATCCACTTTCAGATGAGTTGACCTTGTTTTTAGCGTCGTAATATTTGACCAATGTGTTGTAACAGTACGCCCTTGTAGCACTCCTGTTTCTAAGAGAATAAAGATACCTGAACATATTGAACAGAGTATTACTCCGCGTTGATAAAGCTCTTTGAGCCATAAAACATAGACTTGAGCATCTTGCTGGGAAACTGGCTCTTCAAAACTAGGAGGAATAATAACAAAACTTATTTGGCTTTTATGATTTTCATGAGAATCAAAGACTTTAATGATCTGGTCATTTTCACTTTGCCAGTGAGTTACTTTGACTTGAGGGCTTTGAGAAGAAGGAACTTGATTATTTATAAATTTAAATAAATCTGTAAGCCCGCCAACTGAAGATAGATGTGCAGTTGGATAAAGCAATATAGCAATTTCAACCAAACTCCCCATATGTCACTTTTCACCATAAATCTGTCATTAATGACTATTAATCAAATTAACAAAATTTGTCAAGCTCTGCGCTATATCGAGATCTACATATAAAATAGGAAGAGATTATGTACGACATGAAAAACCTAGAAAAGCTTAAACAATTAGGTAAGCTAACACCTGAAGCATTTACTACCTTTTTAGCATTTAATGAAGCTGTTTTTAAAGACGGCCATATCCCTGCAAAATATAAAGAACTGATGGCAATTGCCCTTGCCTTAACAACTCAATGTCCATATTGCATTGAAGATCATAAAATACGCGCAAAACAAGCGGGCGCAACTGATGAAGAAATTGCAGAAGCAGCAATGTTAGCTGGTGCAATGCGAGCTGGTGGTGCAATTGCTCATGCAAGCCACTTACTTTAAATACCTTTCCTCTCTAATCCTATTTCAAAGTGAGAAATAAAATGAGTCATGCTCTAGTAATTGTTGATTTACAAAATGAATATTTGGCAACGGGTCAACTTCCTTTAGTGAATATTAATCAGGCTGTTGAAAACGCCAAAAAAATTCTTGTTGATGCTCGTGAAAAGAATACTTTTATTATTCATGTTCGCCATGAAGCATTAGAGACTGAATCACCTTTTTTTGCACCGAATACGGATGGCGTTAAAATTATTGAAGAAGTCGCCCCACTTGATAATGAAGTTATCATTACCAAGAATTATCCAAATTCTTTTTTAAAAACTGTGTTACTAGATACCTTGAAGAAAAACGGTATCGAAGAAATAACTATTATTGGAGCAATGAGTCATATCTGCATAGATGCCACTACACGTGCTGCCTCAGATTTTGGCTTTAACTGTACAGTAATCGAAGATGCATGTGGTCGAATGGACTTGGAATTTGGTGAGACTAAAGTCTCTGCACAACAAGTACATTCAGCATTTATGGCAGCATTAGGTTTTGCTTATGCTGAAATAAAGACTACAGCAGAATACTTGAGTTAAGTTATAAAGAGTTACTTCGTATAAAAACAGAGTAACTCTTTAGCTCGAAATAACTTTTCATTTCCTTGATGGCCAACTTATAGAATGATTAATCAATTACTTTCAAAAGCCATGAATAATATATCTCATCTCTTTTTGATAATTGAAATTTCATCAAGGGACATCAAGGAAACTTTTCCTTTTTACTTATACGAAGCGTTTGTAATTCACCTTGACAGACTAGCCTCTAAAAATAGAGAAGATTTCTCTTTAATTCATTATATATCAATAATTAAATGTGGTTTTAGTGGATTTTAAAAGGTTGAGTTTCGTCAAGGTGCGTCAAGGTAAACTCGTATAATTAGGATAACCAAGTTTAAGATTTAATTATTTCAGCAGTAATAGAGCATTTAGCTGTACAGTAATTTTTTATGGATGAGTCTCTATACTAAGCAATGCAATGGTTTTGACTCTTTTATAATTTTGTTTCGTACAGCTACGTACAACAAAAACATGATTTATATTCAATTCTGTCTAAGTAAATTTGCTTTACGGCCATTTGTATAAAATACGCCGTAAGCTATGAGCCATAAGGATTTTAGTATTTTTCAATTGTTCATCTCGTAAAGCTACGTAAAGCAAAATATGATTTTTATTAAATTCTATCTAAGTACATCTAAGTACATCTAAGTAATTACTTGGACGGCTTAGCTATGGATCATGATTTAAAATGTTCTATAAGCTATGTATATCAATGCATACAGCAGATTTATAAAAAGTATATTTATCTAAATCTGTCCAAGTACGTCCAAGTAAATTTTGCTTTACGGCGATTTATAAAAAATACGCCGTAAGCTATGTGCAGTAAAGGTTTTAGCTTTTTCTGAATTTTCATTTCGTAAAGCTACGTAAAGCAAAAACTAATTTTTGTTGGACAGCGATTATCTTTAATTTACCTAAAAACTACATATGGAAAGGCTTTGACTGAATTTTAAAACTTTGTGTTTGTCAAACTACGTCCAACAAAAAATTTATTTTCTTTATTGATTAAAATTTTAATTCTTCAGGAGCAACTTGTAATAGGCTTTACTTCATTAATAAAATTCAAATGAGAAAAACTCATGGATTGAATACTTTTACTCACTTTTTATTAAAATATATTTATGCGATTTTATGGGCTTTACAGGCATATATGTCAATACTGTAGAGGTAGATCTTCTACATGAGGAAAAGTCATGGTTTATTTCATATTGCCATGTTCAAAAATTGAATTTCGTAGTAAATAGCTTGGTAAAAGAACTCGAAATGGAAAAGAGTTTCTACGGAAATGGGACAAATTAGGAGTGTCCATGAAGATTAAGCCATTACCACCAATGAATAGCTTGATTGTGTTTGAGGCAGCCGCACGCCACCTTAGCTTTACACAAGCAGCAAATGAGTTAAATGTTACTCAAGGAGCGATAAGCCGCCAAATCCGCCAGTTAGAAGAGTATCTGGGCAAAGAACTTTTTACTCGTGCAAATCGAAATATTTCTTTAACACCTATGGGATTGCAATATTACCAAACGATTTATAGTGCTTTATTGGATGTTGCTCAAGCAACGGCTGAAATTAAGAAATGGCAGGGTGAACATCAAATAACCGTTGCAACTACAAATGCAATGGCTGCTCTTTGGTTATTACCTAAAGTGGCTACTTTTCAGCAAAATAACGAAGGGGTGGATCTAAGAATATTAACGACAGAAAATATTTTAGACTTACAGAAAATGGACTTTGATTTAGCTCTGTTTTATTGCCGAACTCCTCCCGTAGGAATGAAAGTCACCACGTTATTCCCAGAGGAAGTATTTCCTGTTTGTAGTCCAAATTATCTTGCTCAATTTAAGGATGGTACTCCTCCAGAGGAAATATTTGGCAAAGCATTACTTTATCTAGATGACTCTCAAAAGGATTGGATTACATGGGCTGAATGGTTTGAAGCCGTCAATTATCCTATGGTGAAACCTAAAAATAGAGTCAATATTAATAACTATCCAATGTTGCTCCAAGCTGCAATTAATGGTCAGGGAGTAGCATTGGCATGGGGCTCTTTAATTGATGATTATTTAGAAAATGGTTCTCTTGTTCGCCCGGTTGAAACTGTATTACGTACAGAAGCGAATTTTAGTATGTTAGAACCTTCGGATCGAGGACTGGTTCCCTCTAGTGTAAAACATTTTCGCAGCTGGTTATTAGAACAGTTGCCTGGACAAGTCGGGCAGAAAGGCTTAAATTAGCTTTTTATAAATTCATTAAAATTAAAAAGGGATCAATTAGATCCCTTTATTTACAGTAATCGCGATTCAAATGGATACAAAGTTAAAACTTCAGGTTCATTTTCAGTAATAAGAATTTGATTTTCAAGCTTAACACCTGAACCACCGTGTTTATGTCCCACGTAACTCTCTACACATATAACCATACCAGGTTCTAAAACACCATCGTATCCGTAATTATCCCATGCTTCTTTAAAATAGATACCGGGCGCTTCATCACATAAGCCCACTCCATGATAGAGGAAGGAATAGTGATTATATTCAGTTGGATCGTATTGTAGAGCTTGATGAGTCAGTTCTTTATAAGTTACCCCAGCTTTTAATAATTCAGTATTAAATTGAATCTGCTCATATGCCATTTGGTAAATCTTTTTTTGCTCGGCTGTTGGGGCTTTATCGCCACATAGCCATGTCCGCGAAGTATCAACACAAATGCCATTTGGTAAATCTTTTTTTGCTCGGCTGTTGGGGCTTTATCGCCACATAGCCATGTCCGCGAAGTATCAACACAAATGCCATAGGCGCCAATCATATCTGTATCAAAACCGACTAAATCACCATTTTGGATAACCCTTCCACTACATTCTTGATACCACGGATTACAGCGAGGACCAGAAGATAATAGGCGAGTTTCAATCCACTCACCTCCACGAGCAATATTTTCAGCATGTAAATATGACCATAAGCGTTGTTCAGAAATACCTGGTTCAAGATGGCTATGCATGACTGCTATGGCTGAATCTGTGGCATGGACTGCACAACGCATGGCATTAATTTCGTCTTCACCTTTAATGGCGCGTGCAAGTTCCATGATTACTTCACCATTTTCAATACTGAGGCCAAGGTGTTGTAATTCTCTAATCCCTTCATCATTACATTTATCGACAGCAATTTTTTTATTGCCTTGACCTAGTTCCAAAATGACCTCATAAATTTCATGTGCCCATTTTTTTACTTGTTCCTCAATAGGGGATCCTGCGCAGAAATAAAACCATGAGATACATGGGCGAATTTGACTAACCACTTTAGAATGATCTGCTAAGAAATCACAGTGATCAAATTCCCACAACACGACTTTTCCTTCTGCGGAAACATAGGTATAGCGTCCAGCATTATGTAATAGCCACACCTGCATATTCGTCGTACCTGTTGCATAACGAATATTAATAGGGTCATAAAGCAAAATACCGGCTAATCCTTGTTGTTTTAATAATGCACAAATTCGATCTAAACGGTATTGGTGCATACGATCTAAATTAGGAAGTGTAAGACCAGCTTGTTTCCATTCCGATGTTGCTAAGTCGCCTGGTCCAATTTGATGCATATTTAAATGTTCAGGATGACGATTACCTATACGATTTTGAAAGAGTTGCTTACTATTCATGTTATATCCTTACATAATCTTTGTTATTGTCCATCAGTCATTACTATTAATACATAACTTCCGAATTGAATAGCGATTTTTTGGGTGGGTGCTCATGAGTTAAAATCATGTTTTTAATTATTTTTTTGAATATAAGAAAAGGAGAGCAATTTAAAATTGCTCTCCTTATATTACCCATTGACCAAAGTCGAGATTAAACCTCAGCCTTTGTTTGGATTTCGGTTGAAGTTAGTGTAGTGGTAGAAAAATCTTCTTTTGCTTCTTCTGTTGGTGAGCTTGTAAGACCCGTTGAAACTTCTTTATGTAATGCTTTAAGTAATGCCCCACACATAATAGTTAACAGAATCAAGATTGGGAAACCAAACAGAATAACGGCAGTTTGAATCGCTTTTAACCCACCAACATAAAGTAGTCCCAAACTAATTGAGGTTACAAAAAGGCACCAAATGAGTCGAGTGCGAATAGGGCTATCTTTTTCTGAGCGAGTGTCAAGAAAACATAACACATGTGTGCCACCATCCTGTGACGTGACTAAATATGTAATAAGTAGCAAGCATGTTGTAATACTAAGGATCATCCCAAACAAACCATCATCAATTGCATCGTATAAAGCAAAGATGGCGAGGGTATTGTCTTTTTGGGTAGCTTTAACAATGGGTCCACCTGTAAATTCAGATGATGCTTGTGCTGTATCCGTCGTTTTAGAAGATGCGTCTGTTTGTATGTTTAAGTCTGCAGTTGCTGGAGCCTGCATTACCTGTGTCGTTTGTTGTTGCTCGAATGTATGACGAGCATTTTGCTCAACTTTAAGTGCGGAACCACCAAAGACACTCATCCAGATAAATGTCACTAAAGTTGGAACAATTAAAACACCTGCAATAAGTTGACGAATGGTTCGGCCTTTAGAAATCTTGGCAATGAACATCCCTACAAAAGGCGCCCAAGTTGACCACCATAACCAATAGAATGCTGTCCACCAGTTTTGCCATTCAGAATCTTTTTGTGTATCACTCCATAAGCTCATGCTGATAAAGTTGGAAGAGTAGTTACTTAAACCTTCAATATAAGAATTGGTAATATAACGAGCAGGGCCGACACACATTAAGATCACGATTAAAATAATTGATAAAATAATGTTTAATTCTGAGATACGACGCATGCCTGTGCCAATACCACGGACGACAGAAATGGTTGCAAGGCTAGACAACAATACTAAAATAATAAATTGAGACGTGACATTAATACCTAAACCAAAAACCTTATTGAGGCCAGCATTAATCTGTAGGACGCCAAGTGCAAGAGTTTGAGAAATACCAAAAGTAGTAACAACAATAACAATAATATCGACTAAATTTCCAATGGGTCCATAGATGCGATTTCCAATAAGTGGATGTAAGATGGAGCGTAAAGAAAAAGGTAGTCCCTTACGATATGAGAAATAGCCAATTGCTAAAGCTGTAATACAGTAAACTGACCAAGCATGTAAGCCCCAATGGAAGAAGGTGATTTGCATTGCCATACTTGCAGCTTGATCAGTTAAACCCTTCGTGAATGGATTGCTGGCATAGTGATTCATGGGTTCTGCAACGCCCCAGAAAACTAATCCTACACCCATTGCACATGAGAATAGCATTGAGATCCATGCAAAGTAGCTATATTCAGGTTTGTCTGTGTCTTTACCTAATTTAATTAGGCCATAACGACTGAACATGACATAGATAAGAAAGAAGCAGATACCAGTCACTGACAATAGGATAAACCACTTCATGTTGTGCAATAAAATATTTGATAAATAAGAAAAAATTTCAGCTGCTTTATCTGCGTATACAGCACAGAATAAAACAAATATGACTACTAATATTTTCGAAATCACAGATACGGCTGTGTTGGATTCGGAGATCCCTGTTGTACGCATAACTCCTCCTTGGATGCGTTACGTACAGCTAAACCTTTAGCTGTTGAATTTGTATATACAGAGTAATGAGGAGGACAAAGTTAGCTCAACCGATTTATTCTCACTAATGACTGAGTTTTTGTCATAGGTTGATTTATTTTTAATGAGTTGGGATTAATTATTGAATAGCTCAAATAATTAATAAAAATTTAGAGAAATATAATAATGAAAATAGGGATGTAATCATCCCTATTTTTTAAATTAGTTCTTAAGTTTCAGTAACAAATTGATTATCTGCTTCCGTTAAACTTTTCTCTTTAGGTTTTTCAACAAGTTTTTGCTCCGTTTTACAAGAATCGGGACGAACATGTTCTGGCATCATGACCCAAGCTAATGGATCTTCCCTTAAGCTTTTTATCAGTGAAATACAGGTGATTCCCAAAAGAATTGATATCGGGAAACCAGCAATGACACAAGCCGTTTGAATAGCTGATAGTCCGCCAGTTAATAGTAGCCCTCCACCTATCAATGGAATGATTATGCTCCAGACTAGCCTGATAGCTACAGATGGATTGGTAGCACCATTGGAATCTAAAAAGCAGAGAACAAGTGTGCCTGAGTTAACTAGAGTAATTATATGGATAGCTAGTAATAGACAGAGCAAAGCACTTAAAAATACTTTTGTATTATGATCTGAAGCAAGATGATCAAAAAATACAAACACAGCTCGTGCCGGTTCCTTTTTAGTCGCTTCCGCAATAGTCATTTCATGAACGGGAGCTACTGGAGGAAGGGTTACCTGTGAAGTGGTCACAACAACTTCTTGAGCAACAGGTTGATGATTGGCTTTTTCAATTTTGAGTGCGGCGCCACCAAATGCAGCAATCCAGAGGAAAGTCAGAAGTGTGGGTGCGGCAAGTGAGCCTAGAATGACTTCACGAATCGTGCGGCCTCTAGAAATACGAGCAATGAAAAGACCAACAAAAGGTGCCCAAGTCATCCACCAAGGCCAGTAGTACGCAGTCCACCAGTTTTGCCAACCTGAATTTTTTTGCGCATCACTCCATAAACTCATACCTACAATATTTTGTAAATAATCGCCTATTCCTTCAAAAAAGGTATTCAAAATATATTGAGTTGAGCCAATAAAAATAATAATAAAGACTAATAAATAAGAAATGATCATGTTGCCTTCAGCAATGATCTTGAAGCCTTTACTGATTGCAGATAACAAAGAAATAGTAGCTAAAGCACAAAGAATCACTACCATTAAGAGCTGAATTTTGACATCTACACTAATGCCAAAGGTGTGGTTGAGCCCGGTATTTAGTTCAAGTATTCCCATACTTAATGACTGTGAAATACCGAAAGCAGTAATTACGATGGTGATGATGTCAACGATATTACCTATTGGCCCATAAATTTTATTACCTATTAATGGGTATAAAACTGAGCGCATGGCAAAAGGTAAGTTTTTACGGTAAGCAAAATACCCTAAAGCAACCGCTACTAAACAGAATAATCCCCATGGATGTAATCCCCAATGAAAGAATGTCAATTGCATTGCCATCCGGGCAGATTCATCTGAAAGACCTTTGGTAAATGGATTACTTGCATAGTGGCTGATTGGTTCTGCTACCGACCAAAACATCAAGCCAATACCCATCCCACATGAAAAAAGCATGCAGATCCAAGCAATATTACTATACTCGGGTTTTTCGTCATCCTTTCCTAAACGAATATGGCCATAACGGCTCATACATAAATAGATGATAAATCCTAATAAGAAAGTTGCTAAAAGTAGAAGGTACCATTTTGCATTTTGTAATAAGGCACTTGATATCAGTTGAAAATATTCACCTGCCTGTTTTTCCTTAAAAATGCAGAAAGCAATAAAAATGAAGAGTAATAACTTTGAGACAATAGTAACAGTCGGATTAAGCCCTTTCATGACTCCTGTTGTTGTACGCATAACTACTCCTTGGATGCGTTTCCAACAGCTAAAAAACTATTAGCTGCTTAATACTAATAATACAGGGTAGTGAGGTGGGAGAAGATTGCTCAACTGATTTATTCTCACCGACTAGTGAGTTTTAGTCATGGGTAGCAATTATTTTTATAAAAATCGTAGTGTTTAAATCCATTTTTTACGTATGAGAAAAACTCATATATGCCTAGCTAAAAAGTCGTTTGTCGGAAGAATCGATATTTAACACAATCTCTAAAGAAATAGCAGAGTGTGCAAATCATCTCAACGCAGGGAGTTCTGCGTTAGTTTTAAATATATGGAGATCATCAGATGAATAGTCGAGTTAGCCAGCAATTAATTACGGTTCAGCAAGTCGATAATGTTTTGAATCCTATTACTGAATCAAATGGTATGCCAAATTTAGCATATACCAGTAGCGAATATTTTAATTTTGAACGTGACAATATTTTAAGTAAAACTTGGGTGTGTGTTGGGTTTGCTTCTGATTTACCTAAAAAGAGCTATGTGAAGCCTGTTAATTTTATGGGCATGCCTTTGGTAATGATGCGCAACCGTGAAGGGGAAATCCAAGTTTTCCATAACGTTTGTAGCCATCGCGGTATGATTTTGGTGCAGCAAGAAGGCACTATTGAAGGTGTAATTCGTTGCCAATACCACTCTTGGAGTTATGACCTAAACGGTAACTTAAAAGGTACTCCACATGTTGGCGGAATTAACCAACATAAAGATGAACGTTTTAAATGTGAAAAACATGGCTTAAAAGCTCTCCGTTCAGCAATTTGGATGGATATGGTATTCGTAAATATCTCTGGTGATGCACCAACTTTTGAAGAACATATTGCACCATTGGTTGAACGTTGGAAGCCTTTCTTGGGTGAAAACGACTTAGAACTTATTCGCACTAGCAAAGTAGGTTCAACTTTCGAGTTACCTGTAAAAAGTAACTGGAAACTTACAGTTGAAAACTATTGCGAAGCTTATCACTTACCTTGGGTACACCCAGCACTAAATACATATTCAAAACTTGAAGATCACTACAACATTATGTTTGAAGATCGCTTCGCTGGTCAGGGTAGTTATAAATATAACTTGTCAGCTACAGCGGGTACGCATTTACCCAAATTCCCAAGCTGGCCAGAAGATCAACTTCGTCATGCTGAATATGTAGCTGTGTTCCCGAACGTATTATTAGGTATTCAAGCTGATCATGCATTTGCAATGATGATTGATCCAATTGCTCCAGAGCAAACAATTGAAAAATTACGCTTGTATTACGTTGGTGATGAATCACTAGACGCTAAATATGATGCATGCCGTGAAGCAACTTTAGAATCATGGAAAGTTGTATTTGCTGAAGATGTATTTGCGGTTGAAACCATGCAAAAAGGTCGTCATTCACCTGGCTTTGGTGGAGGGGTTTTCTCTCCTGAGATGGATTTGCCAACACACTTCTTCCAGAAATGGTTAGCAACCCAAGCTAAAACAGCATTGGAGGCATAATATGCAACATTACCTCAACTATGTTGATGGCCAATGGCGAGATGCTTCTCGCCAATTGGAAGTTATCAACCCGGCAACCGATAAAGCTTTTGCAACAGTTGCTCGTGCAAGCATTGAAGATGCAGATGCTGCGATGGCAGCAGCTCGACGTTGTGCGAATAGCGGTGCTTTAACTGATGTACGTCCTGCAAAACGTACGGCGTGGATGTTAAAAGCAGCAGAAGCAATTCGTGAAATTGCTGAAGAGGGTGCATTAATCCTGTGCCGTGAAAATGGCAAAAATGTTGATACAGCACGTGAAGAATTTGATGAAGCAGCTCGCTATTTTGAATACTACGCGGGTATGGCAGATAAAATTGAAGGGATATCAGTACCTTTAGGTAAAGATTACGTTGATTTTACTTCATATATTCCGATGGGTGTGTCAGTTCAAATCGTACCTTGGAACTTTCCCGTCTCGATCTGCGCACGCTCATTAGCACCTGCTTTAGCGGCTGGTAATGCGGTTGTAATTAAGTCACCTGAAGTTTCACCTTTAGGAATGGTTTTACTCATCAAAGCTATTGAGAAAGCTGGCTTTCCACAAGGTGCAGTGAACTTATTGTGTGGTAAAGGATCAGAAGTTGGTACTCATCTGGTTAAACATCAAGATACGAACCAGATTGTTTTCACAGGCTCAGTACCAACCGGCCAACGCATTTTGAAAGATGCGGCTGAACGTGCAACACCTTCTGTAATGGAGTTGGGTGGTAAGTCAGCTGCAATTGCTTTTGCGGATGTTGATCTTGAGCAATTACTACGTAGCGTTAAAGTCGGCATTTTTTATAACTCTGGGCAAGTTTGCTCAGCGATGTCTCGCTTATTGGTGCACCGCAGTCGCTATGAAGAAGTTAAAGCAGCTGTAGTGAATCTTGCAGAGAGCCTAACTGTAGGTATTGGCGAAAGTAATGCCGATCTTACTCCAGTTGTATCTAAAGATCAGCAACAGCAAATTCTTGCCATGATTGATAAGGCACGTGAAGAAGGTGCCAATGTTTTAACAGGCGGAAAAGCCGCCGATCTAGAAGGTTACTTCGTCCTACCAACCATTATTGAAGCCAAAGATGACATGTCGATTGCTCAAGAAGAAGTTTTTGGTCCTGTAATGGTGATCATGCCTTTCGATGACGAAGACCAAGCTGTTGCTATCGCAAATGGTACGGACTTTGGACTTGTTGCAGGTGTATTTGGTGAAAATCTGAATCAAACACTTCGCGTAGCAAACCGACTTATTGCTGGTCAAGTCTTTATTAACGAATGGTTTGCTGGCGGTATCGAAACACCATTTGGTGGTGTGGGCTTATCTGGTTTTGGTCGCGAAAAAGGGCAGGAAGCCATCTACAGTTATGTTCAAACTCGCAATATTGGTATCCGTTTGAAACATAACGTGTAATTTGTAAGAAATAAGGGAAATAGACAAGATGAGAAAGTGGTTATGTATTGTCTGTGGCTGGATCTATGATGAAGCTAAAGGCTGGCCTGATGACGGGATAGCACCAGGGACAAAATGGGAAGATATTCCAGATGACTGGATGTGCCCAGAGTGTCAGGTTGGTAAAGCCGACTTCGAAATGCTCGATATTACTGATGTTGAAATCGAGGAAGTTCCGGTAGTAGCTGCAGCTCCAGTGATTGAACCTGTCGTTATTATTGGTAGTGGCCATGCTGGCTATCAAGTGGCTTCAACTTTACGTGCACAATCTCCAGACTTGTCTATTACCGTATTTACTGCTGATGACGGTGCCTTATATAGTAAACCAGCTTTATCTAATGCTTTAGCATTAGGGAAAGACGGCGATAGTTTGGTTCGTGAGTCTGCTCTTAGTTGGGAACAACGTTTAAATATCCGCGTTTATCCACATACGAAAGTAACTCATATTGACCGTGCCAATAAAAAGCTTCAAACCACTATTGGTGATTATCCTTACGGCAGACTAGTACTGGCTACTGGAGCAACACCAGTTGTAATTCCTATTGATGGTGATTCGACGGCGACATTAAGTGTAAATGATCTAGCAGATTACCGCCGTTTCCGTCAGCAATTATCAGATAAACAGCATGTCACAATTCTTGGGGATGGTCTTATTGGTTGTGAGTTTGCCAATGACTTAGCTGCACATGGCAACAAAGTTACAGTTGTTGGGCTTGGCAAATGGGCAATGGCACGACTTATTCCAGAACCTTTAGGCCATGCTCTACAAAATGCTCTAAGCCAGTTAGGGGTGGAGTGGAGACTACAAAATAGTATCCGTTCTATTCAATCTGCAAATGGTCGTTACCAGTTAATACTCCAAGATGGTCAATCATTTGAAACTGACTTGGTATTAAGTGCAGTTGGTCTGAGACCAAATATTGCACTTGCTCAAGCAGCCGGTCTAGAAACAGCTCGCGGTATTTGTACTGGACTTGATCACCGTAGTAGCGATCCTGCGATTTTTGCTTTAGGTGATTGTGCCGAAGTGAATGGTCAATGGGCACCTTATATCAACCCAATCACTCAAGCATTACCAGCGTTAGTTAATAATCTTTTAGGTCAGTCAACTGCTGCGGATTTGAAATCGACACCAGTTTTAGTAAAAACACCAATTTTGCCACTATCTGTCTTGCCAGCAATGGGAACGGGTGAGTGGAAAGTGGAACAACATGACGGCGAGTTAGCTGCCGGTTTCTACAATGCACAAGGCAAGCTAGCAGGCTTTGCTTTACTTGGTCGCCAATTACAGCACCATCGTAGTGAGTGGCTTGAGAAACTAAATTCGTGCCCATCCACAGTTTAAGTTAAGGGAATAACAAAATGATTGCTTTACCAAATGATGATAGTACGTGTGGTTGGTATGCGGCATTGCCTCCAGCGGAGCCTATTAAAAAGTTAATCGGTCCACAAAAAGCTGACTATGCCATTATCGGAGCAGGCTTTGCAGGGTTAGCAGCAGCTCGAAGATTAGCTGAACTCAAACCGAATGCCCGTATTATTTTAGTGGATGCACAGCGTGTAGCTGAAGGCGCTTCAGGACGTAACTCAGGCTTTGTAATTGATTTACCGCATAAATTTGCATTATCACATCCAGACCCTTCACATAAGCAAAAGTTATTGAGTCTGAACCGATCGGCAATTGCCCAATTACAAGGTTTGGTAGAGCGCCATAACATTGATTGCCAATGGTCTGCAGCTGGTAAATATCAAGGTGCTGTAGGTGAGCGTGGTGAAGCGCATCTCAATCATTTTGAGCACCTAATGAAAGATTTAGGTGAACCATATCGTTGGGTCGAAAAAGCAGAGCTTCAAAAAGTATTGGGTACAGATTTTTATAGCCGTGCGATTTTTACTCCTGGTTCATATTTGATGCAACCAGCAGCTTTAGTACGCGGTATGGGTGACAATTTACCAGATAGCGTTGAGTTATTAGAGCAATCTCCAATTCGTAGTTTGCAAAAAAGTAATAACCAGTGGCTTTTACAAGGTGATAACGGGTCAATCACAGCACCTAAAGTACTACTTGCGACAAGTATTTTTACGCGTGAATTTGGTTACTTGAAGAACCGTTTATTACCTGTCATGACTTTTGCGAGCTGGACACGTCCATTAACTGATCAGGAAATGAAAGTTTATCGTGGTGATTTAGATTGGGGACTTACTCCAGCCGACCATGCAGGAACAACCTTAAGGATGACTGCAGATCGCCGTATCCTAATCCGTAATACTTATAAGCATGTGCCTAAATATGGTGCAAACATAAATGATGATAATCGTCGCTGGATACAAGAAGATCACCGGAAGGCATTTTTAGGTCGTTATCCAGATTTAGCAAATGTTCCATTTACCCATACATGGGGCGGTGCTTACGCTATTTCCCGAAATTTCACTAACTTTTTTGGTGAGTTAGAAGACGGCGTTTTCGCGAGTGCTTGTGACAATGGCGTGGGGGCTGCATGGGGAACAATTTCAGGAACTCTATTAGCGGATTTAGTCGTTGGATCAGATTCTCAAGCTTTAAGAGATATCCAGTATGTAACTGGTATGCCTAGTTTAAATCCACCAGAACCATTCTTAGGTTTAGGTGTCAGAACACGTATTAGATTTGAAAAATGGCGCAGTCGTAGTGAATTGTAAGCTGGAGAAATAGATGAAAGAAGTAAAATTAGTTGATAGTGCTCAACTTGATTTTAATTTACGTGGTGAAACACCAAACGGCACAGCTTATGTTGCTAGAGCATTAGGTGCTGATGTTTCTCCAAACATGGGTATCGGTTTTGCACGTTGGGAAGGTGCAGAAGTGAGTTGGAAATTACTTTATGACGAAGTCATTTTTGTAATTGAAGGCTGTTTCGAACTCACTGCCAATGGCCAAAAATATGAAGTTCGACCAGGTCAAATGTTATGGATTCCTGAAGGTACCGAACTGATTTATGGTGGGCATGCAGTATTTGGTTATGTAGTACATCCGGGTAACTGGAAAGAATTGCACGGGATTGCATAAAAGAAGCGATCCATATCGTTCAGGAAAAGAATGATGTGGGTCGCTTTATTCTTATGAGCACCTAGCCCTGAATTAGGGTTAACACGAATTAACGAAAATTTTAAATTTCAGGAGCTTCTCCTGAACAGGGAAGTATTGTCTGAAAAAAATAAGCAGAGAACAGGAAAGGTTCTCTGCAAATCTTCATTTAAACAAGGATTTGTAAATGAGCAAAGTCTATTTAACACTTGGATTTGGGTTGATTTCAGTTGGAATGGCATTACCTGCTTTTGCAGGAGTCACTTTCGGTGACCCTAAAAGTGATACGGGTGCTTTAACAATATCAGGTGCTTTACGAGGGAATTATCAAGATAAGGATTATGGTGAATCTGCATCAGACCAGAAAATAAAATTTGATGCAGCTATTTTAAGACTAGGTTATGAGTCACCTGACTGGTTTGGAAAAGTCGAATATCGTTGTTATCAATACGATACGTTCTGTGATTTCTCTACTTTGGTTTATGGCTATGCTGGCTATCATTTAAACTCAACAGATCATATTACTATAGGTGTACAACCCATTCCTTTTGGTCCAGGTCGTTTTTGGGATAGCAGCTTTTATGCTGGTATCAACAACACTATGGGTTTACAGGATGCTTCCAATTTAGGGGCAAACTATCACTTTGAATTACCGTCTGCAACTAAAGTGGATTTGGCTTATTTCGCAACTGATGGTGGTAATTATCACGGGACCAGCAAAGATTCAGCACGTTATACGGCTAATGTTGTCACCTCATCTGATCCACTCAAAACTGACCTAAATGAAAAAAATATGTGGATGGCCCGTGTAGATCAAGATCTTAAGTTTTTAAGTACAGATGATCTCAAGGTATCAGTAGGTGGAAGTTATTGGTATTCAGATATTGAAAATAAAAAAACCTCTGCTGATGGAAACCGAAACACATGGGCTCTATTTAACCGCATTAACTATAAAAATCTAAATGTCGTGCTTACTGGTGGGCGGCAGTCGATTAGTAATAAAGATGCATTGAGTCCAGCGAGCTCAACTTTTGGTTCTTTTGACGGGGAATATGATATTGCGAACAAGGGCTATTTCTATACAGTTGATACGAGCTATGTATTTAAGAACGTGAGAGATTCGCTCAATGTTACGCCGTATGTGGTTTTTAGTGGTTTTAACAAGAAAGAAAAGGGATTTGATGATTCACAGCGCAACATTGTTGGTGTGGCTTGGGACTATAAAAATGTTTCTTTATATACCGAATATGTGATGAGTAAAAACGACCCGTTTGTTGGTGGAAGTGGTAGTTCGCTTGCAGCTGGTGATGACGGGAAATGGAACAAACTTTTAAATCTAATGTTGATTTATAGCTTCTAAGAGTTTCTACAACCTTTTTCATTTATCGATATTTTCAGGAAGTTTAAAAGCTTCCTGAAGTCGTTTAGGGATAATAAATATGTCATCACCATTTATTAGTACATTCATTTTGTTTTTCTCACTGCTTAATCCATTTCTCATGAGTATCTATATGATCGGCCTAATTCGTCATACAGAGACTAAAGTATTTAATAAAGCTTTGATTCAAGGGGGGCTCATTGCATATGTGGTATTCCTCTTATTCGCATGGGGTGGAGAAGCAATTTTTAATCGGTATTTAAATGTTAGGTTTGAATCATTTTTGATTTTCGGTGGTCTGATTTTTCTAGTGATTGGTTATCGATATGTATTTCAAGGAGCTGATACGATTGGTGAAATGCGAGGAGCGCCAGAGCATTTAGCGGGTACTGTAGCTATGCCATTTATGATTGGACCAGGAACAATTAGTGCAGCTGTAGTTACAGGAATGAGTATGTCTATTGTAGAGGCGGCTATAGTTATTGCTCTGGTGCTATTTCTGACTTGTAGTGTTTTGATAGCAATGAAGTTTTCTCATGATCACTTACGCTATAAACATGCCAAATATATTGATCGTTATTTCGATATTGTGGGGCGGTTAGCTGCACTATTAATTGGAACAATTGCAGTTGATATGATCGTAAATGGCGTTACACGGTTGATTGATAAAGTTTAAAAAAATAACAAGTCACAGCCAAAGTATTTTTGGCTGTGACTAATAAATCTAAGAAGCTAATTTTGCCTGATTTTGTGGGATATGATTTTTTCGAATTGAGAACCAGCAGATCAATGAGCCGAAGGTAACAGTTAATGCACCATACCAAAAATTGATTGTTAAATCGGAATTCAATACAAAAGCGGAAAATGCCGATGAGAAAATGGGTGAAAAATAAGAAAGCATAATCAATATAGGCATATTACCTTTGATAATACCAATATTCCACGCTAGATAACCCATAGAGAAAAAAACGGCATTGATAAAGACAAATAGATAGCCGTTAATTCCTTGAACCTGTGGTAGGTGAAAGCCTTGAGTAGAGATAGTAAGTATCCATAAGGCTATAGCTGTTAAGATAAAATAAAGCGAAACAGCATTAGTTCCATTACTTTGCTTTTTAGTATAGATACAATAAATAGCCCAAAGAATAGATGCTAGGAAAATTAAAAAGTAACTAATCGGATTTTTTGAAAAATTATCAATAAAGTTTAGATTAGGATGATAGTTAATTATAACTATGCCCGAAAAGCTTATAACCACTCCTAATATTGTCATTAAGTTTACTTTTTCTTCTTTTAATACTGCCAACATAATAATAATTAGAGTTGGCCACATATTAAAAATAATATTCATCTCAATCGATTTTTCTGATGAATTTGCTAGAGTAATTGAAAAGGCAAAACATAATTCAAAAACAACGAAAAGCAAGCTAGATAGAATAAGAAACTTCTTTGAAACCTTTTTTAAATCGGGTAGGCCATATGTTAAGAACAAAATAATAGCACTGAAGGTGTATACGTAAGTCACTGTATAGATAGGACCAAAACTTTCTGTAGAAAGCCTGAGTAAGCCAACTAAAGTGGACCAAAGTAACAAAGCTGAAACACCGATTAAGGTTGATATTTGGCGGCTCATACGATAGACCCGATTAAAAAATTAATCATAATTTTTAAATGGGCACTTTAATAGTTAGTCGAGCACGATAAATAATCATGAGTTAATGACTTTTTATCATTATTAAAAATAGATAATGAAAATACTTAAAATATATTTTTTATAATTTAATTATTGGTTTTATTTTTTTTAAGTGTAATAAGCATCACACCAAAAATATTAAGAAAACAACCTAGCCACTGAATTGTATTTAAATGCTCACCTAAAAGAAATACTGATAAAAGAATAGCAACAATCGGACTAATGGATGAAATAATAGCGGATTGTGTTGCTCCTACGTACTCTATACTCAATATTAATAAGAGCGTAGGTAGAACCGTAACGAATAAACCTAAACAGATTCCGTACCAAATAACTTGTAGAGGCAAGGTTGTAAGCAGTTGTATAGGATGAGTAGTTGTAGCTATAAAATGAATAAGGGTTCCTATACAAGCCGCTGATAGAGATAGGCCAGTCAAGTTCCACGAACCAAATTTTTTAATTAACGGCGGGGTAAGTAACAGGTAGCAAGCAAAAGCGACAGCACTAGTAAACACTAAGCTTGCTCCAAACCAGAAGTTATGTTGGTCTGGAAGCATTTTTTGCTCTTGAAGCATAACAATGACTGTTCCACCATAACTTAAGATAAGTGCAAATATTGTTTTTGAACTTAGTTTTTGCTTGAGGATAAAACTCGACGCCAATACGGTCATGGTTGGATAAAGAAATAAAATAATTCTCTCTAGTGACGCCGTAATAAACATGAGCCCATAGAAATCAAGCCAGCTAGAAATGTAATAACCTAATAAGCCAACAGAAAGTAAATATAGAATATCTCTTAGCTTGATATTGCGATTTTGACGGCGGCAAAACCAACAGATAAGTAAAAAGAAGGGTAGAGCAATTCCCATACGGATAGCCATTAGAGTAATGGCATCTAATGAGGGGCTAAGAGCATAAGCTTGTTTAATAAAAATGGCTTTACTGCTAAATAGAAATGCAGAGATAAATGCAAACAAGAAACCAAGTTGAATTAAAGAAAAATTGAGCTTCATGGAACCTTGCTGCATTAATAAAGATAGTTTTTGGAGAGGGTTTAGGCTTCTGAATTTTCTTTTGATGCTAAAATTTTATAGTAAGCAACATCATAGACGGCTTTCTGGTAAGCCTCATAAGAAGCTTTGCTGATCACAACAGCAGATTGCCGACCTCTGCGAGTAATTTCTACGGGATGTCCAGCGACAGCTTGATCCATAATCATGGTAAGTTGTGCTCTGGCATTTGAATAATTCCACTGATTCATTTGTAGTTCTCCCTGATTAATACAACATCAAGATAGGTGAAATGTACGATTCGCTTCAACGGATTTATTCTCAAGGATAAGTGAATTTTTATCATGGGTGGATGTGGCTTTGTGAAGTGTTTCTCGATATAGATTTTTTTTATGAAATTGATATGTAACCTCAAAAATCTGTAACCTTTTCAATTTTTCAAAAGGTTACGCCCTGAAAGCCTTGCCACATAAGGCTGTAACCTCAGTAACCTTTGTAACCTCTAAAATTTAGCTGTTTCTTAAATTAAAGTGAGAAGATAGATGTTGATATAAAGCTACAGCAAAAACAGTAGAAGTATTTTTGTATCATGGCTTGTATCATTAATATAATTTAATTTATTAAATAGTTATTTATCAGTAATTTGTGATTATATTTGGTATTGGATATACCTACCAAGATATTAAAGTCATATAAACTCAAATAGCTTTACATGACTTAAAAAGCCCTAAACTATAATGGTTTAGGGCTTTTTATTGCTTTGTATAAAATAGTTTGAAATATAGCGATAAATAGAATTCTATAAATTTACTAATACATTTCTACTTCGCAAAACCAATATAACCCTAAAACTCTCCCCCTTTATAAATTCCTCTTTAACAATAACTTATTTATTATTTATCCTTACTTTTTAATGATCTAATTTAAAGCAAATCTCATTTGCTTGACCGCAAAAGGGTAGAGCACTGTCCTTTGCCTACCTGCACTGAGCACAATCCCCCTTATAAACACTTAGAATCTCGAAGATCACCCTATTTTATAAATAAAATAAATATATATATTAGAAAACTTGATTAATTTTATTTTTCGTATATAATGAACATAACTAGAAAAAGTCATGTTTGGTAAATCTTCTCTAAGTACCGCAGTATTAGTCATAATCCTTCGTTTTTTTTAGATTTTAAGCTCCATTCTTTATTATTTCGATGTTACTCATAACCAATAAACTGGTTTAAATTTAAAAAAATAGGATTTATTATGTCTAATTCAAATATCATGAAAGGTACTGTTAAGTGGTTTAACGAAGCTAAAGGTTTCGGTTTTATCCAACCAGAATCAGGACCAGACGTTTTTGCTCATTTTAGCGAAATCGCTAACTCAGGTTTCAGAACGCTTGCTGAAGGTCAACGTGTTGAATTCAGTGTTGCACAAGGCCAAAAAGGCCCAAATGCTGTAAATATTGTTGCTCTATAAATAATTATAAGCACTAATAAATAAAAGCACTAATGAGTGCTTTTATTTTGGTTTTAAAATAATTTTAAAGTTTTTTTAAGATTATAAGTAAATTTTAATTTAGGATATAAATTGTTAAAAATAAATGATTTAATTGCAAAATCTAAAAATGGTACAGAAATTTTAGTGTCTTTAATTCCTCTAAATAGAATACAAAATACACGTGAAGGTTTTAAAACTGTTGAAGTTGGTAAAAGAGTTCTTCTTTCCTCTGGAATTGAAGTCGATTTAAATTTAGATGGGCGTACCTTTTACACGTCTATAAATCAACTATTTAAATTAAATGAAAGAGTTTGTTAAAAAACTCAACTTGTTATTGGATATTTAGGTAGATCCATTATTTCTGCCATAATTTTATAAGGATATCGTAATGCTTAAACAAAATATCAGTGTTAAAGACCAGTTTGGGATTAAATACGTCATTCAGGCAACAGTAGATAATTATTTCGCTAATACTCAATGTTTTTCTAATTTAAAATACATTACAGTTGAAGGCGAAGATATACGACCGGGTTTTGAAATGTTTTTTCAAAGTACTTTAAGCGGTAAAATTTTTAAAATTGATAAATTAAATTAATCTATCAACGCAGTATATTTAACGTGACTGGATAGGGTTCTTTTAAAAAAATAGAAAACCTTCATAGCTCTACGGCATGTTGCAAATACTCAATTAAATAATAACTTTAATAATAAAGCGCAGGTGGTGAAAGCCATACTAGCGCATTTCTAGTTTCCTAAACCTACATGTCCCTCGACTTTATAAACTTTAATTTAACAATAACTTATTCATTATTTAACCTTACTTTTTAATGATCTAATTTAAAGCAAATGTCATTTTGTGTGCTTGACTGCAACAAATGTGAAGCTTATCCTTTGCCTGCTGGCCACATTGCCAGTCGGCTTTGACAGGCTGAATAATAACTCCCGCATCAGAGCTTTCCTTCTGAGGAATACTCTTGTGTGGTGTGCAAACTCGTCTCTTTCCCGTAGCGGTAGGACGGGAGAGGGACACTTTCGGGTGTGCTAGTTTGAGTTATTACTAGTCTGTCAACCTTCTTCCGTTCTGCCACCATAATTTTAATGTCTTGGCAGAACTCCCAATAAAAAGGAGTTGGCTTTGCACATTCATAATTTCTTGGCAGCCTTTGCCTATATCGACACAACTTAAATTTTAAAAGCAGTTTGATGAGCTACTAGACTTATTGGACTTTAAATTGTCACGACTAAAAATTTGCATCAACAATAAAACTTGAGATGTGCCAAGCACAGTCTTTATGGCTTTGCTGTGCCTTTTTTTCTCCCAGAAAGGGCACAGGCTTTTGTATCTCATTTATATACAACAAAAATTTATTTTAAAGCGGTAAAACTATGCCCCATTCAGATCTTCCATTTCGTGCTTTAAGCGTGCTTCATACCTCTCGATATCTTTTTAATAAATATGGCTTTCATAAAGTCGGGGTGGACCGCATTATTGAATCGTCAAAAACTCCAAAAGCAACTTTTTATAATTACTTCCACTCAAAAGAACGTCTTATTGAAATGAGCTTAACCTTTCAAAAAGATGGGCTGAAACAAGAGGTGATTTCAATTATTTATGTTCAAAAAGACTTAATTCTGCTTGAAAAGCTTCGCAAAATTTACTTTTTACATGCAGATTTAGACGGACTCTATCATTTGCTCTTTAAAGCCATTTTTGAAATTGCGAAAACACATCCAAAGGCGTATCAGGTGGTGATTGACTATCGAAACTGGCTTATTAATGAAATTTATAATTTGCTTTTAACAACCAATGCAAATGCTTCAAAGCAAGATGCACACATGTTCTTGTTTGTAATTGATGGGGCGATGGTTCAAATTTTAGACCCAAATAAGGCTGGGGAAAGGGAACGGTTGTTGGATTATTTTTTAATGCAGTATATTTAATGCAGATGAAAAGAAATATCTTTTAATTTAACTGCATCCGCCTGAGTGATGCAGTTAAATGATAAATATTAAGAGATTTCTAAAATTTTTTGAGCGATATATAAATCTTGTATAGATAACCCTGAACTGTCATAAATTGTGATTTGTTCCTGAGATTGCCTTCCTTGAGTGTTTGCTAAAAGCACACCACCTATATTCATTAAAATTGCAGATTCAGGGGCATGTTGGAATTCACCGATGATTTTAGACTGGGTATTAAGGTCGCAAAATAAACGACTATGTAGAAATAACTCTGGTGGAAGTTCTTGTTTGCCTTGCTTATCAGACCCCATAGATGAAATATGAGTACCGGCTTTTACCCATTCTGCTTTAAAAAGAGGAGCGTGTGAGGAAGTTGCTGTCACAATAATATCTGCTTGTTCACAGGCTTCTTTTGCACCAGCAATTTTAAGCTTAATCCCTAATGGTTTTAGGTCTTCTACCATTGTTTCAGCTTTATTTTCGTCGCGTCCTACAACCAAAACCTGATCGAAGTTTCTAATTCTCGCTAATGCCTCACATTCATATTTGGCCTGATTTCCCGTACCAAATATGGCTAATACTTTTGAATCTTTTCTTGCTAGTAGATTGGTTGCAACAGCATTAGATGCTGCTGTACGGAATGCATTCACTTTGCCAGCTTCGATGGCTGCTGCCATTTTTCCATTGGCTTGATTAAATAATAAAATGAGCGCGTTATGGCGTGGTAAACCATTTTTAGGGTTATCTTCCCAAAAAGAACCAACTTTAAGACCAGCTAATTGCTGGGTAGCAGATGATTTAATACTAAACGTATTTTTTGTATCAGACGCTTGACCATGAACCACAGGAAAACTTTGAGTGTCCAATTGAGTTGCAGCAATTAAAGCTTGATAAATCGCATCATAAGCGAGTTCATGATTGATGAGAGCGGAAGATTCGGACTCGGAAATAAATCTCATAACCATCTCCAAAAGTTGATGTTTAAATTAAGACGTGAACAGTTCGAGAGGTCAGTGCACATTCATGCCTATCCATGATGCTTTAAAAGAAATCATAGATAGACTTAAGACTTTTATTAAGCTGATAAAAATTCTACATATTTAGAAATATCGACGTTCCCACCACTAATAATGATGCCTATACGTTTGCCTTTTAATTCATGTTTCAAATTGCGTGCAGCCGCAAATCCAAGGCATCCTGTCGGTTCAACCACCATCTTCATTCTTTCAGCAAAAAACTTCATAGAAGTCACGAGTTCTTCGTCTGTTACAGTCAAAATGTCATCTACATTCTTTTGAATAATAGGGAAAGTGAGTTTGCCTAAGTATTGAGTTTGAGCACCGTCGGCAATCGTTTGGGGCGTATCAATATGAACAATTTCTCCTTTTCTAAAGGACATTTGCCCATCATTTCCTAGGGCAGGTTCAACACCATATATTTTACAATTAGGAGAGAGTTGACGGGCAGATAAGGAAGACCCAGCTAATAAGCCTCCACCACCTAAACATACAAAGAGGTAATCCAACTCACCAACCTCTTCAAATAGCTCTTTTGCAGCCGTTCCTTGACCTGCAATTACATGCGGATGATCATAAGATGGAATTAATGTCAGACCATTTTTTTCGGCAATCTCTTTTCCAATTTGTTCCCGATCTTCCGTATACCGGTCAAATTCAACAATAGTGCCGCCGTATTCTCGCGTCGCTGCCATTTTTGCAGCAGGAGCATCTTTGGGCATGATGATTGTTGCAGGAATACCAAGAATTTTCGCTGACAGTGCAATCGCTTGTGCATGATTTCCCGAAGAAAAAGCAACAACACCAGCTTTTTTTTGAACTTCATCGAACTGTGCAAGCGCATTCATTGCGCCACGAAATTTGAAAGCGCCAACACGCTGAAAATTCTCACATTTAAAGAATACTTCTGCTTCAAATTCATTGTTAACAGTACGTGAAGTTAAAACAGGGGTGTTATTTGCAAAACCTTTTATACGTTCAGCAGCGGCTGCGACATCTTCATAAGTTGGAAGGGTTAAATTTTTCATAATTAAACCTAATTCTATTCAATGTTTTCGAATGCAAGATTTCGTATTGCTCAAGCAACGCACAATATATTGACCTTGTTTAGATAAAATATATATTTTTAGATAAAATGTCTAATATTATTTTCTGATGTGATAACAATGAGATATAAGATTTTGATTTACATTAAGTTTAAAATTAGATAAAAAGTCTAAATTACTATTACATACTTCACGCTAGGGTTTGAAATAGTAATTAAGTCATTTGGAGGAAATACATTGGGAAATCGTGATAAACATTTACTCACTCAACTAGATACGATCGCAAAGGGGCTAAGTGAAACTCTATTTCCATTTTGCGAAGTTGTTGTCCATGACTTAACAAATCCTGAACATGCCATACTCTCAATACACAATAATTTATCTGGTCGAAAAATTGGAGATCCAGCAACAGAGTTAGGGCTGGCAAGAATTATGTCTCCAGAATTTCCAAATCTTATTTCAAACTATGCAAACCAGTTTGCAGATGGCCGCCCCGCAAAAAGTACTTCTATTGGTATTAAAGATGAAGAGGGCGAATATGTGGCCGCTTTATGTATGAATATTGATTTAACCCTATTTAGGGGCATGCAAAGCGCTTTAGACCAGTTTACTAAAATTGAAACTGACAACATTATTGAAAATTTGGAACCGAATGGGACTGAAGCAATTCGAAGATATATCGATCAATTTGCCTCAAAACATGCTACTACGCCGCGTATGTTAAAACTTAATGAGAGAAAACAATTAATACACGAGTTAAAGAATAATGGTTTATTAGATATTAAAAAGGCTGTGGAGACGGTTGCACAACATTTAGGTATATCAAGAGCGAGTGCTTATTTGTATGTGAAGGAAACTTAAAACGATTTTTTATAATTTATAAGATTCGAATAGTTTATTTTAATGTGTGTTTAGCTTGATCTAGGGGGGCGTTATTTGAAGTTATTTATTATTGTATTTATTGCAATTTTTTCCAGTATTGGTCTGATTTGTTTAATTGCACTGCTTAGAAATTTAAAAAATTCTTCGTCATCTCGCGAGCATGATTACTCATCTTCTTCAACACATCATCTTCAAGATAATAGTTATCATCATAGCTCTAGCCATTCAAATGATTGTTCATTATCTTCAGATTCGGGAGGATGTGATAGCGGCGGCGGAGATTAAAAAAAGCCCTTTTGTTCAAAGGGCTTTTAATGATTTAAGGTAAATCAAACCAAATAAATTGACTCTCTTCAGTTGCTTGGATCGTCGCTTTATCTTCAAATACAAAGGCATCACCCGCTTTGACTTCTTGATCACCGATATGAATTACACCTGAAATAACATGAACATAGTTCACTTTTTTAACTGGCTCAACACTTAACTCGTGTCCTTTTTCCAATACAGCCGACTTTATCTCTGCATTTTGACGAATATGCATTGGTGCATTTGCGTCGGGACCTGCAATTAAGTGCCATTTGTTCGGGGCTTTACGTGGGTCGAGACTAATTTGCTGGTAATTGGGCTCTGCATCTCTTACATCTGGATGAATCCAGATTTGTAATAAATGTACAGGTGTATCAGTGTTATTAATTTCACTGTGGGCAACCCCTGTGCCAGCACTCATGAGTTGCCATTCACCTGCTTTAATCTGGCCTTCATTTCCCATGGTGTCACGGTGTGAAATTGCACCATCTAACACACAGGTTAAGATTTCCATATTGTCATGTGAATGTGTACCGAAACCATTATGGGCATCAATCTTATCGTCATTAATAACTCGTAAAGTACTCACACCCATATATTTAGGGTTGTACCAGCTACCAAATGAAAAGCTATGATAAGACTCTAACCATCCCGCTTTAACATGTCCACGATCTTCACCACGATGTACGTAAGCATTCATGATCTAATCTCCCAAATTTTTTATTTATCTCTTGAGAAATATCTTAACGTTCTATAAAGGTCAGAAAAATAGGATACCTGCAACATGTCGTTGCATAATTGATATGATTGTAGTGTTTTTTATTTATCTCTGCATTTTTGATGATTAAAAAAACCTGCCATGAAGGCAGGTTTTTTTAAAGAATATTTTGATTACTCAAGGAACTTAACAGTTACGCCAGAGCGTACTTTACTTCCTAAATCATTTGCATCCCAGTTAGTCAAACGGATACAACCGTGTGATGCTGTTTTAGAAATTAAAGATGGATTTGGTGTTCCGTGAATACCAAAAGATTTTTTACTTAAACCAATCCAGATATTACCAACAGGGGCATTTGGGCCAGGTGGTAAAGAAAGAGGTTTTAAGTTTTTACCTTGTACAAAGTTTGAAGGTGAATAGCTATACCATGGGTTACGAGCCACACCAACTACCTTGTAAGTACCGGCCGGAGAAGGCGTATCAGTACTGCCAATTGTTGCAGGAAATGAGGCAATCATTTGGTTCCGGCTATTGAAGAGATACAATTGTTTTGCGCCTTTATGGGCAATAATCAAATGAATATCTTCTGGTAAATCATTGCGCACGTTTGGAACAATGATTTTTTCACCCGCTTTTTTGAATGTCGCAGTTGGGTTTAATTTCTTTAAGAAACCTTCATCAATATGAAACTTCTCGCCCAACATTTCGCTAACACGGGTGTAGTACAAACCTTTCATTTTTGCTTGTAAAGCATAATCAGAAGGGATTGATTGGGCATAAGGACCTTTTAAGTCAGCATCAGAGATCGTGTATTCAATAAATGCTGGCTTAGTTTGTTTAGCAACTAACGCATCCCAAGTTTCTTTAGTCAGTTCACCAGTAGCTGATAAACCATTCATTTGCTGGAATGAAGAAATTGCTTTTAATGTGTTTTTACCACTCATACCATCAATAGCGCCTGGCGATGCATGCGCATTATTTAGCATTACGTGTGCACGTGCATAGACTGGAAGTTGGCCTTTGCCAATATTCTCAGACCATTCTGCCGAGTTTAAGCTATCTAAAGTCCATGATGCAGCGGTAGTCGTCGCTGGAGTCGTAGACGCAGCAGCACTTTTAGCAACAGCTGGTGTAGACGCAGCAATACCTGACTCTGCATTTGGGTCTTCAGTTTTCTGTAAGTTTTGTAATGTTGTTGACGCTCGATTTAGGTCATTTTGTTCTTGAGCAGTAATTTGTGTTGGAGCTTGAGCTTGTACAGTTGAAGCTGCATCTACCGCAAGAGGATCAATCGGATCTTCTACAGGAGCTGATACCTTTTTAGGGGCCATTGGTTGCTCAGTTGTTGAAGCGGCAAAAGCAACATTAGCAATAATACAACTTAAACTCATAGCGAGTAATGAGCGAACAAACATGTAATTCAACCTTAAGAATTTTCATATAAGCAATAGGGGATTGATCTAATCTTAAAGTGCATAAAATTACCAATAACTCATCTCTATGAGTCCAAGATTAGTAATTTAATGATTAAAAGAATAGTAATAAACCCCATGTAACATGTTGCAAGTATTGCAGAAAACCTCGCAGCTTGCAGTAGACTTTTGTGTAAATATGCATTTTTTAGTAGATTGACAAGTTTTTTGTGTGAAATTGAAATTATAAAAATGCCTTTGTTTTTGATATGATGCTGCCACATAAAGAAGATAGAGATTGGTAATGACGACTTTGAAAAATGATCGTTTCCTCCGTGCTTTGTTACGCGAACCTGTAGATACCACGCCGGTATGGATGATGCGTCAAGCAGGGCGTTATTTGCCTGAATATCGTGAAACACGTTCAAAAGCAGGCGACTTTCTATCCTTATGTAAAAATACAGATTTTGCCTGTGAAGTCACTTTACAACCTTTGCGTCGCTATGATTTAGATGCAGCAATTTTATTTTCAGATATTTTGACAATTCCAGATGCATTGGGCTTAGGGCTTTACTTTGAAACAGGTGAAGGACCAAAGTTCCATAAAACAGTGCGTACCGAACAAGATGTGGCGAATTTACCAAAGCTAAATGCAAAATCAGACCTTGATTATGTCATGAACGCGGTGAGCACCATTCGCTCTGCTTTAGGTGGTCAAGTTCCACTGATTGGTTTTTCGGGTAGCCCTTGGACTTTAGCAACTTATATGGTTGAGGGTGGTTCAAGTAAGGACTTCCGTTTTACTAAGCAAATGATGTATGCACAACCCGAAGTTTTGCATGCTTTGCTTGATCATTTAGCAGATTCAGTCATTGATTATTTAAATGCTCAGATTGATGCTGGTGCTCAGGCGATCCAGATCTTTGATAGCTGGGGCGGGGCATTGGCACATCGTGAATATGTTGAATTCTCTTTAAACTACATGAATAAAATCATTGCTGGTTTGCAACGTGAAAAAGACGGTCGACGTATACCGATTATTGTGTTCACTAAAGGCGGTGGGCAATGGTTAGAACCAATGATTAGCACAGGTGCCGATGCATTAGGATTGGACTGGACTACGCGATTAGATACAGCTCGAACTACGGTGGCTGGACGCGTAGCTCTACAAGGAAATCTTGATCCGGCTGTTTTATATGGTTCGGCAGCTTCAATTGAAAAAGCAGTGAAAGCTATGTTGGATGATGCCTACGCAAATGGTGAAAAGACGGGTTACATTGCTAACTTGGGCCATGGGATTACTCAGTGGGTAGACCCTGCACAACCAAAAATCTTTGTAGATACAGTGCATGAGTATAGCGCTAAATATCTAGGATAGTTTTTGTGCAATATCTAACTTTACCGTTTCAATTTATCGGCAAGGCTGTTTCGGCAGCCTTGTTTGGTATTTTGCTATTAATTGCTTTTGCTTTAACAGCACCGATGGGAAGCCATGAATATATGGGTTTTTATCGTTATGATTATTTACTCATATATGCAGTGTTAATCCAGATCTGCTTACTCTATTTAAAACTGGAGTCATGGGCAGAAGCCAAAGTCATTGCTTTATTTCACGTCATGGCGATGGTCATGGAAATATTTTTGACTCATCCTGCAATTGCTTCATGGCAATATCCGCAGCCCGCCATATTTAAAATTTTAACAGTGCCGTTATTTGCAGGTTTCATGTATTCGGCTGTAGGTAGCTTCTTCGCACGTTCAATACGACTGTTTCAAGTGTCTTTTGAAAAGCTTCCAAATTTTGGAACTATGCTATTAC
The DNA here is from genome assembly GCF_035615195.1 of Acinetobacter sp. IK31. Lineage (NCBI taxonomy): Bacteria > Pseudomonadati > Pseudomonadota > Gammaproteobacteria > Moraxellales > Moraxellaceae > Acinetobacter > Acinetobacter sp. IK31. The sequence goes on along the minus strand of NZ_JANBOB010000030.1, from coordinate 155,164 downwards.
TGGCATTTTTCTCATATATAAATTTTATGAGTAAATTTTTTGTTCCCGATATTCGCTATATTTTATTTGCGATTAGTATTTTTATTTTCTGGAAAACAAAACTTTATTTTCAAATAAATAAACATAAATTTAAAATCCCGATGCTACCGATATTATTGACGCTCGCATTTATCATCTGGATTGCTGAAAATATAAGTACATTTTATAAAATTTGGCTCTATCCAAGTCAGGTCGATGCTTGGCATATGGTGGGGTGGGGCAAGCTTGGGTCGTGGTATTTATTATTACTTTTAAGCTTAGTATTGGTTCTTAAAATATTAGGTAATCGAGATAATCAAGGTAATTGGAATTTAAGGTAAATTTTTCTTTAGCACTTTTCATCATATTGTTTATTTTTTAATTGCTAAATCGTAGCCTTCTCGCTATCTTTAATATCGTGTAATAAAAATTACACATAACAATACAAGACATAAGAAACAATCAATAATGATTTTTGGAGATATACATCTATGTTAAAAAAAATAGCTTTAGCTGCATTGTTAGCAGCTGGTTCAAGTGTTGCAATGGCTGACAACGATGTGGGTTGTGGTGTGGGTACACAAGTATGGGCTGGCAAAAAAGGAGTAGCGCCTAAAATTCTTGCTGCAACAACAAACGGTATTTTTACTAACCAATTATTAGGGATCACTTTCGGTACTTTAGGCTGCCGTCAAGGCGGAACAGTAACAGCGCAAGTTGTAACATTCACAAATGAAAATGCAGAAGCTTTAGCACGTGATATGGCAGTAGGCCAAGGTGAAAGCCTGAACCTACTTGCTGAGTTAATGCAAATTAAACCTCAAGATAAAGACCGCTTCTTTAAAGTTTCAAAAGCAAACTTTGGTGAAATCTATTCAGCAAATAATCAAAATACCCTTCAAGTTTTAGCATCATTACAAACTGTAATGGCTAAAGACGACGTTTTAAAAGCTTACGTATAAGTTTGAAATTGAAAACCCTGTCGTATGGCAGGGTTTTTTCTTATATTTAATGATAAAAATTGATGAACTTAATGAAGTCAGTTGTTTTAGTTTTTGCCTCTTTGGCAGTTAATATTGCGTATTCAGCAGAAATAAATCCATCTATTCAAAAATATTGGTCCATTGCAGAACAACAAAATCTAGATCAAGACATTACATGGCAAAGGCTCATGTATGCAAATAAAGACCATAAAAGTGACGTCACTTATTCTGGTTATTTCATGTCAGAAAATGGGAAAAATAATTTAAAAGAAGAACTGAAAGCTGATATCTCGGCATTATTTATGTCTGCTCAAGATAATCAGTCGATTCGTTGTAAGTTTCCAGCTCGAAGCCAATGGCTCATACAAAAAGTAGGTATTCAAGAAAATGAATTGCCTCAAATAAAATGTTCAGAATTTGAGAACTGGATTGGACAGATTAAGCCTCATAAAGCGACATTAATTTACGCTACAGATTTTATGGGCAATCCTAGCTCAATGTTTGGCCATACGTTATTGCGTTTAGACCCAAAAGATCAGCAACAATTAAATCTAGTTTCTTATGCTGTAAATTATGCAGCAACTGTGGCAGGGAATGATAACTGGTCATATGCATGGAAAGGTTTAACAGGGCAATATCCGGGTGAATATTCACTTATGCCTTATTATCGTAAGGTAAAAGAGTACGGTGATTTCGAAAGCCGTGACCTATGGGAATATGAGCTAAATTTAACTCCTGAAGAAACGCGGTTTTTAGTAAGCCATATTTGGGAAATGCAGCATGTAAGTTTTCCTTATTATTTTGTCAGTGATAACTGTGCCTATAGGTTGTTAGGCTTGGTCGATTTAGTAAAACCTGAGTCTAACTTACAAGAAAAGTTTACTTATGCATCTATTCCGATGGAAACCATTAAATCGATGCAACAGCAAGGGCTCACCAAAGCTCCTGTATATCGGCCTGCTCTAGAAACTCAGCTATTGGCCCAAGCTCATCAACATGGTGCCTCACTAGCGAAGGTTGCACATCAAATTACGATGATGCCAATTAAGCAGTCTACAGAGGTTTTACAAACTTTTAGTGAGCAAGATCGGGCCAAAATTCTAGAGATGGCTTACGATGATTTATATCTTCAATTTACCAGCCGTCAAATAGAAGAAAGCATTGCTCAGCTGCAGTTGCGTCAACTTTTAGCGCTAAGAAGCCAGATTGATTTGGATAAACAGCGCCAAGAACCTAAACGACCAGAAAAAGAGCCAACTCAAGGCCATAATGCACGTAATATTTCAGTGAAAGCAGGTGAGGTTCAAGGTGATAAGTTTATCGAAATTGTTCATCGGCAAGCCTATCACGACTTAATAGATCCTCAAGGGGGATACCGTGCGGGGACTCAATTACTGTTTTTAAATGGTAATGCGCAGTGGCGAGATGATCATTTAAAGCTAGAACGTCTTGATCTGTTAGAAGTAAATTCCTATAACCCGATTCAACCTTTTAAAACACCTCTGAGTTGGGGATTTAATTTGGGTTGGCGTCAGGAAGCAATTCATGATGGAAACTTTAGTGAAGAAAAACAGCACGGCGTAGCGAATTTTAATGCTCAGGTTGGTTACAGTCTTGCAGACTATGAGCGTAAACATATTTGCTATGGGCAACTCCAAACCTATGTTCAAACAGGTTCTAATCTAGATAAAGGGTGGCGTGTGGGAATGGGCCCGACTTTAGGTTGTATGAACCAATGGTTTGATCGATTTAACTCTGTTGTACAGATTGAATTGCCTTATTGGGAAGACCAAAATCAATGGAATTTGAGAGTAAATACCCAGTGGCAATATGTGATTAATAGCAATAATGCCGTTCGATTAAACTGGGATTATGAACAACAAAATCATCAAGACTGGATGAAATCTAGTTTAGGCTACGTTTGGTTTTTTTAAATAGTATTAAGTATAAGAAAAAAGAGAAATGATGTTATTCATTTCTCTTTTTTTGTTTTTAGAAAAGACGATTATTTCTTTATCGCATTCAACACTGCATAAGCCGCTTTAATGCGTTCTTCATTTGGAATGCGTTTATTGGTTAACATGACTAAACCAATATTTTCTTTAGGAATAAACACAACATAAGTTCCAAATCCGTTAGTTGAACCCGTTTTATGGTAGATCTTAACTGAAGGTTCTTTGGAAATGGCAGTAACTTTATTAGGTTTCATCACGATTTGTTCAGAATTACTGTCTAATAAAGTTTGTAAAGGGGCTGGATAGGAGAATTCTTCCCAACCTAATGCTTGATACATGGTGCCGACTTGATAAAAACCTTTATGTGTCTCACTAATAGCCTGTCGAATATCTGCTGGATATTTTTGTGGATTTAGATTGGCATCAATAAAGCTAAGCATGTCTGGTAATGTAGATTTAACTCCGTAGGCAGGGGCATCGAGTGGGCCTGGGGTAACTCGAATCGGCTGATTTTCTTGGTTATAGCCAAATGCATAGTTTTGCATCTGAGTTTTAGGCACATTTACATAGCTATTTTTTAAATGAAGAGACGGAAAAATTGTCTTTTCTAAGACCTGACTAAAAGGCTGATTCATCGATAAGCCTACAACTTTTCCAAATAAGCCAATACTTGGATTTGAATATTGTCGATATTCACCGATTTGATTTTTAGGTTTCCATTCTTTGAAAAAAGTTAAAACTTGCTGGTCTGTTTGTACTTCATCTGGAAACTGTAAGGCAAGGTTGCCACTCGTATACGTAGCCAGTTGAAGTAGGTTGACCTGATCAATAGGTGTATTTTTTAGTTCTTTCCAGTATTTTCCTGGGGTGTCGTCAAAAGAGATTTTTCCTTGAGTTTTGGCATATCCACCTGCCGTGGCAGTAAATAATTTACTGACTGAACCTAGCTCAAAAATAGTACTACCATTTACAACTTTTTTATCTTGAACGGATCTTAAACCATAATAGATTTCATACTTTTTATTATTTTGAATAACGCCCACAGCCATACCGGGCACATCATATTTTTCTAATAAAGGTTTAAAGTTTTGATCAACCAGTTTTTTAATTTCTTGCTCTTTTGGTGTATTGCCCGCATAAATTGAGGTATTAAAAATAAAAAGAGACGGTAAAAGTAAGCAGGAAATTTTTTTAAATCGCATTATTCACTCATACATCATTTAAAATTAAAGATGCGTACTTTTATAACAAAAATCACATAATTTAATTGTTATGTTTTATAGAATAAACGCTGTATTTAGATATAAAAAACCCAACTAAGTTGGGCTTTTAAATTTATCACTAAAGAGAATTTAGTAACTTTCTGGTACTGCACTCAAGAACTCACGTCGTGATTCTTTATCGGTTTTAAAGTCTCCGATAAATGAAACTGTACGAGTGGTTGACTCTTGTTTGCCTACACCACGCATCATCATGCACATATGTGCTGAATCGATGACTACAGCGACACCGCGAGCGCCCGTGACTTCAGCCACAGCTTCTGCGATTTGCTGAGTCAGGTTTTCCTGAATTTGCAAACGACGTGCAAACATTTCGGTAATACGTGCAAATTTCGATAAGCCAAGCACTTTACCTTCTGGTAGATAGGCAATATGAACTCGGCCATAGAATGGGAGGAGATGATGTTCGCAAAGCGAATAGAATTCAATATTCTTCACCAATACCATTTCATGGTTATCTGATGGGAAAACAGCATTATTGGTGACTTCTTCTAAAGTTTTACTATAGCCAGAAGTTAAATATGAAAAAGCTTTAGCCGCACGCACAGGCGTATCTTTAAGGCCGGGACGATCAAGATCTTCACCGACGGCAGTCAGAATATTTGCGTACGATTGCTGCATAGACATAAGAATGTTCACTTACACTGGTTGAACAAAACGGCATTCTATCAGAAAACTATAAAAAGTCTGAATTCTGTAGAAAATGCCGCTTTATTGTTGGTACTTGGGATTTTTTTCTGCGCGTTTAAGCAGTACGAGAACGGCACCTGTGCCGCCTTGATTTTCAGGTGCACTCACAAAAGCTAAAACATCGCGGTGCTGGCGCAACCATCCGTTGACATAGGTTTTCAAGACCGCTTCAGGACCTTTGCCGTGTACGATCTTGATGACATTTTGATTTTCATCTTTTGCCATCTGGATAACTTGTAAAACCGCGTCACGTGCTTGTTCAATCGTACAGCCGTGTAAATCTACTGCTTCAAACCAGCGCATTTTTCCAGCTTTTAAGTCTTCGAAAACTTTATGCTGAAGTGTGGCAATGCGATAGCTTAGGGTTGCTTGACTCGCGACAGGGTTTAGAGCGGCTTGAGTGTCTGATAACTCGGCATGCTCAGTGTCACGGGCACCTTCGGCAGCTGCACGTTTAGCTAATGTTTGAGCATCAACTTTTTTGACACGAGGTGGTCTGACATCAGCAACATTACTATTGTTGATGGGCTTAACACCTGCAACAGCTTGTTGAAACAGATTTGTATCTTCCAATTCTTCAGAAACAGCCTGAGATTTTTTAGTCTCAGGCTGATTTGCGATTTTGCTTGAATGAGGATTGGAGATTTGCTTTTTAAATTGCTTCAATAACTTTTGTTGCTCTTTAGAAAGCGTTGAATCTTTATTACTCATATATCTTCATTAAACCGTTTGAGGTTGTCCAAAAAGGGCGGTAAAGGCTTGATCTGGTCTTGGCTGTTTCATAAAACTTTCGCCAACCAAGAATGTGTGAATATCGTGCTCTTGCATCATACGAACATCATCTGGAGTGGCAATACCACTTTCAGTCACAAGTAAACGTGAAGATGAAAGCAAGTTTTTCAAACGAATAGATGTCTTTAAATCTACATCAAAGGTTTTTAAATTACGGTTATTCACGCCTAATAAACATTGCTCAGATAACTTTAAAGCACGTTCCAGTTCTTCTTCATCATGAACTTCAACCAATACATCAAGTTGATGTTCAAAAGCAGTTTTAGACATTTCTTCAAGTTGTTGATCTGACAAAGATGCAACAATCAATAAAATACAGTCAGCATGTAAAGCACGCGCTTCAACTACATTATATGGATCGATCAGAAAGTCTTTACGCAAAGCTGGTAACGCACAGTGGCTTCGAGCAATGGCAATATTTTCATCCGCACCCTGAAAAAAATCAACATCAGTCAAAACAGATAAACATGCTGCTCCAGCTTGTTCGTACTGCTCGGCAATTTCAGCAGGATTAAAATCTGCACGAATAATGCCTTTTGATGGAGATGCTTTTTTAATTTCAGCAATCACGGCAGGGCGTTTGTGCTGTAAAGCTTTTGCAAATCCTCGTACAGGAGTCGCAGCTTTAGCAAGTTCTTCAACGTCTTGCAAATTACGTTGTTTTAAACGCGCAGCAAGTTCCTCATGTTTACGGTCAACAATTTTACCTAAAATGGTATTTTGAATATTAATCATGAGAAGTCCTTAATCTGCCTGACATTGTTTTAATGTTTTAGTAAATTCTGCCAAAACACTCATTTTCTCTAATGCTTGTCCGCCATAGATAATATCTTGAGCGAATGTAACAGCTTGAGCATAGGTTTTGGTAATGCCTGAGACATAAATACCTGCACCTGCATTGAGAGCAATCATATTTGCTGCTTTTTCGCCAATGTCAGATTTATTTTTACCTAGTGCATCTTTAATCAGCTTTAAGCTTGCTGCGGCATCTGCTACCACTAAACCATTTAAGGTTTGTGATTCAATGCCGACATCTTCTGGATTAAGCGTCCATTCGGTAATTTCGCCATCTTTAAGCTCTGCAACAGCAGTAGGGGCAGCAAGGCTGATTTCATCAAGTCCATCTCTTGAATGAACTACCATGACATGCTCAGCACCAAGTTGCTTCATAACCTCGGCAATAGGACGGCAAAGTTCATCTGAAAATACCCCAATAACAAAACGTTTTACACCAGCCGGATTCGTAAGCGGGCCGAGTAAGTTGAAAATGCTGCGAACACCAAGCTCACGACGTGGGCCGACAGCATACTTCATTGCTTTGTGATGATTTGGAGCAAATAAAAATCCTACACCCATCTCACGAATGCAGCGCTCAGTTTGTTGCATATCTAAATCAAGGTTAATACCTGCTTGTTCAAGTAGGTCAGATGAACCAGATTTACTTGAAACACCTCGGTTACCATGTTTTGCAATGGTTGCACCCGCTGCTGCAATCACAAAGCTTGAAGCAGTAGAGACGTTAAATAAATTTTGCCCATCACCGCCAGTACCGACAATATCAACTAAATATTTGATATCACTGACATCAATTTTAATAGCGAATTCACGCATAACACGTGCGGCAGCAGTAATTTCGTCAATACTTTCACCTTTCATTCGAAGGCCCATCATCAAAGCACCAATTTGTGCTTCGGTTGCCTCACCTTGCATGATGCTGCGCATAATGTCTTCCATTTGCGGCTGAGTCAGGTGAATATTTTTTGTAATATGGTTAAGTGCTTGTTGAATGTTCATAAATATCACTTATGCATAAATATCTAAAAAGTTTTTAAAGATTTGATGACCATGTTGGCTCAAGATTGATTCTGGATGGAACTGCACACCTTCAATAGGCAATGTCTTATGTTTAACACCCATAATTTCTTCTATTGAGCCATCTGCTTCATTGGTCCAACACGTTACTTCAAGGCAATCAGGCAGCGTTTGCTGATCAATAACCAAAGAGTGATAACGAGTTGCCGAGAATGGGCTAGGGAGATTACTGAAAATACCTTTATCACTATGGTACATATCAGATAAACGTCCGTGCATCACCGTTTTGGCTCTTACAATGTTTCCGCCAAAAGCTTGCCCAATACTTTGATGCCCTAAACACACGCCAAGCAAAGGAATTTTTCCGGCAAAGTGGTTAATTGCAGGAATTGAAATACCTGCTTCGCTTGGAGAGCAAGGGCCGGGACCAATAACCAGATAGTTAGGTTGCCATCGTTCAATATCCTCTAATGTGACTTGATCATTGCGAACAACTTTTACTTCCTGATCCAACTCGCCAAAGTACTGGACGATGTTGTAGGTAAAAGAGTCGTAATTGTCGATCATTAGAAGCATGATGAACTTAACCTCATAATAATTAATATATATTTAATAAGTGACTAGAGTAGTTACTCACATTAATACTCACTTTTAGAAAGAACTTCTTGGTTAAAAAATAAAAAGCCGCTATCTAAGCGGCTAATGTACCAGAATTTGCTTTACTTGTAATAACTTCATGCTTTATTACTAGCAAAACCATATCAATAATTATAAGTCGATGTATTTCTTAAACTAAAAATAGCAGAGAAAATCGGTAATTTAATTTGAAACGGTCTCTGTATTAGTAGGCAAAAGTTGCCACACAAAGTTTTCTTGATTAAGTGGAGTAAAGCCTATTTTTTTATAGAGACCTGAGGCTGTACTGGTAAGTAACATAATTCTGCGAAGTTTTAGAGATTCTAAGTGTTCTAAACAACATTCCATCAGCCATCGCCCTAACCCCATTTTTTGAAACTCATCGATCACAAAAACATCTTTTACATAAGCAAAGGTTGCATAGTCTGTAATGATCCGAGCAAGACCAATTTGTCGGTTGTTCGGATCATATAAACCAAAGCATAAGCTATGTTGTATAGCAGTTTGTATTGTTTCTAAATCAATCCCTTTTGCCCATTTTGAATGGTGTAGAAATGAATGAATAACTTCTATGTTGAGTTTAGAGGGATCTGTAGAAACAGTATAATGATCATCACGTGAGGCTACGAAATTGGATACCTGCATAGGGAAACCCTTTAATTCAAAAAATATTGAATACGGTTAAAAATAGCATAGTGCGTACAAGGTTTTCTTCAAAGCTACCTTTTTATAGTTACCAGTATGTTTCTTAATCACTAATAAGAATTAAATTTTTTTTGATGGCTAATAGTTGATGAAATATCGATGAAAAAGTCCGATTAGCTTTATGAGTTTGATAAATTCAATTTTTACGTAATTAGAAAAAAATAAGAAGCTATTTATTCGTTAGAAATTTGCTGAAACCAATCAGCTTTGATACACCTTAATCTGTTTAAAAATAGTGATCACTACAATTAAGGCAGAATAAGATTTTCATTAGAAATAAAAATTATTCTGCCTGAGTCAAAAGAGAAGATTAAATCGCACGAGTGTTGTAAATCAGCCAGTCTAAAACCTCGCCAGACAAATGTTCAGCTAGTCTTTCTTGAACCATTTGGTGATAGGTATTTAGCCAGTCTTTCTCTTCATTATTGAGCATATCAACAACGATACAATCTAAATGAATTGGACAAAGCGTGAGTGTTTCAAACTCTAAAAATTCACCGTAAGTTTTTTCAAACCCAGAGTGAAGACGGTTTGCCACCAGATTCCCAATGCGAATACCATATTGTCCTTCATGATAAAGACCAGGTTCATTGGAAAGAATCATTCCCTCACGTAATTTGCTGTGGGCATGTATAGGTGCGTAATAAGAGAGAACTTGAGGTCCTTCATGAACATTAAGAGCAAAACCTACGCCGTGTCCTGTTCCATGGCGATAATCTAGACCATGTTGCCATAAGGTATGTCGACAAATTGAATCGAGTAGCGGTGCAGCTAAACCTTCTGGATAAATAGTTTTTGCCAAAGTAATATGACATTTTAAAACCAAGGTATAGTCACGTTTTTGTTGAGATGTTGGCACCCCCACTGGAACTACACGAGTAATATCCGTTGTACCATCAACATATTGCCCACCTGAGTCAATCAGCAATAACCCATCGCCTTCAATAAATGAATAGTGCTCCTCAGTTGCGCGGTAGTGAGGTAGAGCGCCATTGGCATTAAAGCCGGAAATAGTTGAAAAACTTGGTCCTATAAATCCGTCTTGCTGAGCGCGGTAGGCAGTAATCTTCTCATCTATTGTCAGTTCTGAAATGCGTTCACCATGATGAAGTGCTTTTTCCAACCAATGGAAAAAGTGGCAAAGCGCGACCCCATCTTTAATCATTGCATGACGGATATGAGCAATTTCGCTTTCATGCTTACGCGATTTAAAAAGTGTACTTGGGTTGATGTCGTATACAACTTGAATATCTTTTGCGATGGCTTGTTCATGAAAAATCGATACTTTGGCCGGATCTAAAAGCACAGATGGATCAGAAATATTTGCTAAAAACTTAGCCGTATCTTTGTAATCAACAATTTCAATACCATCGGCTGCCAAAGCTTGCTGAATGCTTATATCAACTTTGTCCGCATCAATGAAAAGAACAGCTTGATTTTTACTAATATATAAATGAGACAGGAATACAGGGTTATATTCCACATCTTGTCCACGTGCATTTAGGACCCATGCAATATCATCTAAAGATGAAATGAAATGCCCCGAAATATTCTTGCTATGTAAAGTCTCACGAATAGCCTGAATTTTTTCTTTACGAGATAGCGCATTTAGCCCTTCAGGCATTAAATGGATTTTTTCAGATGGTAGTTCTGGACGGTCTAACCAAATCTCTCCGATTAAATCTTGCTGGGTCTTGAGTTTATAATTATTAAGTCTTGCAGTATGTTCGAGCGCCTTAAATTGCTGAATCGATAAGGTATGTCCATTTACCGCAATGACTGATTCTGGTTGTAGATTTTTTTCAATCCAAGCGAGATGCATTGAAGACTCATCACTGGTCAGCTTTTGAAGATTAAAGCCAGTTCCAACAAGTTGTTGCTCAGCTTGTACCCAATAGCGACCATCTGCCCATAGACCTGCAAAGTTTTGAGTGACTACGAGCGTACCAACAGAACCACTAAAACCACTGAGCCATTGTCTTGCTTTCCAGTAATCCGGTAAATATTCTGACATATGTGGATCAGCGCTCATCACAACCAAAGCATGAACCTGCTGATTGCGCATGAGTTCACGAAGTTTCTCAAGTTTTTCTGGAACAGTTAAATCGGTCATATAGTTTCCAAGTCAGGTTGAACTTTACTGGTACTTTTGTTCATTAATCTATAAATAGGTTTCTTTAATAAAAATAACACGATTGCGCCAACTACTAGTGCCAAAACACATCTCATAAAGAGGGTAGGTAAATGATTAATACCATCTGCCGATACGTGCCCGCCAATTAAACCAGCTATGAGATTACCTAAAGCTGAGCCAGTAAACCACAGACCCATAATTTGACCGCGTATGACATCGGGGGCAAGTTTAGTCATGGTAGATAAACCAATGGGGCTTAAGCAAAGTTCGCCTATGGTAAGTAAAAATAATGTACCGACTAACCAAAATGGTGAAACTAAGCCACCAGCAATGGCGAAACGACTGGCAAAAGACATAAGTAGAAAGCCGCCCGCTGCTAGTAAAAGCGCGATAATAAATTTACTGATATAACTTGGGTCTTTATTCGATTTACCTAGCTTCGCCCATAACCATGCTGCAATTGGGGCAAAAATAATAATAAAAAGTGCATTGATGGATTGGAACCATACTGCCGGAATTTCAAATCCGAAAACAATACGGTCCGTATAATCTTGAGCAAATAGGTTAAAAGATGTTGGTTTTTGCTCAAAGGCAGACCAAAATAGCGCAGAGGTCGCTAATAAAACAAAGCAAATAATAATTTTAAATTTTTCATGTTGTTCTAAGCCAAGGAAAAATAATAAATAGATAAAATAAGCGATAATTCCAATGCATATTCCAACTGTTAAATAAGTGGCTACTGCGACTGGATTGATATGAATAACGCCAAAGAAAGTAAGAGCAATAACGACTGCAACACTGAATAAAAATGAGAAAGCAATTTTTGGGGCATTTTTATTTTCTACAACGGGCTTATTCCAGTTGTCATTTTGTTGGCGCAATTGATTGAAAGACTGTAGTTGTGGAATTGCTAATGCACGGAAAATGAGTAAGGCAACCAACATTCCAAGACCGCCAATCCCAAAACCCAGATGCCAGCCATGATCGCGAGCCAATATACCTGTAATAAGCGGGGCAATAAACGACCCCATATTAATCCCCATATAAAAAATGGAGAAACCGGCATCACGTCTATTATCTTGGGCTTTATATAACGTTCCGACAATTACTGAAATACAGGTTTTAAATAACCCCGAACCAATAACAATAAGAACTAAACCGAAATAAAAAAAGAATTGATGAAAGATAGGAGTAAGTGCAATCGATAAATGACCTAATGCAATAATGAGGGAGCCATACCAGACAGATCGTGCCTGACCTAACCAGTTGTCGGCAATCCAACCGCCTAAAACGGTCATTAAATACATAGAGCCAGCAAATAACCCAACAATTGCTGCTGCGGTAGGGCGGTCAAGACCTAAACCACCGTCATTGACCATCGCAACCATGTAAAGAACCAACAAAGGACGAATTCCATAGTAAGAAAACCGTTCCCACAGTTCAGTAAAAAATAAAGTTTTTAAGGGTTTTGGATGGCCGAAAAAAGCTGTGTCGCATTGTTTGAGTTCATGCTTCATTTCAAATCCTTTGAACATATTTGTAGTTAAATAAACCAAACTTTTAGTTTGTTTAATTATAAAAAAAAGTTATGTTTTATTTTTTAGATTTTTTTAAATTGAAAAGCAAGTTTGTCATGTATAAAAAAGGTATATAACAAATGGTAAAAAATTCCCTTCAGTCTCTGGGTGCACCAAAGCTGATCAAAATTTGCCTTGCGGTAGAGAGCTTCGTAAGAGAAAGAAAAATAATTTTATAAAACTTCCATATTTTAATAGGGGGATATGACGCAATAGATGGCTTTTTAAGCTTTCGAGAACTATTATTTAAGGCGATATTTATATTTAAACCTTTTTTGCAAAGGCAGAGGAGATTGGTGTTCTCAGCTAAAGGTTAAAATTTCATAAGTCATCATTTATTATTTTCATTCTTTGTAATAAGAATGCCAGCTTTCTATATAAGAAAGTATTATGATCATGAATTATTGCTAGATATTGATGCGATGGGTCATATTAGCGCAACAATTTTGCACTAAATTAGGGCGATTGCGCGCTGTTCTTGTATGCCATAATTTGAAAATGTCTGAATATGGTGCATTTAACTATGCAAACAGTATAATGGGTTCAGGACAAGGGACCTAAATCATGGATAGTTATAAGCAATTCAATGTTTTAGGTAAGTCTTATAAAGTTGGTATGAGATTTGCTTTATAAATACCAGCAATTAACACGCACTTAACAAGTGCAACAAAATTTCATTGGAGCAAAATGAGCATGGCGAACAAGGTCCTTCAACTCATACAAGAAAGTGGCGCAAAATGGGTCGATTTTCGCTTTACTGATACTAAGGGTAAAGAACAGCACGTGACTTACCCAGCTGATTCTATTGATGAAGATACTTTTGAAGACGGTAAAATGTTTGATGGTTCTTCAATCGCTGGTTGGAAAGGTATTGAAGCATCTGACATGATTTTACGTCCAGATGCAGAAACTGGTTTTGTTGACCCGTTCTTTGCTGAACCAACTGTTGTTGTGACTTGTGACGTTATTGAACCTTCAACTGGTCAAGGTTACGAGCGTGACCCACGTTCGATTGCTCGCCGTGCAGAAGAATACTTAAAATCTACAGGTATCGGTGATACTGCATTCTTTGGTCCAGAACCAGAATTTTTTGTATTTGACGAAGTGAAGTGGGACATCGATATGTCTGGCGCTCGTCATACATTAATCGCTGAAGAAGCTGCTTGGTCTACTGGTAAAGATTACGAGTCAGGTAACTCTGGTCACCGTCCACGTGTTAAAGGCGGTTACTTCCCAGTTCCTCCGGTTGATTCTTCACAAGATATGCGTGCAGAAATGTGTGCGAAAATCGAAGACATCATGGGCCCAGGTCGTGTAGAAGTGCATCACCACGAAGTTGCTTCTTGCCAATTAGAAATTGGTGTGAGCTTCAATACACTTGTACGCAAAGCTGACGAAGTTCAACAGTTCAAATATGCTGTTTGGAACGTTGCGCACCAATATGCAAAAACTGCAACCTTTATGCCTAAACCAATGGTAGGTGATAACGGTTCTGGTATGCACGTTCATATGTCTATCTCTAAAGATGGCAAGAACTTGTTTGCTGGTGATGAATATGCAGGCCTTTCTGAAATGGCATTGTACTTTATCGGTGGTGTTATCAAGCATGCTCGTGCATTGAATGCAATCACAAACCCATCTACAAACTCATACAAGCGTTTGGTTCCTCACTTCGAAGCACCAATCATGCTTGCTTACTCAGCGCGTAACCGCTCTGCGTCTATCCGTATTCCATACGTTTCTAGCCCTAAAGGTAAGCGTATCGAAGCTCGTTTCCCAGACCCAATGATGAACCCGTACTTAGGTTTCGCTGCATTGTTAATGGCTGGTATCGACGGTATTCAAAACAAGATCCATCCGGGCGAAGCTGCTGATAAGAACTTGTATGATCTTCCTCCTGAAGAAGAAGCAAAAATCCCAACAGTTGCTCATAGCTTAGATATGGCTCTTGAAGCACTTCAAGCAGATCACGAATTCTTGTTAAAAGGCGGCGTGTTCACTAAAGAAATGCTTGATGCATACATCGAACTTAAAACTGAAGATGTCCGTCGTCTTAACACGACTACTCACCCAGTTGAATTTGATATGTACTACAGCTTGTAATACGTATTTTGTAAAAAAGCCTGCTTATGCAGGCTTTTTTATTGCTCAGAATGTTGATTGAATTCTCTACGTTTTTTATCAAAAAATTGGGGTAAACTAAGTGCGAGTTTTCATGTGAGCAGATTATGCGTAAACGGCAACCAGTACTTAAACAGGAAAAGACTTTAAATCCTGAGTTGAAAACATGGTTGTATGCGTCCGGTTCTCTGACTCAACAATTGACTGATCTTGGTGATGGCCAGTTCAGTGTAAAACCTTTTAAAGAACACTTTCAGCGTTTAACTTTTGCAGATAGCCAATGGATGAATATACCTCATACTCACACCTCATGGGTGCGCGAGACTTATTTATATGGCAGTGAGGTAGAGCCATGGGTGAAAGCAAAAAGTATTTTTCCTATTCTAAGCCTACAAAAAAAAGCCCGCATATTTCAGCACATTGGTTCTAAGCCGATTGGACGTTTCCTATTTCAAAGAACGACACCACTTTGTGACCGCCGTGTCATTCGTTTGCCAGAAGGGTGGACGCGACAAAGTTGCTATACTTGGCATGGGTGTAAATTTATTGTTCAAGAAACATTCTTACCGGCTTTTGAAGCTTTTTTAAATCAGCAGAACGACAAGGAACTACTATGACGACTGCAACAGATACCACATGGCGTCAGCGTTTAGAAGCATACTATTATCTATGTCGATTTGATAAGCCGATTGGAACAGAACTGGTCTTTTGGCCAACCATGTGGGCACTTTGGGTTGCGGCAGAAGGAATGCCGCCATTGCATATTCTTTTGGCAATGGTCTTAGGTACAATTTTTATGCGTGCTGCTGGTTGTGCCATTAATGACTTTGCGGACCGTAAAGTAGACGCACATGTTGAACGCACTAAAACACGTCCATTAGCAACTGGGGTAATTCGTCCGAGAGAAGCAATATATGTATTTTTAGCTCTAGTATTTGCTAGTGCTTGTACTTTGTTTTTTTTACCTATAGCGACATTCTATTGTGCACTAGGTGGTTTGGTTTTGGCATTTATATATCCCTTTATGAAAAGGTATACGCACTTACCTCAAGTTGTTTTAGGTATGGCGTTTTCTTGGGGAATTCCGATGTCATTTACTGCGATGGGTAAGCCTTTAGATATAACGTGCTGGCTTCTTTATTTTGGTAATCTAGCTTGGACAGTCGCTTATGACACTCAATATGCCATTACTGACCGTGAATATGATTTAAAGATTGGTGTGAAATCTACAGCTATTCTTTTTGGTCGATATGACATCCAGATTATTGCGCTTTTACAAGCAACCAGTCTTGTTTTGATTGGTTCGGCACTGTATTTAGAAAATATTTTATTTCCATGGGCGATCATTGCTTTGATTGTTGTTGCATTCGATTTTATATATCAAACAATTAAAACTAAAGACCGCAACCCTCAAGTCTGTTTTTGGGCATTCCGTCACAATCGCTGGGTTGGATTAATCATTTTTCTGGGAATAGTTTTAAATTTCATATAGTAAAAATGACCGTAAGGTTGAAAAGTGTTCTATGCAGAGCACTTTTTTTATGTCTTAATATTTGTGCATAAAAATATGCGGAATAAATAACACATAACATAAAAAGGATATTTTATGAAACGGTCAAAAATTGCTTTAGCTATAACATTATCGGTTTCAGCATTATTTCTTGCAGCATGTAATGACGATGATAATGACTTTATTGGCGTAAATCCTGATAAAACATATATTTCTGAAAAAGCCTATTCTAAGGATAGTTTAGAGGGTGCTTCATCTATAAAAGTCATGACTTATAACATGGTCAATGTACAAGGGAAAACTGCTGAAGCAACGGCGCTAGTGATGTTTCCTAAAGCGACTCAGCCTAAGGATGGGTATCGCGTAGTGGTATGGGAGCACGGCACAGTAGGCGTAGGGGATAGTTGTGCCCCAAGCAACAATACGATTAATCCACGCTTCAAAATTCTAGCGGATACATTATTGGCAGCTGGTTATGTGATTGTGGCACCAGATTACGAAGGTCTTGGTACAAAAGGAATCCATCCATATCTTAATTTAGATAGTGAAGCTAAATCAGCATTAGCCGCTGTTAAAGCAGCAAAAGATCATTATGGTACTCAGTTAAATGGTGATTGGATGTCTATAGGTCAGTCACAAGGAGGTCAGGCATCTATAGGAACTGCTGAATATGCAAATACAGATATAACATATAAAGGTGCGGTTGCAGGCGCGCCTGCATCGAGCTTGGGAATAATTATTCTTGATGTGGCACCAAATGCATTAGCATTAATTGAGCAGCAAGAAATTGCAGGTAATGTAGCTTTAGATAAAAGAGTATCTGTTGACTCTTATGCGACCCTGCTAGCTTATGCAGCTTTAACTGGTGTTGGTATTAAAGCCTATGAACCACGGTTTGAATATAGAGATATATTTCAAACAAGAACAAAGCCTTTAGCTGAGTTTGCAGAAGGAAGTACTGGAGAAAATGGTCTGTGTTTAGATAGTGCTGATCCGAGCCTTAGTCTAATTAATAAATTTAAAGAAGATATTATTAGATTTATGATTGATAACCCAGATAAAAAAGTTATGGATTATCCCGGACTTGATGCTAATAATTTTAAGTCAAATGAGACTGTTCAGAAATTTCTACTCGCAAGTCAGCCTGGTACAAAACGTTTAGATAAACCTGTATATATTGCTCAAGGTAAGCTTGATACCAATGTCCCTTATCCAATTACTCAAATGATGGTGGCTGGACTGGTAAGTTTGGGTTCACCTAACATTAAACTAGATCTAGTAGAAAATGCGACACATACCCAAGCCATTGTTTGTAAAAATGCTGATATCTATCAATTTATACAAACGAATATGCCTGCTAAGACAAATGCTGTTGTAGACCCATCGATAATTGATGCAAGTGGAAAACAAGAATGTACTGGAGTAGCACAATAATTTTTTGTATTTAAAATATTCAAGTTAAAAGGGTCCTAAAGAGGGCCCTTTTTTTGTTATATTGTTACGCATTCTGAAATCGATACCGTTTGAGTTTGAAGCACTTATGAGCCAGCCAACTGTTGAAAAAAAATCTGTTCCTTGGCTATTAATGGGATTAGGTTTACTTATTCCTTTTCTGATTATTGGAATTCTTTTCTTGGCTGCAAAAAGTGATGCTAAAACTAAAAAACAATATGAACAGCAACGTCTAGAAATGGCAAAAAGAATAGCTGAGAAAGAAGCAGCAAATTCTGAAAAGAAATAACACTAGCGTTCTAATGAATATCCTTCTGTAGCTGACGTACAGTCGGAATACTTGTGTAGCGTTTTACAAGGTAACCTGCTTCTGTGAGCATTTGATCACGAATACGATCTTCTTCCGCTTTTTCAAGGTGAGAAGGGTCATCTAACTCAATAATGGCAATTACTTCCATCTTGTCATTAAGCACAACAAAGTCAGTAACTTTACGGTTGAACTGACTACGAATTTTATAGTCCTTACTGGTAATTAAAGCGCTAAAAGCCACTTGTGCTAAAACATGATAACTTGGAAAACTTTGTTTTAAACGGATAAACATTTGAGTTTCAAAGTTGGTAATGACAGGACGAGCAAAGAATTTTTGTTTTGGAAATAAATACGGACGTAAACAAATAACAAGAAAAATGCAGGTGCTTACGCAACCTAAAACAATAAAAAATAAGTGACTCGATTCGAACATGTGAAGGCATCATATAAATAAAAACCCACTCATGATGAGTGGGTTTTTAAGAATCTTGGCTCTCCAACCTGGGCTCGAACCAGGGACCTGCGGATTAACAGTCCGTCGCTCTACCGACTGAGCTATTGGAGAATCTGGAAAAGGATTTTAGGCAGGAAAGGGGGCTGGGTCAAGTCTTAATAATGGAATTAGTGAGAATATCTAATCGTTTGGTTTAAAAATATTCGAAACATTGATTTTATTAAAAATAATAGCAAAACTTTAAATGATTAGAAAAGAAAAAGCCCGCAATAGATGCGGGCTTTTAGAATCTTGGCTCTCCCACCTGGGCTCGAACCAGGGACCTGCGGATTAACAGTCCGTCGCTCTACCGACTGAGCTATGGGAGATTAGTAGATGGCTCTCCAACCTGGGCTCGAACCAGGGACCTGCGGATTAACAGTCCGTCGCTCTACCGACTGAGCTATTGGAGAATCTGATGCGCATTTTATGGATGAAATCTAAAAGCGTCAATAAGAATATTAAAGAAAATGAATCGTTTGCTTGATTAATATGCTTTTTTAGTATTAAAAATAAAAAAACCACCCAAAATAGGGTGGTTTTTTATAAAGAAATAAAATTATTTCTCTACACCAGCTGGTTGACCTGCAAGTTTCGCGTTTGCATAGTCCCAGTTCACAAGGCTTTCTAAGAAAGTTGCGATGTATTTAGGACGTAAGTTACGGAAATCGATGTAGTAAGCATGTTCCCATACGTCAATTGTTAATACAGCAATTTGACCATGTGCAAGCGGAGTGTCTGCATTAGAAGTTTTAGTAATAGATAATTTACCGTTTACTTCATCAGCAACTAACCAAGCCCAACCTGAACCGAATTGAGTTGTTGCAGCAGCAGTAAATTCTTCTGCAAATTTTTCGTAGCTACCAAAAGCTTCGTCAATTTTAGCAGCGATTGCGCCAGTAGGCTTACCACCACCATTTGGCTTCATAGAATTCCAATAGAATGTATGGTTCCAAACTTGAGCAGCGTTATTGAAAATACCAGCTTTAGATGTATCACCAGCAGTTGCTTGGATGATTTCTTCTAAAGTTTTACCTTCAAGGTCAGTTCCTTTGATTAAGTTGTTTAAGTTAACAACATAGGTATTGTGGTGTTTATCGTGATGGTATTCTAAAGTTTCTTTACTAATATGTGGCGCTAAATCATCATAGCCATATGGAAGTGCAGGTAAAGTAATGGTTGTCATGTTCCTATTCCTTGCATTTGCTGGGTTATACAATTAAGTGGCTCTATTGTAAATGATTCTGTTCACAATAGGGCATCGTTTTAAAGAACTATACACAATAAAGATCTAATTAATACGCATAACACAGATTGAAAAAAAGACTTAATTAAATCGGATTATTCAATTCAAAATATTCAGATTCAATTGAAAATTGTTTTGAAATTGCTTGGGCTAAACGTTGAACTCCGTAGCGTTCAGTTGCATGGTGACCACATGCAAAATAGTGAACGCCTAATTCTTTTGCTTCATAGAAAGTCCGTTCACTGACTTCACCTGAAATATAAGCATCGCAATTTTGCAAAGCCGCTTTAGCAATAAAATCTTGCGCGCCACCCGTACAAAAGCCTACTTTTTGAATGCTTTGCTTCTCGGCTGGTAAATGAATTACTTTAAAATCAAAGCTATCTTGTAATTTTGATTTAAACTCTTCAATAGAAACAGCTTGCTCTAAATATCCAATATTTCCAATTGGATGCTTTTCGGCTAAATCGAGTGGCTCTAAATGGTGTAAGCCCAATTTTTCTGCAATGGCGACATTGTTACCCAAACTTGGATGTGCATCTAAAGGCAGGTGGTAAGCCACGAGTGAAATATTATTTTGAATGAGTTTTTTAATGCGGTTGCCTCGCATTCCTGTAATTGGGTACGGTTCGCCTTTCCAAAAATAACCATGATGTACGAGTAATAGATCGGCATTTTGAGCAATCGCTGCATCAATTGCATCTTCTGACGCAGTAACGGCACAAACGATACGTTTTACTTCAGTTGAACCTTCAATTTGCAGGCCATTTGGTGCGTAATCTTTAAATTCTGCTGCTTTTAAGGTTTGGTCGCACCACTGAATAATTTCATGCAAATTCGCCATGATATTTCCTGAATTGAGTAGTAAATAATTGCTAAAGCTATAGAAACATATTTTGTTGTGTAACTAAAGCTAGACAAATCTTTTTTGAGTTTTTTATGTATATCGACATATTTAATTTAAAATGCTTAACTGAAAACTCTTTTTGTTCAATATATTAATTTAATTAAAAACTTCTTTGCGTAGAGGATATGAACGTGCGCCGCACCTTTACATGGTTACCTTGGGTGTTACTTATTATTGTAATTGCCAGTTTTATTGCATGGCAAAAATACCATCAGCCGAAACCAACTGTTGCAGTTGATGGGGTGCAAATGCCTGCCGAGAAAGTTGAACCACTGGTTAATACTTCACGAACGGGTGGGGTGGTGTCTTATAGTGCAGCGGTAAAAGTTGCAGCTCCAGCAGTCGTCAATATTTTTACGACCCAGAAAGTTAAACAAAATCATCCATTGTTAAGTGATCCAGTATTCCGCGAATTTTTTGGAAATCAGGTTCCTGAACAACAACAGCAAAATGAAAATAGTCTAGGCTCTGGGGTTATTGTACGTGCTGATGGTTATATTCTTACCAATAATCATGTAATTGCTCAGGCCGACCAAATTGTAGTTGCATTACGTGATGGACGCCGTGCAGAAGCAACTATTGTTGGAACAGATCCAGATACGGATTTAGCTGTAATTAAAATCGATTTAGATAAATTACCTGTATTGCCATTTAAGTTGAGTGGGAATGAAGTGGGTGATGTTGTCTTGGCGATTGGTAACCCATTTGGAGTAGGGCAAACGGTAACTCAAGGTATTATTTCTGCTACCGAACGCTCCGATTTAGGCATCAATACCTATGAAGATTTCATTCAAACAGATGCTGCAATTAACCCAGGTAACTCAGGCGGAGCTTTAATTGATGTCGCTGGTAACTTAATTGGGGTAAATACCGCTATTTTCTCTCAGTCAGGTGGCTCTTTAGGCATTGGTTTCGCAATTCCAGCTAAAATCTGCCAACAAGTATTAAACTCGATTTTGAAAGATGGTCGTGTTGTACGTGGATGGTTAGGCATTAGTTTAGTGCCACCTACACAAGAAGATGTATTAGCACCGAAACAACAAATTGGTGTTTTGGTTGCAGATGTCTTGAAAAATGGGCCAGCAGCTTCAGCCGGTATAAAAGTCGGTGATAAGATTGTTCAGGTAAATAATCAACCAATCACTTCGGCATCTCATTTGATTAATTATGTTGCATTACAAGCGCCTAATAGCGAAATTAATGTAATGATTGAGCGAGCTGGGAAGCAAGAAAACTTTGTGGTAACAGTTGGTGAAAGAAAAAACCAAAATAGTCAATCTCAATTTATACCGTTACCTAAACAATAGAGACAAAAAAGCCTCGTAATGAGGCTTTTTTATTGGCTTAAATTAAGAATGTGTAGGGGGTTGATGTTGATGTTTGAACTCAGTTAAAGCATCAATGCGATATTGAATTAACATTTCACCAATTTCAGCACCCTTAATGTTCTCTGGTAAGTCCTGAACTTTAATAGAGCGAACCACTTGCATTGCATCTAACATATATTGAGCTTGAGGATAGGGACGATCTTCTAAGCCTAGTCTTCCTTTAGCATCGCACTCACATGCCTGCACAAAAGCTTCCACTCTCTCAGGACGACGTAATACATCAAGACGTTGTAATAAACGCCATACAGTTCCTGGTTTTAACGACATAATCTGATGACATTTTAAGTGTTCTTTACACACCGATAAAGCCAACTGTCGAGTTTGAGTTGGAACCTTTAAACGTTCACATAATTCGGTAACGGGTTTCACTCCGCGTTCTTCATGCATGATATGGCGAGGAAGTTCGTTAGCTGGAGTTAATGCTTTACCCAAATCATGTACTAAAACAGCAAACCGAACATCAAGCGAGTAGTTTGACTTACACGCTTGCTGTAAAGACATGAGGGTATGTATGCCGCAGTCTACTTCGGGATGGTATTCGGGACGCTGTGGTACACCAAACAAAGCATCAATTTCAGGGAAAAGGTGTTTTAACGCACAGCAATCCCGTAATGTCTGAAAATAAATATCTGCATGATCTTCTAAAAGAGCGCGTGACGTTTCTTTCCACACACGTTCTGGTGTTAAGGCGTCAAGTTCACCTGATTCCGCCATCGTTTGCATGAGTTGTAAGGTTTCAGGTGCAATATGAAAGCCATATGAAGAATATCGAGCTGCAAAACGTGCGACACGTAAAACACGTAAAGGATCTTCAGCAAAAGCTTCTGAAACATGTCGTAAGGTTTTATTTTCTAAATCAGTCTGACCGCCATAGGGATCATATAATTTACCATCTTGATCCATTGCTATGGCATTGATGGTTAAATCACGACGAATTAAATCTTCTTCTAAACTTACTGTGGTATCGGTAAAAAACTGAAAACCGTGATAGCCCTTACCGGACTTTCGTTCAGTACGTGCAAGTGCATATTCTTCTTTAGTTTTAGGATGAAGAAACACAGGAAAATCTTTGCCTACAGGTTGAAAACCTTGGGCGAGCATATGTTCAGGTGTTGCTCCGACCACAACATAATCTTTTTCTTGATAGGGATGCCCAAGTAGAGAATCTCGGACGGCACCGCCTACTAAATACACTTGCATGAAAAAACCTCTATTCTTCAAGCAATCATGCTACAGAATAGAGGTTTTCTCAAGTCATTAGACAGGCTTTTCGTAAAAAGCTCTTTCTAAATTATTTTTCTAATTGCTGGATTTCAGCAACAGTTAAAGCAGTCATATTAATAAGACGACGAGTGGTTGCTGTCGGTGTCAAAATATGAACTGGTTTTGCTGCGCCAAGCAAAATTGGACCAATGGTAACGTTGTTACCAGAAGTTGCTTTTAACAAGTTAAATGAAATATTTGCTGCATCTAGATTTGGCATAATGAGCAAGTTTGCAGAACCTTTAAAACGCGAACCTGGGAACGCAAATTGACGAATATTTTCGTCTAATGCTGCATCACCATGCATTTCACCTTCAACTTCAAGCTCAGGAGCTTGCTCAGATAAAATACGGTAAACTTCACGCATTTTTTGAGCGCTTGAATCGGTTTGATCGCTACCAAAACTTGAATGAGAAAGCAGAGCTACACGTGGAGTAATGCCAAAGCGACGTACTTCTTCAGCTGCCAAAATAGTCATTTCAGCAAGTTGTTCAGCAGTCGGGTTAGTGTTTACGTAGGTATCTGCGATAAACAAGTTGCGATCTTCAAGCATTAATGCATTTAATGTGAAGAAGTTATTCATGCCTTCTTTAAGACCGATAACATTGCGTACAAAGTCAAGGTGAATGTTATAGCTACTGTAAGTACCACATAACATACCGTCTGCTTTACCGAATTTAACCAGTAGAGATGCAATTAAAGTTGAACGGCGACGAGCTTCACGTTGAGCATATTCAACAGTGATGCCTTTGCGTTGCATTGTTTGATAGTAGTCTTTCCAAAACTCTTCATACATTGGGTTTTGTTCTTGATCTACAATCTCAATATTTACGCCATGTTGTAAACGTAGGCCTAATTTTTTGATATTTGCTTCAATTACAGCCGTACGACCTACTAAAATTGGTTTAGCTAAATCTTCATCAACAGCAATTTGTACTGCACGTAATACGCGTTCGTCTTCACCTTCCGCATATGCAATGCGTTTAGGATCAGCTTTTGCTTGAGCAAAAATTGGTTTCATCAAGAATGCAGAGTTATACACAAACTCAGACAATTTTTGACGATACACAGCGAAATCTTCGATAGGACGAGTTGCTACACCTGAGTCCATTGCAGCTTTAGCCACAGCTGGTGCAATTTCTAAAATTAAACGTTGATCAAGTGGGCGTGGAATTAAATAGTCACGACCGAATGAAGCAGATTTTTCACCATATGTTGCTGCGTCAGCTTCAATATGAGCCATACGCGCAATTGCATGTACACATGCAATTTTCATATCTTCATTAATAGTAGTTGCGCCAACGTCAAGTGCACCACGGAAAATGTATGGGAAACATAATGCGTTGTTTACTTGGTTTGGATAGTCAGAACGGCCAGTTGCCATAATCACGTCAGAGCGTACTTCATGTGCATGTTCAGGTAAAATTTCTGGATCTGGGTTTGCCAAAGCAAAAATAATAGGGTTTTCAGCCATCTGTTTCACCATTTCTTTGGTGAGAATACCAGCAGCAGAAAGACCCAAGAACATATCAGCGCCAGTCATTACTTCATGAAGCTGGGATGCTGTAATATCTTGAACATAACGTTTTTTAGATTCATCAAGCCCTTCGCGAGAAGTCGTTAATAGACCACGAGAATCGGCAACAATAATATTTTCTTTTTTAGCACCAAGCGCACAAAGCAAGTCTAAACATGAAAGTGCTGCTGCACCTGCACCTGAAGCTACGATTTTGATTTCATCAATTTTCTTATTTACAAGTTGCAATGCATTAAGCAAAGCTGAACCTACAATAATACTTGTACCATGTTGATCGTCATGGAATACAGGAATTTTCATACGTTCACGAAGTTTCTTTTCAATATAGAAACATTCTGGCGCTTTAATGTCTTCGAGGTTGATACCACCGAAAGTTGGCTCAAGAGAGGCAACAATATCGACGATTTTATCTGGATCGTTTTCTGCAATTTCGATGTCAAATACGTCAACACCAGCGAACTTCTTGAAGAGAACGCCTTTACCTTCCATTACAGGTTTAGAAGCCAATGGGCCAATATTACCTAAACCAAGAACAGCGGTACCGTTAGTGACTACAGCAACCAAGTTTCCGCGTGCTGTATATTTAGCAGCAGTTGAAGGATCACGTTCAATCTCTAAACATGGCGCAGCAACTCCGGGTGAGTAGGCTAAAGCCAAATCTCGTTGGTTGACAAGTTGCTTACTTGGGGTGACGCTGATTTTCCCTGGGTTTGGATATTCATGGTAATTTAAAGCGGCCTGTTTTAAAGATTGATCGTCCATCTGAGTCTCTATTTGATACAAAAAAGCAAACTAGTCAAATCACTCATTCAGGGGAAGGCAACTCGGTTCTTTTACTATGCTTTAATTTTTATCAATTAAGAGAATAGTAGACGAATTGCCAATAGCCCTGTAGTGAGCTAAATGCTAAAGAATATAACACTACTTCTTTATTTCTCACAGTCAAAAACGCTCATTTTTGGAAAAAGCAGCATATGTAAAAATCGACCGTTTGAACAACTAAGAAATATGAGAATTTGTTTGTAGATAAGGAATAATCTGCTCAGCTGGGATAGGACGACTAAAGAAATAGCCTTGTAAAAAATCACATTGCTGTTTTTGTAGATAGGCAACTTGTTCCTCTGTTTCTACACCTTCGGCAACCAGTTTAAGCCCCATACTTTTACCCATCGCAATCATGGCATTTACAATGGCTTCTTGTTTGTGATCACCGATTTTAGAAATAAATGCACGGTCAATTTTTAATACATCAATTGGATATTCTGTCAGATACGCCAAAGAGGAATAACCAGTACCAAAGTCATCTAGGGCGATTGAAATATCTCGTTGTTTTATCGCATGTAATAACGTTTTGACGTTATCAGTATTATCCAAGAGGGCTGACTCAGTAATTTCAAGTTCGAGATCTGCACCTTGTATATTATATTTCTGCAAAATTTCATCAATATCATTGAGTAATAAGCCTCGATGTATTTGCTGGGCAACAATATTTACAGAGACTTGAATATTTGCGTAGCCTGCATTTTTCCATTCTTGTAATTGTTTTCCAACTTTATCTAAAACGACTTTGCCAATATCTGAAATCAGGCTACTACGCTCAGCAAAAGGTATAAACATATTTGGCATGACTAATCCTTTTTCGGGATGCTGCCAACGAATTAATGCTTCAAAACCTATAATTAATTGATCTTGTAGACTAATTTTGGGCTGGTAATAAATGACAAATTCATTATTTTGAATGGCCTTACGTAACTCTTGTTCTAAGTCAGCAGTTTTATAGGGATGTTCTGCTTTATTGCAATAGTAAGAAATGGTATTGCCTCCTAAGCGTTTTGCTTCTGAAAGTGCTTGTTCTGCATGGTTGTTAAGATGATCAATTTGTCGGCCATGCTCAGGAAAGCATGCAACACCGATAGATGCCGTAATAAAATATTCGTGATTATCAATATAAAAAGGTGCGTTAAGTGCTTGTAAGATATTTTGGCAATATTGCTCAATATTTGGATGAATTGGAGAAATTTCATAAATAATTGCGAAATCGTCACTATTTAAATAAGCAACCAAAATTGCATTAATATTGATTAAGCGTAATCTTTGTGCAAACTGTTTAAGAAGTTCATCACCACTATCATTATTTAAAAACTCATTGAAGGCGCGAAAACGGTCAATGTTTACTCGTATTAATGCTAAGTTTTTAATGTTATATGAAGGATTTACAAGATATTGATGTAGTTGATTGTAATAGTAAAGGCGATTAGGCAAGTGGGTGAGACTATCGTAATTTTTCAAATAAGATAGATGCTGTTCTTGACGTTTTTGCTCAGTGAGATCACGTGCAAATCCAATATAATTAGTAATTTGATTGAACTCATCTTTGACTACATTGATGTGCAACCACAAATATACACTTTTACCAGAACTAAACTTTTCATCAAATTGGCCCATATATTCTCCGGTTTCGAGGAGCTGCTGGGTAATTGAGGTATGAAATTGTTGTTGGAGTTCTTTTTGATTAATTGTAATACTAAACAATTCTTTATTTAGAAGTTCTGTTTTAGAAAATCCAGTTAATTTTTCATAGTAAGGGTTAATATCAATATAGTTCAGGTGCTCATCTAAGATAAATATGCCTTCCGCCGCTTGTTCAAGCACAATTGCCGATAGTCGTAAGTGTTCTTGATCTTTTTTCTCTTGATGTATGTCTCGGGTCATACCAACCATTCGAAGCGCTTTTTGTGTTTTGGAATCTCTCGTAATGACACGACCCACATCCTGAATCCATCGCCATGAACCGTCTCGACGTAAAATTCTGAAATTAATATTAAAATGATCTGTAGTTCCTTCCAGATGTTGCTTTAAACGTTCTTCAAAAAGTTTTTTATCACTTGGATGTACGCGGTCTAAAATGCTATTGAGATGAATAACGGTCGTCTGTGTTTGCTTTTGTTGATCGAAAAACGTAATTTCTAATTTTTGATTTTCAATATCCCAGTCCCAAGGCCGAATACCTGCCGTTTCATGTGCAAAAGCTAAATTGTAGTGATGGTTTTCGAGTTGCTCATTCATTTTGGTGAGATCGTAAGTGCGTTCACGTACCTTTTGTTCAAGCAAATGGTTATTAAACTGAAGCTGTGCTTCAATATCTTTAGATTTATTCACTTCTTGTTGAAGCTGTACACATAACTCTTCAGCCCACTGAGTGTGCTGATCTGAAATTTGAACAAGCTGTTTATTTTTAAATAATAGTTGAGAGATCTTTTGATAGTTACGTTGAGTTGCGTAAGCACAAAAGACCGTTGCTACAAAAGCAAAGTTGTATGCGAAATAAAAAGGTAGTTGAGTAATAGGTGTGTGTGTGAATTGAGCCATTAATAAGGGCAATGTACTTGGGATAAACAGAAAATAAAAATATCGAGGCTGTTGAGTAAGAAAAGTAAGACCAATGATATGAGCTGACGTGATAAACAACGCAATTAAAATATGCGTATCTGGTACTGAAACTAACTCGGGCGGAAGATAAAAATGAATAATTATAATGTTTATCCCAAGTAAAATACCTGAAATGAAACAAGTACCTTGCAGGATAAGATCTGTTTTTTTTATAAAATTAGTCGTACGGTAGTGCGGTAAGATGTTTGGAGTAAATAATAAACAAATAAGAGTTAAGACGGTAACGCCGATAGACCAAGTAAATATTGTTATTGCAGTTGAAAAATAATACGCAAAAATAGCATATGAAATTAGACAGAGTAGTATTAAGCTAATTAAATACCAGCGTATATGTTGAATTGAAAGTTTTAGCTGCTCAATTTTTATTTGATGCTGTAAATATTCTTCCTGAAGCCCAGACATAAGATTTTTCTATCCTATTTTTTTACATATATACAGAAAGAATCTGATTTATCAGTAATAAAGAATTTAAAATTTTATTCATACAACAAAAGTAAATTAACTTTAAATAGCGATTTAATCAATGTTCAATGAACTTAGGTGGATAAAAACCGATAATTTAAAATTGATAAAGCAACGACAGGCGCAGTTTCTGTACGTAAAACACGGTCACCAATACACCAGTTCATAAAACCAGCTTGATTCGCTTGAGTAATTTCATTTTCGCTTAAACCGCCTTCTGGTCCAATCAATAAGGCAAGTTCAGGTTGTATACCAGCTAATACATCTTTTTGTTCTTTTTCTGGGGCTAAAACAAATTTTGAAGCGGGCAGTTGAGTAGAGCTTAGCCATTCACTTAGAGAAATGGGCGCTAACACTTCTGGAACGATGTTAAGACCACATTGTTCACAAGCTGCAATTGCTACAGCTTGCCAATGATCTAATTTTTTTTGATCTCGGTCATACTTTAAGCGCATTTCACAGCGGTCGCTTGTAAGCAATTGAATTTGACTTACCCCAAGTTCAGTTGCTTTCTGAATGGCATAATCCATTCGGTCACCTTTACTCATGACCTGACCAAGAATAGCTTTAAATGGAGCGCTGCGGTTATTGGGGTTAAAATTCTCAATCGTGATAAATGCATTTTTTTTATTAATTTCGGTCAGTGTCACGAGATATTCACCACCTTGACCATTAAAGAGAATAGCTTGTTCTTGTAATTGTGCACGTAAAACGCGCACCCAATGATGAAATACTGATTCAGTTAGTTGAATTGTTGAACCAACTGTAAGTTCAGTTTCGATAAAAAAACGATTCATTGGGTACGCCTTACAAAATTAATTTAAACCAAGATCAACGACAAGTTGACGAGTTGGTTCGACTTGATTCATTGAATAGAAATGTAAGCTTGGTGCACCACCTGTAATCAGGCGTTCACATAGTTTAACAACAACTTCATGACCAAAAGCTTTAATACTCTCACTGTCATCACCATAGGCTTGTAATTGTTTACGAATCCAGCGAGGAATTTCTGCACCAGTACCATCAGCAAAACGAATTAAGTTGCTGGCATTGGTAATAGGCATGATGCCAGGAGCCACCGGAATATTAACTCCAGCTTTTTCTAAGCGCTCCATAAAATAAAAATATGAATCTGGATTAAAGAAGAATTGAGTAATTCCTGCATTAGCACCAGCTTGTACTTTTTCAATAAAACGTTGGATATCAGAGTCAAGATTCTCAGCTTGAGGATGCATTTCTGGATAAGCTGCAACTTCAATATGAAAATGATCACCTGAATGCTGACGAATGAAACGTACTAAATCTTGAGCATACGGGAGTTCGCCCAGTCCGACTTGACCAGAAGGTAAATCACCACGTAAAGCGACAATACGGTTAATGCCTTGCGCTTTATAGAGGTCGAGTAGCTCAGCAATACGCGCTTTATCATCACCAATACAAGAAAGGTGAGGAGCAACTGGTGTACCTTTGCCATTGAAATCGTCAATAGCAGCAAGAGTACGTTCACGAGTAGAACCACCAGCACCATAGGTAATCGAGAAGAAATCTGGATTTAAGGGTTGTAATTCTTGATGAACAATACGAAGTTTTTCAGCACCGGCATCAGTTTTCGGTGGGAAAAACTCAAAAGAAATGGGTATACGTTTAGTCATGTCAAATCCTTGTAAACAGCGAAACAATATTTTTAGAAAAAAGGGCAGTCGGTTCACCGTCTGCCCTTAAGTTCTTAGTATTTGTAAGCGTCAGACTTGAATGGTCCCTCAACAGCAACACCTAAATAGCCAGCTTGCTCTTGAGTTAATTGAGTAAGTACACCACCAAAACCTGCAACCATTGCCGCAGCAACTTCTTCGTCAAGTTTCTTAGGAAGAACTTCTACACGAATTTTTGCAGTTTTTTCGTTTGCAGGAAGGTCAGCAAATTTCTCTTGGAATAAGTGAATTTGACCTAACACTTGGTTAGCAAAAGAACCGTCCATCACGCGTGATGGGTGACCAGTTGCATTACCAAGGTTTACAAGGCGACCTTCAGAA
Organism: Acinetobacter sp. IK31; assembly: GCF_035615195.1. NCBI lineage: Bacteria > Pseudomonadati > Pseudomonadota > Gammaproteobacteria > Moraxellales > Moraxellaceae > Acinetobacter > Acinetobacter sp. IK31. The sequence continues at coordinate 124,410 of NZ_JANBOB010000030.1, read as the reverse complement.
AGAAGAATGAGGTAGTTATTTTCATCTTCAGAACGATAAACTTGGTGAACTTGTGGCTTAACTTCAACCCACTTGTAACCACGTAAATAAGCAGTATCAATTTCTGTGTCGAAGTGACCGATATTACATACAACTGCACCAGCTTTTAAGCTATCTAACATTGCAGCATCACATACGTGGTAGTTACCAGTAGTAGTTACAACAAGGTCAGTGTTGCCAAGTAAGTCTTGGTTAATATCTTCTTTTTTGCCTGTTTGTACGCCGTTTTTGTATGGAGATACAACTTCATAGCCGTCCATACATGCTTGCATTGCACAAATTGGGTCAACTTCAGTTACACGAACGATCATGCCTTCTTGACGTAAAGATTGAGCAGAACCTTTACCAACATCACCATAACCGATCACAAGCGCACGGCGGCCAGACAAAAGCATGTCAGTTGCGCGTTTGATTGCATCATTTAATGAGTGACGGCAACCATATTTGTTGTCGTTTTTAGACTTAGTAACTGAGTCATTTACGTTGATTGCAGGTACTTTCAAAGAACCGTCTTTCCACATTTCGATAAGACGTTGAACACCTGTTGTGGTTTCTTCGGTAATACCGTGAATGCGTTCTAAAAGAGCTGGATATTTGTCATGAACAAGAGCAGTTAAGTCACCGCCGTCATCCAAGATCATGTTGGCATCCCAAGGTTGACCATTAACATTAACTTGTTGTTCAAGGCACCACATATATTCTTCTTCAGTTTCGCCTTTCCAAGCAAAAACTGGAATACCGCGAGCAGCAATTGCAGCAGCAGCATGGTCTTGAGTTGAGAAAATGTTACATGAAGTCCAACGAACTTCAGCACCTAATTCAATAAGCGTTTCAATAAGAACCGCTGTTTGAATGGTCATATGAATACAACCAAGGATTTTTGCACCAGCGAGTGGTTTAGACGCTGCATAACGTTTACGTAAACCAATTAAAGCTGGCATTTCTGCTTCAGCAAGTTTGATTTCTTTACGACCGTAGTCAGCAAGTGAGATGTCAGCAACTTTATAATCTGTAAATGAAGCATTAACCGCGTTCATCAGGATCTCCTAGGAAAAAAATAGTATGGATCGTTCTGTTCGCGGATGCCGTTGTTGGTTAAAACGAGTGTTTAACCGATTGTCGAGCCTGGCAAATTGATCTTTAGTGCCGATCATTTGTCGCAGCATCCCTCGACTAGCGCAACATTGTACTTCGAAAAGCTTTTAGTGCCAATCCAGTTTTGTTTATTATCTACTTAATTACGACTTTAGATTTAAATTATGGCCTTAAATATTCCCGAATCTTTGGCAAACCTCGAAGCGAATAGCGGTGTTTTTGCGGTTTGGATGGTACTTCGGCATCATGGGGTTCAAATTGATATTTCCGAGCTGATTCAAATTTGTCGATACGATGAAGACGGCACCTATACAATTGCCTTGGCTGTTGCTTTAAAGAAATTTGGGTTTGATGTGTCATTTTATTCGGATAAAGATCCAAATATTAGCCCAAGCGAGCGCATAAGTTATAAAGAAGCAAATGTATTGAAAATACCAACGAGCCCAGCGTTAAGCTATCAGGATATTCAAGCTGCAATTCAAAATGGAAAAATGGTCATTGTCTATTACGACACTTTAGAGGGTATCGGAAATCAGTCACTGATCTATTCTATAGATCAAAATGAAATCTGCTTTTTTGATAGTTTTGAACCGATGTCAGCGGCAGTCTTTAAAAAGCAACGTGAAGTAGAAGGCATTTGTCGTCAGGCTATCGTGATTGATGATCGTAATTTTCAAATGCATTCAATCAAATTAAATTAGATAAAAAAGAGCCAGTAGAGTGCTGGCTCATATTAAAGTTATTTTTGTTGATATTCTTGAATCACTTCTAAAGCCGCTCGAAAGGCTTCTTGAGTAGCAGGGGCACCGCAATATGGCAGACTATGCAATAACGTTTCTTGAATTTCTTCAACTGTACAACCATTGTTGAGCGCGCCGCGAACATGGCCTTTGAGTTCAGTTGGTGACTTAAGTGCAGTTAACATTGCCAAAGTAATTAATGAACGATATTTGCGCGGTAATACGCCTTCACGTTGCCAAGTTGAACCCCATGCATGCTCATTAATCCAGTCTTGCAATGGCTGGGTAAACGGAACAGTATTGTCTTGCGCACGTTTTACAAAAGCTTCTCCCATCACTTCGGTGCGAACTTTTAATCCATTTTCGTAATCTTGCTTAGACATTAATTTCTCCTAAAAATAAAAGCGTCGATTGACGCTTTTATGGCTGTTTATTAATTAATGCGAATCACAAGTGATTGCAATAGTGAATTAGTGGAGGCGTCAGTCACTAAATTTGATGAGGGTTAGATAAAGGAAGATCTTTATCTAAATGTTCATCAAAAACATCTGTAAGCATGCTGTCGAATCGAATTGCGTTGTATTGCAATAATTGCTGAGCCTCGCTTTCAGAAATGAAACCTTCTTTTGTAGCTTGTGCAATATTCTCTTCAAAAGTAAGTCCTTTAAATTTCCCTTTAGATTCAGCTTTCTTAAACTTATCCCAAAGTGGTTCAAGAGTCCGTAAAATTTGGAAGGCATGTTCTAAACGTCCAGTCACATCATCGGCTTTAGTTGAATAAAACACATGATGTTTAAGTTGCTCTCTGAAAGGGTGCTCTTGCATCATAAGTTCAGCGACTTGTTGTTTTAACTCATCATCGGGTTTTGAAATTACACGACCAAAAGGGAAACAGATCCATTTCACAAATGCTGCGGGAAGTTTAGCTGGGAAGTTTTCAAATAATCCCCAAAATGCTTCCTGAATATTCAAGAAAGCTTTTTGCAGAGCTAATTTAGCGTGAAGTTGTTCAGCCTCAGTTTTTTGGCCAGCTTCATAAAATTTTAAAATCGCAGTAGAAATAAAAAGGTGGGCATGAATATCGGCCAAACGACCTGACAACATTTCTTTGCGTTTTAAGTCTCCGGCAAGTAAGCCAAGCGCCATATCTGCAACCAAAGCAAAGTTGGCGCTAAAACGGTTAATTGTCTTATAGTAACTGGCAGTAAATTGATCTACTGACTGAGGAGCATCGCTTGAACCACCTGTCCAACCATAAGCAAATGATTTTGCGCCTCGGTTAAAGGTATAGGCTAAATGTTTAAATAACAAATTATCGAATTTTTTGACTGAAGTGCTTTTATCTTCAGACTGAAGTAGTTGCAACTCTTCAAAAAGGTAAGGGTGACAACGCATTGAACCTTGACCAAAAATCATCAATGAACGAGTTAAAATATTTGCGCCCTCCACTGTAATTGCAATTGGAATTGCTTGATAGGTGAGTGCAAGGAAGTTACGTGGTCCAAGTTGAATCGCACGTCCTCCGGCAATGTCCATTCCATGATTAACCACTTTGCGCATCGTTTCAGTGGCATAGTATTTTGCCATGGCGGTCATCACGGCGGGTGTTCCACCTTGATTTAATCCACAAGTGACTAAATAACGGAATGCTTCAAGCATGTAGGCATCGCTGGCAATTTCACTGGTTGCCTCTTGTACGCCTTCAAATTTACCAACAGAGATATTAAATTGCTGGCGAATTTTCGCAAAAGCTCCCACAGTTAAATAGCTCATTTCACCTGCGGCGGTTGCTAGGGCTGGAAGGGAAATACCACGGCCAACGCCTAAGCACTCCATCAGCATTCGCCAGCCTTTACCAGCATTTTCTTGACCACCAATAATCCAGTCAATTGGAATGAAAACATCTTCTCCTTCTACGGTTCCATTCATAAATGGAGAACCTGGAAAATGACGCGCTCCTATTTTTACGCCTGCATGACTTGCAGGAATGAGTGCACAGGTAATACCGTATTCTGTTTTATTTTTATCACCGAGTAGACCTTCTGGGTCATAAAGCTTAAATGCAAGACCTATGACTGTGGCAATTGGTGCAAGCGTAATCCAGCGTTTAGAAAAATTCATGCGTAGCCCAAGAACTTGAGCACCTTCATATTCGCCGTAACAAACAACGCCTGAATCTGGAATGGCACCAGCGTCTGAACCTGCTTCTGGGCTGGTTAAACCAAAGCAAGGAATCTCTTCACCTTTGGCAAGGCCAGGCAGATACTGCTGCTTTTGAGCATCGGTACCGTAGTGCATGAGCAGCTCACCCGGCCCCAACGAGTTTGGAACCATACAACTCACCGCGGTGGTGAGTGAGCGTGAAGCAATTTTGCTCATAATGCGACTTTGTGCGAATGAGCTAAATTCTTTACCACCAAAAGACTTTGGAATAATGAGTCCTAAAAAACCTTTATCTTTAATAAATTGCCAAACTTCAGGAGGAAGATCTTTTAAGTGATGATGAATTTCCCATTCATTTAGCATGCTACAAAGTAATTCAACTTCATTATCAATGAAACTTTGCTCATCTTCTGACAACGTTGGGTAGGGATACTTTTCAAATTGAGACCAATCAGGTGCTCCCATAAATAACTCTTTTTCCCACCAACTGGTACCAGCCTCTAAAGCCTCTTGTTCTGTGGTACTAATGCTCGGCATTGAATTCGCTAAAGCCTTATAAGCAGGCTTGGTAATCAGGTTAAACCGTAATGGTTCAACTAAAATAATGATGCTGAGCGCAATAATTGGAATACCTAAAAGCAGAGACCACGGTGTTAGCAAGAATGCCGAAAGTAGGGCAACAATAATGGCCACACCGCTACCAAGAACTTTATTTAAGTTAAAATAGAAAATTGCCCATACTGCAATAAGCTGAATAATAATACTTAATATAAAGAGTAGGAAAATCATACTTGCTCCTTACTAGCTAAGCTCTCAGGTGGATGACGTTACAAAAGCGAGGAGATATTTAAGGCTTAACTAGCTGTTTAGTTGCTGTTTAAATTTGAGTTTTTATGTCGCAAATATTGATGTATATGCTAGAGCAGGGATATATCGTACTTTTAGGTATAAGATATTTTTGAGTGAAAGTGTAAGGCGTTATTTTATTGATTTGTCAAGAAATGTTATTGATTTTCTTATACAAATAAAAAGCCCTCTGTGTTAGAGGGCTTTTATAGATATTTAATTTATTAAGCTTCGACGGTTTGAACAGCAATTTTTTTAGCTGGATCTACTTTACGACGAACTTCTGGTACTGGTTCACCATGGTATTGACGATCAGCAAAGTAACTTGAACGAACCATTGGTGCAGACCAAATATTTCTAAAACCAAGTTTGCGGCCATGCTCTGCATAACGTTCAAACTCTTCTGGTGTTACAAAGCGGTCAATTGGTGCGTGTTGTTTAGAAGGCTGTAAATATTGACCAATAGTGACATAGTCAACATCGTGAGCGCGTAAGTCATCAAGTAATGCAATGACTTCTTCTTCAGTTTCACCAATACCCACCATCAAACCACATTTTGTTGGGATGTCAGGGCAATATTCTTTAAACATTTTGAGCAAGGTTAAAGAATGTTGATAATCTGAACCTGGACGCATTGCTTTATATAAGCGAGGTACAGTCTCAATGTTGTGGTTAAATACGTCTGGCGGACATTCGGTCATAATGCGTAAAGCAATATCCATACGTCCACGGAAGTCAGGTACTAAAATCTCAAGCAATGTAGTCGGGCTAAGTGCACGAGCTTCTTTAATACAGTCCACAAAGTGTTGTGCACCGCCGTCAAGCAAGTCATCACGGTCAACAGAAGTAATTACTGCGTACTTGAGTTTCAGATTGGAAATGGTTTCCGCCATGTGACGAGGTTCGTCAGCATCTAGGGCATTTGGACGACCATGTGCAACATCACAGAAAGGACAACGGCGCGTACAAATATCGCCCATAATCATGAATGTTGCCGTACCGCCACCAAAACATTCTGGGAGGTTAGGGCAAGCTGCTTCTTCACAAACGGTATGGAGTTTTTGAGCACGTAAAGTCGTTTTAATACGCTGAACTTCTTCTGGTGCCGTCATCTTGACACGAATCCAGTCAGGTTTACGCGGCACTTCAACCGTAGGTACAACTTTTACAGGAATTCTCGCGACTTTTTCTGCGCCACGAAGTTTTACACCCTGTTCAGGTTTACGGTGTTCTGACATATTTAACTTTTCCACTCGTTTATAGAGACATTGACATTGTATTATAGCGAAGTTCTTTAGTTAATAGCGGAAAATAACTATTCATATAATAAATGTGGTTATTCAGAAATATAGGGTTGAGAAATACATAAATTCACCGCATATTAGTCATAATCTATTATAAAATATGGTCATTCAAGAGAGGAAGGAGCTTTCAATGCCACGTAAAAAAGAGGTCGTTAGTGGGAATTTCGTTAAATACGATGCGGTAGTTCTCGGTTCTGGACCTGCAGGTGAAGGCGCGGCAATGAAGCTTGCAAAAGCGGGTAAGCGTGTTGCAATTGTAGATGTGCGTGATCAACTTGGTGGTAACTGTGCCCACGTAGGGACGATTCCAAGTAAAGCATTACGTCAAACAGTTTCTAGTATTATTCGCTATCAACGCGATCCAATGTTTCAAAAAGTAGGTGAATGGAAACAGTTCACCATGAAACAAGTTTTGCGTAATGCCCATAAAGTGATTCAACAACAAGTTGATACACATACACGCTTTTATGATCGTAACAAGATCGGTGTCTTCCACGGGCGTGCATATATTCAAGATAAAAATACAGTTTTAGTTTTCAGTCATGAAGGCATTAAAGAAACGATTATCTGTAAACAGGTTGTGATTGCGACAGGTAGCCGTCCTTATCATCCACAAGGTCTTGATTTTGACCATCCTCGCGTATTCGATTCAGATAAAATTCTTGATCTTGATTACTCAATTCAAAAAATCATCATTTATGGCGCTGGTGTTATTGGCTGTGAATATGCCTCAATCTTTATTGGTTTAGATCATAAAGTTGACTTGATTAACACACAGCAAAAACTATTAAGCTATTTAGATGATGAAATTGCTGATGCTTTGTCTTATCACTTACGCGAACAAGGTGTATTGATTCGCCACAATGAACAAATGGACCATCTTGAAACATTTGATGATCACGTTGTTCTACATTTACAAAGTGGTAAAAAGATTAAAGCCGATGCGATTCTTTGGTGTAATGGTCGTTCAGGTAATACAGAAGGCTTAGGTCTTGAGAACGTTGGATTAGTTCCAAACAACCGTGGTCAACTTTCAGTAAATGATCAATACCAGACTGAAGTTGAAAACATTTATGCCGCAGGTGACGTTATTGGTTGGCCTTCATTAGCTTCGGCTGCTTATGACCAAGGGCGCTGTGCTGGCGCAAACATGAGTGGTGAAGATGCTAAACCAGTACGAGACATCCCAACGGGTATTTATACCATTCCGGAAATCTCATCAATTGGTAAAAATGAACAGGAATTAACGGAAGAGAAAATTCCGTATGAAGTGGGTCAAGCTTCTTTCCGCCATTTAGCTCGTGCACAAATTACGGGTGATACAGTGGGTGAGTTAAAGATTCTTTTCCATCGTGACACTATGGAAATTTTAGGTATTCACTGTTTCGGTAATAACGCTGCTGAAATTATCCACATTGGGCAAGCAGTTATGCACAGCCCAAACAATACCTTGAAATATTTTGTTGAAACGACATTTAACTATCCAACAATGGCTGAAGCATATCGCGTAGCTGCGCTCAACGGTATGAATCGCTTGTTTTGATTTTAAATAAGTTTTTAAGAAAAAAGCCCGAAGACTAAATTTTCGGGCTTTTTTCTTTTCATTAGATCATACGATTTTTATATTTTTATGACAGTTTTAAAGATTTATTTATATACTTTATATCTTAGTGAGCACAAAACGCTTGGTTGAAATATTCAAATAAATCAGGTGTCTGTTTCCATAAAATGATGGAGAGAACCAAAAAACTGCTTATTAGTGCAATCATAATTGTTTTCAAAAGTAAGGCATTATGCGTCATGGATAACAGCCTCCTCATTCACAAAGAAATGTACGATTACCCCTAGTATACTTAAGGCTATAGAACATAACCAAATCGCATTGTAATTACCTGTTAAGTCATGGTTAACGCCACCAAGCCAGCCACCAAAGAAAGAACCGACTTGATGGGTGAAAAACACAATACCACTCAGCATCGATAGATATTTTACCCCAAACATATTTGCCACAATGCCGTTTGTAAGGGGAACTGTAGAGAGCCATAAAAGGCCCATAATGACGCCAAAAGCATATACCGTATAAGTGCTTAACGGTAATAATAAAAAAGCAATGATCGCGATGCCTCGGCTACCGTAAAGCGCCATTAATAATTTAGGTTTTGAGAAGCGGTCGCCTAACCAACCCGCGCCATAGGTTCCCACAATATTGAATAGGCCAATTAAAGCGAGGAATACAGTACCAGTAGTTGCATCAAATCCATGATCAATTAAATAGCCGGGTAAATGCACGCCCAAGAAGACGACTTGGAATCCACACACTAAAAAGCCTAAAGCTAACCACCAGAAGGGCTTATGTTTTCTGGCAATGTTAAGCACTTGTTTAAATGTGAGCTGAGGCTGTGCAATTGCTTTTGGCGTTTGATTGCTGGGCCCTTTTAACATCCACGCTAGCGGAATAATAAGAGCAATTAACAGCGCACTCACCATTAAGGCTGCTGACCATCCGACATTTTTGAGTAAGAGAAGGGTAGATGGCAGCATAATAAACTGACCAAAAGACCCAGCTGCACTTGCAATCCCCATTGCCATACTTCTTTTTTCTGGTGGAGCAGCTCGACCTACTGCACTCAGTAAAACCGTAAAAGAGGTTGCTGATAAAGCTAAACCAATAATTAGCCCTAGACTTAAATTTAAGATTAATACGTTTGAACTAAAGGCCATTAAGAGTAGGCCAAGGGTATAAAGGAGTCCACCAACCGCGACCACAATTTTACTGCCATATTTGTCAGCAATTGCGCCTGTAAAAGGTTGAACGACTCCCCAGATCAGGTTTTGCATGGCAATCGCGAGACTAAAAACATGTTGGCCCCAGCCAAATTCGTGGCTCATCGGTACGAGATAAAGTCCAAAACCATGCCTAACGCCTAAAGAAAGTGCCAAAATAATTGCACTTCCAATCAACATATAAATGAGGGGCTGGGAAAAGTGATTGCCAGTTTTAGTCATGATTAATGGAAAATTATAATAATGTGAGCATTTATTGTAGAAGATATATCGAGTAATATCGATATGTCTGGAAAGAATATTTAAGAAGAATTAAAAAGTTCGTAAGGGTTATATTTTATGATGAGAAAATTAAAGAAGCAGAAATCATTTTGATCTCTGCTTCTTATAAGAATTAAGCTGCGGAATTACGTTCAAGTAATGCTTGTTCAAAAAGAACTTGTTCCTTTTCTTTATGTTCGGTTGTGAAGCGAATTAAAATTACGCTACAGCCTGCGACCATAACCAGCCCCCCTAAAATAAACAAGCAAGTTTGAACATCAAGCAAGCCTTTAAGTAGGAAACCTGCTGCGACGGCACCAACATTGCCACCTGCACCAATAATTCCTGCCACACCACCTAATGCATTACGATCAATAAATGGTACGAGTGCGTAAGTTGCTCCACACGCCATATGTGTAAAGAGTGCAAAAATAGTCATCGAGATAATTGCGAGTGCAACGGCATTCATTTGTGAGAAGAGTATTAAGAATAAACCCTCACCTACAATCATAAGTACAAGTACCTTCGTGCGACCATCTAATCCTTTCTTGAGTGCAACTTTATCGGAAATGATACCGCCAAGAGCACGAGCAAATAATGCCAGTAGACCAAAGATTCCTGCAGTTAACCCAGCCGTTTTTAAATCCATTTTAAACTGATCAACATAGTACATTGCTGCAACGTTATGGATAAAAATCTCAATACCGAAACTTGCACCATATGCCAGAAATAAAATCCAGACACGATAGTTACGAGCGGCTTGCATTAAAATGGCCGTACCGCCTTTTTTACCACTACCAACCTCAATACCTTGTGCACGAACTTCTTTAAAGTTTCCTTGAGGGCAATCTTGAGTTAATTTCCAGTAAAGAATGCCAACAATAACCATCATTACACCAGGTACGATTAGTGCCACGCGCCATCCCATGGTTTGTTCAACACCAAACATCACAATTGCACCGAGCAATAAAGGCATTAAGGCTTGTGTTGCACCACCGCCAGCATTTCCCCAACCAGCTGAAGCTGCGTTTGCTGTACCGACTATATTAGGAGCAAACATTACACTTGTATGGTATTGAGTAATTACGAAGCTTGCACCAATAGCACCGATAAGTAAGCGAAAGAACAGAAAAGATTCATAACTATTGGCAGCAGCTACACCAAATACGGGAATACTGCCAACTAACAGGAGAGTGGTGTATGTAATACGTGGGCCATATTTGTCGCAGAGTGGTCCGACAATAAGCCGAACTAAAATCGTAATAGCAACGGCAGCAATATTAATATTGGCAATTTGATCTTTTGTTAATCCAAACTCACCTTTAATAACGGGCATTAATGGTGCACACGCAAACCATGCGAAGAAACAAACAAAGAAAGCGAGCCATGTCATGTGGAAGGCACGCATTGCTGGAGTTGAAAAACTGAATAATTTAATTTCAGTTGCTTTTTTTGCATCTAGATTTACATTTGAAGACATACGCCGTCCCCCTGAACTGAACGAAATTTTAATTTGCATGGCAATTTATTGCCTATCTGCAGACCGATCAGAGCGGACATCGTTGGCCGTCTTGGTGTATTCATTGAATCAACATTGATTCATCATGCAATGAATAAAGCAAAGGGCGTGCCAAAAAATGAATTTTACTAAAAAGGAAAAATTACTTTCTAATTTTATTGAGTTAGTTTGTGAATATAAAATAATAAAAAAAGATCACGAAAAATGGAGGAGTAGTAATCAGAGAGTAAGAAGGTTGGTTTATCTATAGTTTTTATAAAAAATGCTCATTTTTTTAGCATTTTGATTTAAAAAGAAGCAATTTCTAGGTGGAGTAAAGTGAAAGAAAGCTATAAAAACGTGCATAAGTTTTTATAGCTTTATATCTAGCTGAGTTTAGAAGCGGTAACCAATACCGGCGTAACCTAGAATTGGGTTAATTTCGATATCCGCTTTTGCATTGATTAATTCACCATACTTGGCGTCGTTGACTGTAATGGTCGTATCTGTTTTCAAATGGGCATAAGAGACAGAGCCAACGGCATACCATTTGTCATTAAAGTCGTAAGTAAAGCCTGCGGTCGCAACAGGTGCAATTGCATCAGATGCTTCCAGTTCTACTTTAGGGTCACCAGTGCTAGTTTTTCTTTCTAAAGCAGCTCCAGCTTTACCATCTTTAATATTTACGATCATATGACCAGCATTGACTAAGTCTTTCTCAATCGCTGGGTTCATTTCTAATTCGCTAAAATAGGCATACATCACACCTAGGCCTACATAAGGTCTAAATTTATTTACGCCAGTTTTGCCAAAATGGTATTGAAATTCAAATGCTGGTGTCCAGGCGCGTGCTGAAGCAGCACTGCCATGTCCTTCAAGGTCTGTAATGAAAAGATTATTATTAAGCTCCATAGAACCAGCAATTCCTCCCGCTGGTTTAGCGGTAGCTGAAAAAGGAGCATAAATTTTACCTTTACCCTGTAGATCAACTTTAGGGGGAATACCAGCTTTTAACTCCAATGAAAAGTTATCTGTAAAAAAGTAATTGCTCATGAGTCCTAAAGTCGTAACATCATCCGCCTCTAAGCCCGTATTCTCGGCCTCCCATTGACTCAAACCTCGAACTTCAGCTGTTCCGCTTAACCAAGATGGAATTTTATCGGCACCTAATCCACCAAGAGTGTCAATAAGTTTTTCAAGCACAATATTACTATTATCATCTGAAATATTGTCCTGAATAGTTTTGATTTTAATATCTCCAACCTTGGATTTCTCATTCTCTTTAACAGAAGTATTAATTCTGAAAGGTTGAGCTTTTCCTGTAGGCTTGACATATAAGGGACCAGCAGAGACTGAAAAACGTTTGAAGCCATCACCATCTTTTAAGCTAAAATATGGAGAGGCGGCGGAGGTGACTGTTGGCAGAGCAAAAAAGGCAGCTGTCATACAAAATAATGACTTTTTCATCATAAATGGACTCCATGTCCGGCATTTGTTTACTGATTTTTATTGAGCCAACCATACCGCGTTTTATTAAAATGATTGTTTATTAAAAATTAATAATTGTAATTTTTTTGAAATAATTGTTTATATTTGGCAATATTTGTTAATTAAAAATACATAATAAATAATAAAAGGCTACATAAAGTAGCCTTTTATTAAATGTAATTAAATGATTAGTTGAAGCGAGATAAGTCTTCTTCAGGGCGCGCAGTTAAAACTTCAATGCCCGTTTGAGTCACTAAAATAGTATGTTCATATTGAGCTGAAAGTTTATGGTCTTTCGTTACAACAGTCCATTTGTCGCCTAATAGTTTAGTTTGCCATACGCCCGCATTTACCATAGGTTCAATGGTAAAAGTCATACCTGCTTCCAGACGCATTCCTGTACCAGCTTGACCATAATGTAATACTTGAGGCTCATCATGGAAAACAGTTCCAATACCGTGACCACAATATTCACGCACTACACTAAAACGTTCTGACTCTACATATTTTTGGATTGCGTGGCCGATATCACCTAAATATGAACCATCTCTAACTGTTGCCATCCCCCGATACATTGCTTCTTGAGCAACTTTACATAGACGATTAGCCAAAATAGAAGTTTCGCCACCGACGACATACATCATGTTTGTATCGCCGTGATAGCCATCTTTAATAACAGTTACGTCAATATTAAGAATATCGCCATTTTTTAAAGTTTTATTTTCAGAAGGAATACCATGACAGACAACATGGTTAACCGAAGTACAAATAGAGTGCTGAAAAGCAGGGCGCCCAGGAGCTCCACCATAGCCGACACAGGCAGGAATAGCATGTTGCACATTTTCAATGTGATTACGGCAAATAGTATCAAGTTCAAGTGTACTTACACCTGCCTTAATATGGGGCTTGATCATCTCTAGAACTTCAGCCGCCAGTCGTCCTGCAATGCGCATTTTTTCAATTTCATCTGGAGTTTTAATTAATCGACGTGGAGCTGTATAAGTACTGTTCATGATCTCTAAAAACTTTTGGTAATTTACAAGTGTCTATGGTATAAATAGCCGCCCATTTTATCAAATGCTTTTCGTGAATATCTTTTACGAACAATTTTGATAGATGGGGTAAAAATCCGCACATATATCGTCACATTACTCTGGGTGCCTGTAAAAGGGTGGAGAATGCGGATATATGGAGGCCTAACCCAAACTTTAAGGTATAGAAAATGGCAGATTACAACGTAAGTATGCGTGACCTTCTTCAAGCTGGCGCGCACTTTGGTCACCAAACACGTTTCTGGAACCCAAAAATGCGTCAATACATTTTTGGCGCGCGCAACAAAATTCACATCATCAACCTTGAGCATACTGTTCCTGCGTTAAATGATGCTTTGAACTTCGCTAACCAATTAGCAAGCAAAAAGAACAAAGTTTTGTTCGTTGGTACAAAACGTGCTGCTTCTAACATCATCCGTGAACAAGCACAACGTGCGGGTCAACCATATGTTGATCACCGTTGGTTAGGTGGTATGTTGACGAACTGGAAAACTCTTCGCCAATCTATCAACCGTTTAAAAGATCTTCAAACTCAATCTCAAGATGGTACTTTTGCTAAGCTTACTAAACGTGAAGCTTTAGAGCGTACTCGTGAGATGGAAAAACTTGAACGTGCTTTAGGCGGCGTTAAAAACATGGGTGGTTTACCTGACGCATTATTCGTAATTGACGTGGATCACGAATCAATTGCGATTAAAGAAGCTAAAAACCTTGGTATTCCAGTAATCGGTATCGTTGATACAAACTCTAACCCAGACAACGTAGACTACGTTATTCCTGGTAATGACGATGCAATCCGTGCGGTTACACTTTATGCTTCTGCTATGGCTGATGCGATTCTTGCTGGTAAAGAATATGCTCAATCACAAGCAAATGCACAAGCTAAAGGCGAAGAAGCTGCTAAAGAAGCTCCAGAGGCTTAATGCGTTTTGACGCAGGCTTGTCATTTTTGCGACATGTAATGGTGGCAAATTAAGCGTCGAGAGTGCAAACGGCCCAGAGTTTCTTTGGGCCGTTTTTGTTGAAAAGATTTATTTTTCTACCGTATTTAGGAGAACAACATGACTGCAGTTACTGCGAGCATGGTAAAAGAATTACGTGACCGTACTGGTCTTGCAATGATGGAATGCAAAAAAGCATTAACAGAATCTAATGGTGATGTTGAATTAGCGATTGATAACCTTCGTAAATCAGGTCAAGCAAAAGCTGCTAAAAAAGCAGGTAACATTGCTGCTGACGGTGCAATCACAATCGTTCAAGAAGGCAATAAAGCGATTCTTTTAGAAGTAAACTGTCAAACTGACTTCGTTGCTAAAGACGAAAACTTTGCTGGTTTCTCTGCTAAAGTTGCTGCTGCTGCACTTGCTGCAAATGAAACTGATGCGGCTAAAATTGCTGAATTGAAACTTGAAGATGGTGCTACTGTTGAAGAAGCACGTATTGCTCTTGTTCAAAAAATCGGTGAAAACATCCAAGTTCGTCGCGCGAAAATCGTTGAAGGCGAAAGCTTGGCTATCTACAAACACGGTTTAAAAATCGGTGTTGTAGTTTCTTATACAGGTGATGCTGATACTGGTAAAGGTATTGCAATGCACGTTGCTGCATTCAACCCAGTTGCTGTAAATGCTGAAGCTGTTCCTGCTGACCTTATCGCTAAAGAAAAAGAAATTGCTGAAGCGAAAGCGTTAGAATCTGGCAAACCAGCTAATATAGTTGAAAAAATGGTAACTGGTTCTGTTGATAAATATTTGAACGAAGTTGCTCTTGATCGTCAAATGTACGTAATCGACAACGACAAAAAAGTTGCTGATGTATTAAAAGCAACTGGTACTACTGTTGTTAACTTCGTACGTTTCGAAGTTGGTGAAGGTATCGAGAAGAAAGTAGAACTTAGCTTCGCTGAAGAAGTTGCTGCTGCTCAAGCTGCTGCGAAGTAATTCGTATCACGATAAAAAAAGCCCCTTTGGGGCTTTTTTTATCTCAACTAAAATGAGGGTATATAATGATAAATAAAAAAAATCTTAGTATTGGTGGTGTCATTATTTTATTGATCGCTGCATATTTTGGTCTGGATTTATCTGGGCATAAGCAGAATCAATCGCCATTATCAACCATACCCGAAGCTCAGCATACTGAAACTACACTATCAAGTAATGATAAGTTCGACACAATAAAAGCTGCTTATGAGCAGAGACAAAGTAATGTTCAAGTGCAGGGAAGTGGTCGAGTAAAAGCAATTTTAAGAGATGATAATGATGGGTCGAGACACCAGAAAATTATTCTTGTTTTAAAAAATGGTCTTTCAATTTTAGTCGCGCATAATATTGATTTAGCAACTAAAATCCCTAATTTGAAAAAAGGTGACGTGGTAGAGTTTTATGGCGAATATGAATATAACCCTAAAGGTGGTGTATTACACTGGACGCATCGTGATCCACAAAATCGTCATGAAAGCGGTTGGCTTAAACATGATGGGAAAATCTATCAATAAAGCCGAATAAACGAATAAAAATATTGTTCTTTATAGAGCAATTTTATTCTATTCAGTTTCTTAAAACATGCTATGGTTTTTTTATTGAATAGATGAGACGTATTTATGCAGCGGGAGCAAGCCGATTATCTGCATGTGCGGGAGCTGGGCGGTTTAGAGTTACTAAAAGCACATTATCACCAAACACAATTTTCGAAGCATACTCATGAAGGGTATTGTATCGGTGTGATTGAAGAGGGCGCACAGTCTTTTTTTAGGACGGGCCAGCTACATGTAGCTCCCAAAGGCGATATTATTTTAGTAAATGCGGATGAGATTCATACGGGCTCATCTGCTGTTGAGTCGGGTTGGCGATATCGGGCGATTTACCCCACACCTGAAATGTTGGCAGAAGTCAGCCAAGATTTTTTTGAAAATTCACGTGGGGCACCATGGTTTCCTCAAGCTGTGATTCGTGACTTAGGTTTGGCCCAACAACTTTGTTTACTTTTTGATTTATTAGAACAAAAAGATAATTTCTTGTTAAAAGAAACAATGTATTTGTCTACTTTAGCCTGTCTAATGAAACGACATGGTAAATCAAATCACACTTTTTGTGAGTTACCAGAGGCATATTCCAAAATATTAAAAGTTAAAGAATTACTAGTAGAGATGCCTGAAACGAATTTTTCTTTGCAAGATCTGGCTAACATGGTGGGATTGAGCGCATGGCATTTCTTAAGACAATTTAAAAAATATGTGGGCTTGCCACCTCATGCATGGCTTGTGCAAGCACGCTTACAAAAAGCAAGGCAATTATTAAAACAGGGTAACCAAATTGCAATGGTGGCACAGCAATGTGGCTTTTCTGATCAAAGCCATTTCAATCGGCACTTTAAAAAAGCTATGGGGGTGACACCAACTCAATATGTAGCTAGTCTAAATAACTAAATTATTAAAAAATTATTTACAGCAATTTTATTCAATATAAGTCGGCCTTCATCAAGCATGTTGTAGAGATGCTTCTTATATTGGATTTTATATATGAATATTCAGCTTAATCAGACGGTTGGGTTTCCAAAAAATAAGCCATCTTATCTCTTTTTACGTGGCGCAATGGATATTTTACCATTGTCAATTTCTGTCATTCCATGGGCAATTTTAGCAGGCTCTATGGCAATTCATGCAGGTTTATCTTTTTATAAAGCACTTGCGATGTCAGGAATTATCTTTGCTGGAGCAGCTCAATTAGTTAGTTTAAGCATGGTAATGGAAGGCGCATCCGCTTTTACAATTTATGTGACTATTTTCTTTTTAACGGCTCAGCATTTTATTTATGCATTAACTTTAAGAAATGACATTTCTATTTTGCCTCTTTCGAAACGGTTAAGTTTGGGCTTTTTATTAACAGATGAATTATTTGCGGTGTGTGCATCTGGTGAAAAAAGGCAGCCAGAATATTTGTTGGGTGCAGGTCTATCTTTTTATTTATTCTGGGTAGTGTTTAGCTTGGTAGGTATACTTTTGGCAACAGTGATTCCTAATTTATTAAATTATCATTTAGATTTTTCAATTGTGGCTATTTTTATTGCCATGATAGTGCCGTTATGTAAGGGGTTGCCAGTAGTCGCTGGTATTTTAGTGACTTGTTTAAGCGGGTTTTTCTTTAAATTTTATCAAGTTGAAGGGGCGATTTTACTTTCAGGGTTAATAGGGATGTTGGTTGCTGTGTTAACTGAAAAAATAGGTAAGGAGCAGTAATATGTCTTGGTTTGTGATTTTAGGCTTGGCAGCAATCGTTTTTTTTAATCGTTACTATTTTTTAGAACCGAATGTTAAAGTTAAACTGCCCCTTGTTATGAATAAAATGCTTAATTATTCTGCGCCTTGTTTGTTAACAGCAATTTGTATTCCAGTTGTTTTCTTTGATGGCGATAATTTAAAGGGAATTGTAGATAATCCTTATATTTATGCAGCAATCTTTTGTCTTGTGATTTCCATTTATTTAAAAAGAGTACTTTTAAGTGTTATCGCTAGTTTGGTTTTTTTCTATTTTATAAATTTTCTAATAAATTAGTAAAATGTAAAAAGCTGAATCGAGATGATCCAGCTTTAATTTAACGATTAGGAAAGAGCGTGTTTTTGTCTGCTTTTCCATTTAGGTAAGACTTTTCCTAGATAGGCATCCATGCACCAAACCGGTCCAATCAGTAGAAATTGTAAGTCTTTAAAGAAAGATGGTTTTTTGCCTTCGATTTTATGTCCATAAAACTGTCCGACCCAAGCAACCACAAAAATAGCGATATAAAATCCTACTCCTACAGGTAGGGTGTAAATGAGCCACGCCATAACGACCAGTAAAGCAGCCATTGCAACAGCAAGTACAAGATCTAAACGTGCATAAAATACTAAAGTGAGTACAAGTAATAGAGCGGTAAGTAAAGTGCTGAAATGGGCAATGATTCCAATAATAGAAAATAAAATGGCGGGAACGCAGAGCCAGTGAATTTGTTTATTGGTTGGGTTTTGATGGCTTTCGCTATATTCATCAAACCACTCTGTAATGGATTTCATTAATGGCACACTCCTTGTTTTTAGCTTTGATTTATTTTTTCTGAGTATATTTTATCCTGATCTTAAGGTAGGGGACAAGAAACCGATACTATTCAACTATAGAAACTTAGCAATAGGGGCTTTTAAAAGCATGAGAAAAACGTAATGTTTTGGTTGTTGAAAAAGTACTCAATGTAACCTTGAGAACGATGCAATATTTCAGAATATTTTTTATAGGTTGCTAGATGATGAAATCATCAAAAAAAGTGTAATTTTGAGATAGGTGGGAAAATTGTATGAAAAAGCTCTGCTCATCTGCTCTAAAAACGCCATAAATAGCCCTGATTTTAGGAAAATGGTACTGGGGTAGCTTAAATTTAATAAAGTTGATCTAAACGCAATTTAGAAGCGAAATAAGCTTGGATAAAATAAACCTACTTTTTTGTGTAAAAAATATTCAAATTTAAGGTTGGGGAAGGGCTAAAAAAAGAAATTTTTTAACTTAAGTTAGAAATTATTTTTATAGTTTAAAACATAAAAAAAGCCGCAAAAAAAATTGCGGCTTTTTACATGAACTCTAGAGGCTATAACTTATGAAGTTGGACCATCAACACGTTCAATATTTACTTTTGCAGTTCCAGCATTGGTAATGCCAAGACGTTTAGCTGCACCGTATGATAGGTCAAGTACACGATTGCCATGGAAAGGACCACGGTCATTTACTTTTACAACCACACTTTTACCATTGTCTTTGTTGGTTACACGGATGTAACAGTTCAATGGTAGGCTACGGTGAGCAGCAGTGAGAGCATTCATATCGAATGTGTCACCACTTGCTGTTTTGCGTCCATGGAATTGACGACCATACCATGAAGCCATGCCAGTTTGGCTAAACTTACGAACAGTGTTTGAAGCTACTGTGTTAAGTTTTTCAATCACTGAAGGCTCATCTTCAGGGATTTCAATTTTTGCTGCGATCGCTTGACGACGGATTTGATCGCCAGAACGTTCAGTGATTGAAAGACTGTTAATGTTAGAAAAACGAGAATTAAAATTTTGAGTATCTTTACTCAATACACGAGCTGCTAAATTAGAGCCATCTACATCACTATTTAATGATGATGATTGCACCATTTCAGCGTGCAATGGGGCCATGCTTAAACTAGCCGTCAGTGCAAGAACGTATTTCAGCGATAACTGCATTTGTATAAACTCCTGAGAACATGTACTTTTTTCTTTCAGCTATGGGCTGAAATTTAAAGTGAACATGTCTGATTATTCACTTTTGCAATTGCTACATTGGGGTGGATAATATTCATCGCTTACGGAGAGTGTCTAGTCTTTAACGAGAAATCGTTACAAAAAGGGCAAAAACTTACAGTTGTAGGTTAAAAAATAATCAAAAGTGTAACAAAATATTAAATTTGTGCATATTGTGATCTATTTAACAAAAATATTTATTGACTTTTACATAACTTATAAAAAAGCTAGCCTATCGGCTAGCCACTTCAGTGCCTAATAACCATACAGCAGTCGCATACATACGGCTTTTATTATAGGTCGTAATTACTTGAAAATTCGGGTAAGTTAAATAGTAAATTGGACCGTTATAGTCTTGTAATTGAATAACATTCACCATATCCAGATCATCAATTTTAACTAAAGGATTTAAGGGTGAAATCCCTAGTGTCTTTAATGCACCATATGGAAAAGGCTGAGTTAAATCTTTAGCAATAATACTTTCCGGATTTGATCCCGTGTAACGTGCCATAAAGCCGATAGGTTGATCGCGTTGCCATCCTTGTTTTGCTAAGTAGTTTGCGATTGAACCAATTGCATCTTCCGCAGAGTTTCTTAAGTCGATATGCCCATTACCGTCATAATCGACCCCATATTTACTAATATTGCTCGGCATAAATTGTGGATAGCCAATTGCACCTGCGTATGAACCTACAATACTATTTGTTGGGTAGCCTTCTTTATAAGTCCATGCAATAAGGGCAGCTAGCTCATCACCAAAATATTCAGCGCGGCGAGGGTAGCCAAAAGCAAGTGTGGCTAAGGCATCACGTGTAATAAAAGAACCTTTATTCGCGCCATAACCTGTCTCAACACCCAAAATACCTAAAATGACAGCCTGAGGTACACCATATTGTTGTTCAGCACGGTTTAAAGCATCTGTATATTGGTTTTTGAAACGGACACCACGTTGAATTGTTCCTTCAACCAAAAACATAGAACGATAGTCATACCAAGGTTTACTTTCACCTGGTCGAGTCATAATATTTAGAATATTTGGTAAATTTTTTGCACCATTCATGGCCGCATCAACCTGATCGCCACTTAACCCATAAGCGCTCATGGTTTTTTGTTTAAAATTTACATAATCAGGATGTGTTGCAAAATCGTTGGCCTGAGCGAAATGACTTGTACTGATTAAACCAGTACACAAAGCGAGCATTTTTAAAGTTTTATTTAAGTGTTGAGACAACATATCGTTTTTAAATTCCAGATTATCGATGTGTATGAATGGACATGACTAAACCAAAAGTGGCCATTAAAGTAATAATAGCTGTTCCGCCATAACTCATAAAAGGTAAAGGAACACCTACTACAGGTAAAATACCACTGACCATTCCCGCATTTACAAATACATAAACAAAAAAAGACAAACCAAAGGCGCCAGCAACTAAACGTCCATAGTTATGGAAGCTTTGTAAACCGATTTGGAATGTTCTAAAAATAATAGCAAAATAAAGAATAACTAAAATAAGTACACCGATGAGCCCAAATTCTTCGGAATACGCAGCAATAATAAAGTCGGTATGACCTTCGGGTAAAAAGTGCAAATGTGATTGAGTTCCTTCAAGAAATCCTTTACCTGAAAAACCACCAGAACCAATTGCAGTTTTAGATTGAATAATATTCCAACCTGTACCGAGCGCATCTGCCTCTGGATCAAGCAACGTTAAAACCCTTTGACGTTGATAGTCGTGTAAAAGAAATTCCCAAGCAATCGGAATAATGACCGCAGCACAAGCTCCTGCGGCACCGATCATACGCCATGATAGTCCACTTAAAAATAAGACAAATATGCCACTTGCTAGCACCAACACTGAGGTCCCTAAATCTGGTTGTTCTGCAATTAATAAAAAAGGAATACCAATTAACATTAATGATAAAACAACTTGTGAAAAGCTAGGGGGAAGGGGTTTTCGTGCTAAGAACCATGCAACCATCATGGGCATGCCGATTTTCATGAACTCACTGGGTTGGACACTTCCGACACCGGGAATATCAATCCAGCGCTGAGCACCCATTCGGACTTCACCAAACACCATGACTGCCACAAGTGAAAATAAGCCAAACAAATAAAAATATGGTGAAAAAGCTTGATAGACCTTGGGCGGAATTTGGGCTAGACCAAACATAACTAAAAAGCCAATACCAAAACTCATGGCTTGTTTACTCACTAACCCCACATCCTGTGCAGAAGCACTATATAGTACGGTTAAACCTAATAAAGCATTTAAGAGCAGAAATAGGCATAACCAAGGGTCAACATGGAGTTGTTGCCACTTTGATGGTTGCATAGCGGTGCTAAGACCATCTCGAGGAGCTTGGCGTAAAAATTTATATTGTGGGCTAGGAGACATGCGGCGTTAACTAAGGTCAATCAGTGCTTGGCGCATGCTAACATAAACTTGGTTAATGGCAATGTATATCAATATTTTGCAATAAAAAAACCTAGCTCGCGCTAGGTTTTCGATAGTCTATTTTTTATTAGTTAAAGAATAGGCCATCATGGTATTCAGCCATCGCTTTCAGTTCAGTGCGATTTAAGCTTGGAATCAGTTTATCGATTGCAATGTGAACAGCTTTTGTTACGGCTGCTGCACCAATGTCGGCTGCTTTACGCTTGATCATGCCAAGGTCTAATGTTTTATTAAAATCAGACATGAAGTGTTTGATCATGGCATCGCCGAATTGTTTATATAATTCAGCTAAAGCGGCTTTATTAATATCATTGCCAGCTTCAAGCTCAGCAAAGTTATGCTTAAGGTTAGTCACTAAACCTGCATCTAAATTTACGCCTACTTTATATTGGCCTTGTGGGTCTTTAAATAAGCTTTTTTCAGAAAATTCTACTGACTGTTTAACCACATCATTTGGCGCTTTGCTTAATAATTGCTTTAAAAGAACAGCAACAGTTGATTTGACATAGCCTGCTAGTTTTTCGGCAGTATCACGTTTTTCACTTGCAGGGAAATGCTGAACTAACTTAATTAAGACATTATTAATAATTTCTTCATTCAGTTGTAAAGCAATCTTATCGCGAAGTGGATATAAAGGTTCACTAGAATTTTTATTCGCAATTCCAGTTTGCATATCGTTTAATAAGCCTTCAGAAGGGGTAAAACCAAAAAACGGCATGGTGTATCCTCAAATTATTCGTTTTATTGTCGTGCCAATCGAATCGGTTTTGGCATCCATGAAAGATCCGATACTCGGCAGGGGTTAATATCAAGTCCGCCGCGACGAGTATAAGTTGCATAAACCATCAGCTTTTCAGGCTCTAGATTTTGCCAAATATCGGCAAATATCTGCTCGACACACTGTTCGTGAAAGCCGTTATGCTGACGGTACGAGATAATATAAGCTAAAACACTACGATAACAAGGTTTTTTGCCTTTAAAACGGATAAAAACTGTACCCCAATCAGGCTGTCCCGTGACTGGGCAGTTACTTCTCAAAAGATGAGAATACAATTCAATTTCAACTTCTTCACCAGTCTCATCTCGTTTTAAAAGGGTCGCATCTGGATGTTGTTCTAAACGTTCTGGAGCAAGGTCATCGATACAAATGCCTTGAGGTTTAGAAATCTCTAAATCATCAACCTGAAATAGGGTTAACTCAACTTTTGCACCCGCTGCCGCCGATAGGTCTTTTTCAACAGTTTCAATGAAGATTTGTTTAGAATCAAACTGAGTGAAATTAAGACTATTGAAGTAAAGTTTTAATGATTTTGACTCAATTAAATTTGGCGAAGAAGCGGGCAGTGTAATTCTGCCAATTGCAACTTGCGGAATAGCATGAGCATTTAACCATGAGATTTCAAAAACATGCCACCAATCTTTACCTTGGGTAATGCCTTCAATATGCGAGTAGCTTTCACGAGACTGAGCACGGGCAATTGGAAATAAAACATCAGGTTGATAATTAGTTGGATATTGGGTTTCTTTCCCCAATAAGGATTGTTCGACACTCATTCACGCATTCCTGAACCACGAGCAAGTAAATAGTAAGCAATTCCGTAAAGTAGAACACAGCATGATGTCACAATGATTAAAGAGAATGAAACATTCACATCACTATGACCTAAAATGCCGAAACGGAAAGCATTAACCATATAAACAATAGGATTAATTAAAGAAAGTTTTTGCCAAAAAGGACCAAGTGCACTAATGGCATAAAACACACCACCTAAATAGGTTAAAGGTGTAAGAACAAAGGTTGGAATAATAGAAATATCATCAAATGATTTTGCATAGACTGCATTAATAAAACCACCTAATGAGAAAAGAACCGAAGTAATTAAGACTGTATATATAGTTACGAACCAGTTATGTATGAAAAGGTCAGTAAAGAACATGCTCATTGCAGTCACAATTGTACCAACCAATACCCCACGGCAAATACCACCAATCACATAGCCCCACAAAATAATATGTAGTGGCACAGGACTCATGATGAGTTCTTCAATGCTTTTTTGGAATTTTACGCTAAAGAAACTGGAAGACACGTTGGCATAACTATTAGTAATGACAGCCATCATAATTAAGCCAGGCACAATAAATTGCATATAGCTCACGCCACCCATTTGTCCAATGCGTGAACCAACCAAATTACCAAAAATGACGAAGTACAAACTCATTGTAATTGCCGGTGGTAATAAGGTTTGTGGCCAAATGCGTAGAAAACGGCGTACTTCTTTACGAACGATGGTCCAGAGAGCAATTTGCAGTTGGCTAAAATTCATTTTGCCTCTCCTTCAAGATTTTTCTCGACCATTTTGACAAATAATTCTTCTAAACGGTTCGATTTATTACGCATACTATGAACACGAATACCTTGAGATTCTAATAGCTGGAATAGGTCATTCAATGTATGTGCTCTATCCATCGTTACTTCTAAAGTATTGCTATCAATTAAGTTGAACTTGACACCAATAATGTTTAACTGGAGCGGCCCAATCGGTTCGGCTAAATCGAAGATAAATGACTCTTCATTGAGCTGATTCAGGAAGCTCTTCATGCTGGTGTCTTCTTTAATTACACCGCGGTCAATAATCGCAATGCGACGACACAACATTTCTGCTTCTTCTAAATAGTGAGTCGTTAAAATAATAGAAGTACCGCTTTCGTTCATTTCGGTCAGAAAATCCCACATAGAACGGCGTAATTCGATATCTACACCCGCAGTAGGTTCATCTAGAATAAGAAGTTTAGGCTCATGCATCATGGCACGGGCAATCATCAGACGACGCTTCATTCCACCAGACAGCATACGCGCTTGTATATTACGTTTTTCCCACAGACCGAGTTTTTCTAAATAATGTTCGGCACGTTTTTCTGCAATCTTTTTATGGATACCGTAATAGCCAGCTTGAGTGACTAAAATATCGAATGTTTTTTCAAACTGACCAAAGTTAAATTCTTGAGGAACGACGCCAAGCTGCTGTTTTGCTAGGGATGGGTGAGTGTCAAGATTATGCCCAAAAATCTCAACTGTTCCTGAGGTTTTTTTCGTGAGCGAGCTGATAATACCAATGGTTGTTGATTTGCCGGCACCATTTGGGCCTAACAACGCATAAAATTCACCTTCAGGCACAGTGAGGTTAATACCTTTTAACGCCTGAAAACCATTACGATATGTTTTGGACAAATCTCTTAAAACCAAAGCATCAGTCATGAAATTCTCACATTATGAAAGAGGGGTATATTTTGAGCGATAATGATTAATAAACCAAGTAAAATAGTCGGAATTTTATAAAATTAAGATAAATTTAGAAATTATTATATAAAAGCTGGTGCGCCCGGCGGGGATCGAACCCACGACCCCAGGTTTCGGAAACCTGTACTCTATCCAACTGAGCTACGAGCGCATGCTGGGGCACATCATAGGAAAAAAACACTTGCAGGTAAAGCATGAAATACATGCAAAATGAGTTTAATGCTTAATTAAACAGCATTTTCTTTAATATTTATATGCTTTGTTGAATAAGCCGAATTGAATAGTTAATTGTATGCAAGGCGTGGGCAAGTTGATTAGGAGAAATACGTGATTCCTGTAAACTGGTAATCCATTGTATTTGGCATATTTTAAGCTCTTGTATTGTTGTAATTTTCTCTATTTTTAAAATAAGCGGTTTAGTCATAAGCCCACAATGTTCGGCAAGTGTTTTTATCATTAACTGTTGTATTTCTTCGAAAGAAAGAGTCTGAGAAGGAGTTGCTGGTTGAAAATATGTAGTAGAGGACTGATCTAAAGTTTTTGCTCGGAAAGCTGGATTTCTTCAACAAGATGCGGAGAATGTGGTATAGAGCTATCAACAGATTCTTTTTGATTTTCTTCTACTTTATTTATTACTAATGTTTTAAAAATAATTTCTTCACCAGTAGATGTTTCGGTAGAAGCAATTGGGGCAATAAGTTGTAACTCAATAAGCTGTTGAATCAGTTCTGGAGATGCAATACGCTTTTTAAATTCACCATTTAAGTTTTGAAAATCTTCATGGTCTATTAATAGTAATAAACGTCTTTGTTTTGCATTTAAAACAATATTGCGTTGTTGAAGCGCAACTCTTCCCAAATTGGTTCTATAAAAACCAGCCATTACTTTTCCCCAATATAAAAAATAAATCAGACTGTTCAATCTTCTGAGTCGAACAGTACTGTTTTTAATAAAATATAAATGGGGTTAACAATAAAACCTAAAAATGACAATATGATGAATAATCTATAAATATCATTTGGTTAAATTATTAAAAGGCACTTTCTAATGCTTTGCGAAGATAGACATCAAGCTCATCTTGGCGTAATAACCATTGAATATAGTCTTTAGGAAGTTCAGCAATTGCTGTGCCTTTATGTTTACCAAAGTTAACCGTAGTAGGGATACGTGCTTCTTCAGAAACTCGGTAAAGCTCTTCAATATCTTGAATATTTAAATGATAGACAATATGCATCAAAATATTAGCAGTTAAAATAATATCGGCATCGGCACGGTGAGCACCTTTAAGCATTTCCCGAGCTTTACTGCTGCCTTGAGAAATCATATAGATCAGTGCTGAGATATTATGAGCTTCTGCATCTGCCCAAACTTTGCGCGCTAAAGCTAAAGTACAAATCGGTTTAATATTCGATACATCTACGCCACAACGAGCAATCGCGGCAATATCGTAATCAATATTATGACCAATAATATAAGTCGTACTTTCTGGCAATTTAAAGGTTTTATAGTGTGGCTGGTTTTCTAAATCTGTTTCTAATATGTGGTGTACTGCCATCGCAGCATAAGAGATAGGGGCACCGACCTGATAGAGCTGATCAAACAATTTGCTTTTATCTAAGGTGAGCTTGCCTCCATTAAGTTCAATCGGGGCGTACGCAATTTCAATAGGCAAACCATTTAGTGTATGAGTTTCTGTATCTAAAATAATGGCTTGCATATTTGGCCCTTCAAACAATTACGAATAGTTATGAATGGTAACAGCTGGCTATTCACTTTAAAACCTGAAGTAATATAGAAAGCAGTCTACAAGGGTAATTTAGATTAAAAAATTAGAATATTCAGTGTATATTTTCATCAAATATAACTTGCGGAAAATAAAGATTAGGCGTAATTCTTTTTAAGACATTTAAAATGTTGATTAAAAAACTAAAGCACAACAAAAATGGAATTTAAGGGATATAGCAATGAAAATGAAACTATTAATGACGAGCGTTCTTAGCACGAGTTTATTTTTAGTCGCCTGTGGAGGAGGGAGCAGTGATGATGACTCACCAATTGTTGATCCATCAGGTACTCCAAACAATAATATTCAAAATCCAGTTGTTAAAGTTGATGCTTACACAAGTACCAATTTAGGATCAGTTGCTGCTGAAAGTAGTATTTTGACTTATAAAATGTTGGGCCAAAGTGGACAAGAAGTGCAGGCAACTAGTCTAGTATTCACACCAAATACACCGCCACCAGTAGGTGGTTGGCCAATTGTGGTTTGGGCACATGGAACCACAGGTGTTGCAGATGCTTGTGCGCCAAGTAAAGCCGCTTTAGCAGACAGTACAAAAGATTTAATTAGTAAATTACTTGCAGCAGGTTATGTTGTTGTAGCACCTGACTATGAAGGCTTGGGGACACCAGGAATCCACCCATTTTTAAATGTTAAAAGCGAGGCCTTTTCAATTACAGATGCTGTGGTTGCAGCGCGTAACTACTTAACACAACGTAATTTGTTAACGTCAAAAAAATGGATGACAGTAGGGCATTCACAAGGTGGGCATGCTGCGCTGGGTGCTGCGCAATATGCGAGTCGTGCGCAGCTAGACTATAAAGGTACGGTAGCGGTAGCGCCAGCCTCTAATTTGGGTTTTATTTTAATTGCTGGAGAGCAATCTGTTGCGAATGCAACCTTGGATAAAAAGATCCCAATGTATGCACAACTTAATACATATACAGCTTTGGTTACAGCAGGGATGCGTAACACACAGCCGAGCTTTGATTATGGGCAAGTATTTACTTCGCAAATCTCAGGTATTGCAGCACAAGCAGAAACGATTTGTTCTGGACCATTGGGGCAAGCCTTTGGAGCTGACATGACAGATTATGCTACAAAACATAATGGAACACTGGATGACTACACACGCACACAGCCTAATTTTATGGCCGTACCGTTAGTTAAAACCTTTTTAGATAAAGATTCGCAGCCGCTACAAGCCAAAGTCACTACACCAATCATTATTTATCAAGGGTTGGGCGATACCACAGTACCTAAAGTAGCAACGGATATCTTGATATCTAATGCCACTGTCGTAGGTACTAAAATTAATAGTTATGTGACGGGTAACTGGGACCATGGGACAGCAATGAGTAGTAATGTGGACAACATTGTTGGCAATGTTCAAATTTTACTAACAGCGCAATAGAGCTATTGATATTTAAAGTATTTTTAACAATGTTGTAAGATAAAGTTAATGATGGGAAATTTAAAAATATAAGCTTTAAGCGAGCTTTTTAATTGATTTATAAACAATGGCTCATTTTTTATAAAACTTGAGCCATTTTTATTTAAAACTGAGCTAACTTGATTCTGTTTAATTATAAACTTCATGCTACAATATGTCGCAATCTTAGCACGGCTTAAAAGCCCTACTTATAGGACCCCCGCTAATGTTTGCCAATATTTCCATTTCTGAATTTGATCCAGAATTAGCTCAAGCAATTGCTTCTGAAGGTGAGCGTCAAGAAGCACATATCGAGTTAATTGCATCTGAAAACTATTGCTCTCCTGCTGTGATGGAAGCGCAAGGATCAAAACTTACGAACAAATATGCAGAAGGTTATCCAGGTAAACGCTATTATGGCGGTTGCGAATATGTGGATGTCATTGAGCAAATGGCGATTGATCGTGCTAAAGAACTTTTTGGTGCAGATTACGCAAACGTTCAACCACACGCTGGCTCACAAGCTAACTCTGCTGTTTATCTAGCGCTTCTTAACCCAGGCGATACTGTTTTAGGTATGAGCTTGGCTCACGGTGGTCACTTGACTCACGGTGCAAAAGTAAGCTTCTCTGGTAAAACTTATAATGCAGTTCAATACGGTCTAAACTCTGAAACAGGTGAGATCGATTATGAAGAAGTTGAACGTTTAGCATTAGAGCACAAGCCACGTATGATCGTTGCTGGTTTCTCTGCTTACAGCCGTGTTGTGGATTGGCAACGTTTCCGTGACATCGCGGACAAAGTTGACGCTTACCTGTTTGTTGATATGGCTCACGTTGCTGGTCTAGTTGCTGCTGGTGTATATCCAAACCCAGTACAAATTGCTGACGTAACAACAACTACGACTCACAAAACACTTCGTGGTCCGCGTTCTGGTTTAATCCTTGCGAAAGCGAATGAAGAAATCGAGAAAAAACTTCAATCAGCTGTATTCCCTGGTAACCAAGGTGGTCCTTTGATGCATGCGATTGCTGCTAAAGCAATCTGCTTCAAAGAAGCGATGTCTGATGACTTTAAAACTTACCAACAACAAGTTGTGAAAAATGCTCAAGCTATGGCTGAAGTATTAATCGCTCGTGGTTATGACGTTGTTTCTGGCGGTACTGACAATCACTTGTTCTTGTTATCTTTAATCAAACAAGACGTAACTGGTAAAGAAGCTGATGCTTGGTTAGGTGCTGCTCACATTACTGTTAACAAAAACTCAGTTCCAAATGACCCACGTTCTCCATTTGTGACTTCTGGTATCCGTATCGGTACTCCAGCGGTAACAACTCGTGGTTTCGGTGAAGCTGAAGTTCGTGAACTTGCTGGTTGGATTGCTGATGTAATCGACAGCAAAGGTGACGAAAAAGTTATTGCTGACGTAAAAGCGAAAGTTGAAACTGTTTGTGCAAAATTCCCTGTATATGCACAATAAGTTGTAGATATAAAAAAAGCGCCATATGGCGCTTTTTTTATATCAAGTTAATTATGTGAGAATTAACTTTTAGATTTTACCGATGACTCGGTATTATGCCATCCACCACCTAATGCGCGGATTAAATCTACACTGGCAATGACTCTACTACCATTAAGTTGAGCAGAAAGTTGCTCTTGTTGCAAAATAGTACGGTCAGAATCAATTACATCTAGATAGCTGATAGCGCCTTCTCGATAACGTAAATGTGAGAGTTGATTTGCGTGACGTGAAGAAGAGAGGGCTTGATTCTGAGCTTGAATTTGCTGATCAAGAATACGTTGATCGGACAAACCATTTTCAACTTCACGAAATGCATTCAGCACTGTTTGTCTATAATTTGCGATGCTTTCTTCATAAGCTGCTCGCGCTTGAGCAACTCCAGCTTTACGCTGCCCCCCGTCAAATAGCGGTAAAGATAAGATTGTACCCGCGACTGGACCAAGCAAAAATGTACGACTCGACCATTTGCCTAAATCACCTAAACTTGATGACTCATAGCCAAGAGCGCCTGTCAGATCTAACTTGGGGAAAAAAGCAGCGCGAGCAATGCCAATTCGGGCATTATCTGCTGCCATTGCGCGTTCTGCGGCGGCAATATCTGGCCTCCGCTCAAGTAAAGCAGAGGGTAAACCAGCTGGAAGGCGAATACTGTTTGTAGTTAA
Organism: Acinetobacter sp. IK31; assembly: GCF_035615195.1. Classification (NCBI taxonomy): domain Bacteria; kingdom Pseudomonadati; phylum Pseudomonadota; class Gammaproteobacteria; order Moraxellales; family Moraxellaceae; genus Acinetobacter; species Acinetobacter sp. IK31. The sequence goes on along the minus strand of NZ_JANBOB010000030.1, from coordinate 93,707 downwards.
TGGCTGAGCAGCTAAGCTGAAGTCAGCTGGTGTTTTCCCTAGCAATACTGCAAGCGCATGTTCTGCACTCGCTCGATTACGAGCAATATTTAATGCATTAGTTTGGGCTGTAGCCAGTTCAGTTTGTGCACGGAAAACATCTAGCTCGCTGACTAAACCATTACGAAAACGTGTTTGAACTAAGTCTCGTGTCTCGCCAAGCAGCTTAATTGTACGATTATAAATTGCTTGTTCAGCGTCTAACTGGCGTATCAGAAAATAACCTTGAGCAACATCTGCTTGTAGCGCGAGTAGAGCCGATTGATATAAAGCTTCTTGTTGCTGTACATTGGCCGTCGCTGCATTAACGCTACTGGCAATACGACCAAATAAATCAAGTTCATATGAAATATTCGCTTGCGCACGCCATAAGGTTTGTGCAGAAGTATGAGCATTTTCATCTAAACCTAATGAAGCAGGAGAAGGCTTTTGTCGTGTTGGTCCAAAGCCAGCACCAATACTAGGCAAGCGTTCTGCTTGCGCAGCCGATCTTAAAGCGCGTGAAGCCTGAATATTGGCTGCTGCGGCTTTAAGGCTCTGATTTCCAGCAATTGCTTGTTGCTCTAGTTCGTTTAACTGCGCATCATTAAAAACACGCCACCATTCGCCACGAGATTGTGCATCGGCAGGTTGAGCAATTTTCCAGTTGTTATCTTCAAGTTTTTGGTCAGATTCTTTAAATTTAACAGGAACTATGACTTTTGCAGGTTGATATTCCGGAGCCAATGAGCAGCCTGCAAGGAGCAGGCTTCCCATGACTGAGGACACTAACCATTTCTGTTTCAATGCTGTCATCAAATGTCCTCCTTAGTGATCATGTGGGTTGGCTAGTGGTGCTTCATGAACAGCGGCCGAGTGCAATTTATGTTTACTCAATGTACGAATCAGGACATAAAATGCTGGGGTCAGGAATAATCCAAACAGTGTCACGCCGATCATGCCGAAGAACACGGCAACACCCATGGCATGGCGCATTTCAGAACCGGCACCCGTAGAAGTGACTAACGGTACAACACCCATAATGAAGGCAATTGAAGTCATTAAAATTGGACGTAAACGTAGTCGACTTGCTTCAACCGCCGCTTTAAACGCAGTTGCGCCTTGCATTTCGAGTTCCCGTGCAAACTCGACAATTAAGATGGCATTTTTACAGGCCAGCCCGACCAGTACCATTAGACCAATTTGAGTAAAGATATTGTTATCTCCACCTGTCAGCCAGACACCTGTCAGAGCTGCCAAGATTCCCATTGGTACAATCAAAATCACAGCTAAAGGTAAAGTTAGACTTTCATATTGAGCTGCCAATACCAAAAATACGAGTAATACACTAATCGGGAAGACCCAAAGTCCTGCATTACCTGCCAAGATTTTTTGGTAAGTTAAATCAGTCCATTCAAACTTGATACCACGCGGCAAAGTTTGTGCGGCAATACGTTCAGCAGCAGCCTCGGCTTGGCTAGATGAATAGCCCGGTGCAGGACCGCCGTTAATATCAGCTGATGTGTAGCCGTTATAACGAACTACCATTTCAGGACCATAAGTCTGAGTTACATTCACCAATGAAGATAACGGTACCATTTGTCCGGCACTGTTGCGGGTTTTAAGCTGCAAAATATCTTCAGGATTAGCACGGAAAGGTGCATCGGCTTGTGCTCGAACCTGATAAACACGTCCAAAGCGGTTAAAGTCGTTAACGTACTGAGAACCTAAATAAATCTGCATGGTATTGAAGACATCGGTTACAGCGACACCTTGCTGCTTAGCTTTAACACGATCTAAATCTACATTAAGTTGAGGCACATTAATTTGATAACTTGAGAACATTGGACCAAGTTCAGGGGCTGATTGTGCTGCTTTCATAAAGTTTTGAGCAGCATCATTCAAGGCTGAATAGCCTAAGGCACCTCTGTCTTCAAGTTGGAGTTTAAAGCCGCCCATGGTACCTAAACCCATTACCGGTGGCGGTGGGAAAACTGCAATATAAGCATCTTGAATTGCTGAATATTTCTGGTTGAGAGCGCCTGCAATTGCATTTGCAGATAAGTCTTTAGCCTTGCGTTCATCAAATGGTTTTAATGTCACAAAGACAATACCAGCGCTTGAACTGTTGGTAAAACCGTTAATGGATAGGCCAGGGAAGGCAACCGCACTTTCTACACCAGGTTGTTTAAGTGCAGCGTCACTCATTTTACGAATAACAGCTTCGGTACGGTCTAAAGATGCACCATTAGGTAGTTGGGCAAAGCTAATTAAATATTGTTTATCTTGTGCCGGTACGAAACCACCAGGGACAATATAAGAAATGCCTATTGTTAACCCAAGAAGAGCAGCATAGACACCCATTGCCGATGCTTTATGAGTTATCACACGGCTCACGCCCTGACTGTAACGATCAGAAGTGCGCGAAAATACGCGGTTAAACAGTGTAAAGAAACGTCCGAACACACGGTTCATAATGCGAGTTAATGCATCAGGTTTGGCATCATGTCCTTTAAGTAACATAGCCGCCAAAGCTGGGGAAAGTGTAAGCGAGTTAAATGCCGAAATGACTGTTGAAATAGCAATAGTCATAGCAAATTGTTTATAAAACTGGCCTGTTAAACCTGTCATAAAGGCAAGTGGAACAAACACAGCAACAAGAGTTAAAGCAATCGCAATAATTGGCCCACTTACTTCTCGCATAGCACGATAGGTCGCGTCTCTTGGGCTTAAACCAGCTTCAATATTCCTCTCGACATTTTCAACGACCACAATCGCGTCATCGACTACAATTCCGATGGCAAGTACCATCCCAAACAGTGACAGTGCATTGATGGAATAACCAAAGGCAAGCATAAGTGCAAATGTACCAATAATAGAAACTGGTACTGCAAGCAATGGAATGATAGAGGCACGCCATGTTTGTAAGAATAAAATCACAACTAAAACGACAAGTGCGATGGCTTCAAGCAGGGTATGAACAACTGCTTTAATACTTGCACGAACGAATTGAGTTGGGTCGTAAACAATGTCGTATTTAATGGAAGATGGAAAATCTTTTGAAAGTTCCTTCATTGTGCTGCGCACTTGATCAGAAACTTGTAAAGCGTTAGCACCCGGTGCTTGGAAAATTGGAATCGCAACAGCTTGTTTATTATCTAACAATGAACGCAAGCCATATTGTGAGGCTGCAAGTTCAACACGAGCAACATCACCCAAGCGGGTGACCGCGCCATCGGGTGCAGTTTTTAAGATGATATCTGCGAACTCTTGCTCAGTCGTTAAACGACCTTGAGCATTGACTGAAAGTTGCACAGGTGAATTAGTTGGTGCGGCACCAATCGTACCTGCTGCAACCTGAATGTTTTGTTCACGGATTGCATTCACAATTTCAGTGGCTGTGAGGTTACGTTGTGCTACTTTTTGTGGGTCGAGCCACACACGCATAGCGTAGTCACCCGAACCAAATAAGCCAACTTCACCTACGCCTTGTAAACGTGCCAGACGGTCTTTTACGTTGAGTACGGCATAGTTACGTAAATAAGTCATATCATAGCGGTTATCTGGTGAAGTCAGATGCACAACCATAGTTAATGTGGGTGAGCTTTTTAGAGTTGTTACCCCTAAGCGCTGTACGTCTTCGGGTAAACGTGGCAGTGCCTGAGACACCCGGTTTTGAACCAGTTGTTGGGCTTTGTCCGGGTCGATACCGAGTTTGAAGTTCACCGTAATGGTTAAGTTGCCGTCACTGTTGGCCTGTGACTGCATATACAGCATGTCTTCTACGCCATTGATCGATTCTTCAAGTGGAGAGGCAACAGTTTCAGCAATGACTTTTGGGTTTGCACCTGGATATTGAGCACGGACTACCACAGAAGGCGGAACAACTTCTGGGTATTCTGAAATCGGTAGCTGAAATACTGAAAGTAAACCAGCAAGTAGAAGTAATACTGATAGCACACCTGCAAAGATTGGCCGATCAATAAAAAATTTAGAAATATTCATATTTTATTAACCTTTTGCCGGAGTTGATGTTTTTTCTGTTGGCTGAGGTTGAGGCGTGTTTGTGTTTACAGTAATTTGTGCATTCGGCATTGGAACGAGATGCGGCGTAACAGGGTCACCGGGTCGAATACGTTGTAGACCATTCACCACTACACGGTCACCCGCTTGTAAACCGCTATTGATAATTTGTAAGCCATCTTGCTGTGTACCAAGCTTCACTTCGCGATAAGCCGTTTGATTTTTAGCATCGACAACCACAACAAAACGTTTATCTTGATCGACCCCAATAGCTGTTGGACTAATCAGAATTGCTGAACGAGGTTGGCCACCACCAAGACGAATTCGAGCATATAAGCCAGGAAGTAAAACCCCATTTGGATTATCGAAAGTCGCACGAACACGAATCGTACCTGAGGTTGTATCTAGGTTATTGTCGATTGAGTTGATGGTTCCCTCACGAGAAAATCCAGTTTCATTGGCAAGTCCCATATAGACTGGTACTTGTGTTGAATTGCGCTGATTGCTGATGTATTTGAGGTAGGTTTGTTCATCAACATCGAAAGATGCATAGAGTCGGGATACAGACACTAAACTTGTTAAAACTTGTGCTCCGTTACCAGCAGAAACCACGTTGCCCACGGTCACTTCCGCACGAGAAATTCGGCCGCTGACTGGTGCAGTAATACGTGTGTATTCCAGATTTAAGCGTGCAGATTGAACGGCTGCTCTGGCTGCTTGTAGGTTAGCACTGGCTGAACGCGCATCATTTTCTGCCAGATCCAGCTCTTGGCGTGATACAGCATTACTTTGGATTAGACGCTGAATACGGGAAAGATTGGTTGCTGTATAGGTGACTTGCGCTTCGGCTGAAGCAAGTTGAGCTTTTGCACGATTCAGTTCTGCTTCGAAAGGACGTGGGTCAATGGTAAAAAGTAAATCGCCTTTTCTAACCAGACTACCATCTTTGAAGTGTACGGCAATGAGTTTTCCTGAAACCTGAGGCCGAATATCAACTTGATCAATAGCTTCTAAGCGACCGGAATATTCTTGCCAATCGGTAATGGTTTTGCTGATGACATTAGAAATATCAACAGTAGCAGCTTGTTGGGCTGTGGTCGGTGCAGCTTTTGCATCGGCATTTTTATGTAAAAACATAAAACTGCCACCCGTTGCCAAAATGGCGACAAAGATGGCAGACAGCGCGAACTGTTTGCGAGAAAATGACATGAGGTGCTCCTACTTATTTGGATACCTGTTTTCAGACTTTTAGTTATGGTCCGTATGGGAGAAACAGGGTTTATGGAATGAACGGAGCATAAAAGTTTGTCAATCACGAATAAATATATTAAATTCGATAACACTATTCGTATTTTTATAACAATTGATGTGTTTGAATTAAAAAATGCATTGATAGGAGTGTGCGTGTGGATCTATTTCATGCCATGAAAGTATTTAACAAAGTTGTCGAAACAAATAGTTTCAGTTTAGCGGCTGACAGTTTAGGCCTACCGCGTGCTTCTGTGACGACAACCATTCAGGGTTTAGAGAAACATTTACAAGTTCGGTTATTGAACCGAACCACCCGTAAACTCAGTTTGACACCCGATGGCGCGGTTTATTATGAACGTTCTGCACGAATTTTAGCCGATGTTGAAGATGTCGAATCGAATTTTCATGATTCGGAACGTGGGCCACGAGGACGACTACGCATTGATGTTAAAGCCTCGATTGGGCGGCTGATTCTCATTCCGATGCTTTGTGATTTTCATGCCAAGTATCCCGATATTGATTTGGTGATTGGAATGAGTGATCGCCCAGTCGATTTGGTGCAAGATGCGGTGGACTGTGTTATTCGTATTGGTCAGTTAAAAGATTCAAGTTTAGTTGCCCGTCGTATCGGAACAATTCAGTGTGTGACCGTTGCTGCACCTCGTTACTTGGCGGAACATGGCGAACCGCAAACCATTGATGATCTGCAAAAACATCAGGTCGTGCATTACTTTAATAGTCGTACCGGACGTAATATCGACTGGGATTTTATGGTTGATGATGAGATTCATAGCGTTGGCGTGAAAGGGCGCGTTTCTGTCAACGATGGTGATTCATATGTTGATTTGGCTGTACAGGGTTTTGGCTTAATTCAGTGCCCATATTATATGGTGGCGAAACATCTGGAGGATGGCACACTTAAGGAAGTGCTGACTGAATGGTTGCCAGCACCCATGCCAATTTCAGTCGTATATCTACAAAACCGTCATTTATCGCCTAAAGTTCGTGTGTTTGTTGATTGGGTTGCCGAATTATTTGCAGGTTGTCCATTGTTGAGTGGTTGCTCAATGATATGGGATCAGAAATGTGAATTTGCCAGTGCCAAAGAACATAACCATGAATATACCATTCGGACATTGGTCGAAAATGAAAATATGGCAGAAGCTTATACACTCAAAAATTAACTTCTCAGTTTGAGTAATTTTTCAACATTTAATCGGTTAATAAGATCTGCTGTTTTGACATCTTCCTGATTCTTTAACTTATGGTATAAAAATTGCAATTATTTCGGCAGAAGAGTAAGTTTGAAATACTCAAGTTTTTATCACCTTATTGGATTTCAAGGAGAAGCTTCAAGATGGCAAGCTTTATGAAAAAAATGTTCGTTTCAACAACCTTAGTTCTGGCTGCTGTTGCGTCGAATGTGCAAGCAAAGGATTGGAAGGTGATTCGTTTTGGTACTGAGTCCTCTTATGCGCCGTTTGAATATAAAACACCGGATGGCAAGTTAACTGGTTTTGATGTTGATTTGGGTAATGCCGTTTGTGCAAAACTCAAAGCCAAATGTGTTTGGGTTGAAAACTCTTTTGATGGGATGATTCCAGCACTTAAAGCGAAAAAATTTGATGGCATTCTTTCATCAATGACGGTGACTGATGAACGTGCAAAACAAATTTTGTTTAGTAGCAAAATCTACAATACGCCAACGCGTATGGTTTCAAAAAAAGGCTCACCGTTATTGCCGACAGCTGCATCATTAAAAGGTAAGCGTGTAGGTGTACAACAGGGCACAATTCAAGAAACTTATGCTAAAACCTATTGGGCAACAAAAGGTGTAACTGTTGTACCTTATCCAGTCCAAGATTTGATTTATCAAGACATGATGTCAGGTCGTTTAGATGCAACTTTACAAGATGCAATCATGGTTGATGGCGCTTTCTTAAAACAACCAAAAGGCAAAAACTTCGCTTTTGTCGGTGGCAATGTAGTTGATGCAAAAACACTGGGTGTAGGCGCGGCTATTGGTTTACGCAAAGAAGATGCAGATTTGAAAGCGAATATTGATAAAGCACTCGCAGCAATCATTGCGGATGGTACATACAAGAAACTAGAGAAAAAATATTTCTCCTTTAACATTTACTAATGATGTGAAAAATGTCGGCTGAGTGCCGACATTTTTAAATCTATTCTCATCTCATCAATATTAGATATTGTTTTTAAGGAGAAGATGAGTCATGTTTTTATCTGGCTATGGGCCACTCCTTCTCAGCGGGACATGGATGACCCTCCAGCTTGCGCTGTTGTCACTTTTGCTTTCTGTCATTATTGGCTTAATTGGTGCGAGCTCAAAACTCTCTAGTTTTAAAGCCTTACGCTATATTGCGACCGCCTATACCACACTCATTCGTAGTGTGCCTGACTTGGTGATTATGCTGCTGTTATTTTATAGCTTGCAGTTGGGTCTAAACCAAATTACTGAATCACTGCAAATGGACCAAATTGATATCAACCCATTTGTGGCTGGGGTGATTACTTTAGCGTTCATTTATGGTGCATATTTTACCGAGACCTTTCGTGGTGCATTTCAATCGGTTCCAACAGGGCAAATTGAAGCAGCAATGGCCTATGGTATGACCCCTTGGCAGGTTTTTCGCCGTGTATTATTCCCTCAAATGATGCGTTTTGCGTTGCCAGGTATTGGTAACAACTGGCAAGTCTTGATTAAGGCAACCGCACTGGTTTCAATTATTGGCCTGACTGACATTGTAAAAATTACGCAAGATGCAGGTAGAGGTACCATGCAGCTGTTCTTTTTCAGCATCGTGGCTGCTGCGATTTATTTGGCAATTACTACCGTCTCGAACCTGATTTTAATGTGGCTTGAACGTCGTTATTCTGCCGGTGTGAGGAAGGGACAATTATGATTGAAATCCTTCAACAATATTGGCAGGCATACCTTTGGACAGATGGTTTACAAATAACCGGAGTGGCGATGACTGCTTGGTTGTTGGTACTTTCTATTGGTATTGGTTTTGTGCTTGCTGTGCCTTTGTCACTTGCACGAGTATCAGAAAATCTTTGGTTACGTGGCCCAGTTTGGTTGTATACCTATATTTTCCGTGGCACACCACTGTACATCCAATTGCTGATTATTTACTCAGGCATTTACAGCTTTGATTACATCCATGAACATCAGACGCTCGATGCGTTTTTTCGAGAGGGCATAAATTGCACCATTTTGGCATTTGCGCTCAATACTGGTGCATATACGACTGAAATCTTCGCTGGGGTGATTCGTTCTATTCCACATGGCGAGATTGAAGCTGCACAAGCTTTTGGAATGTCAAAATGGAAACGCTATACCCGCATTATCATTCCGTCGATGTTGCGCCGTGCTTTACCATTTTATGGCAATGAAGTCATTTTGATGTTGCACGCGACAACCATTGCATTTACAGCAACTGTTCCTGACATTTTAAAAATTGCACGTGATGTAAATGCGGCAACCTATGACACCTTCAATGCTTTTGGAATTGCCGCAGTGTTGTATGCGATGCTGGCATTTATTTTGATTTGGCTGTTTCGTCGGCTTGAAAAACGTTGGTTGGCATTTTTAAAGCCATCGAATCATTAGGAGACATAAATGGAACACGTTGCAAAACTAGTGATTCGCGATTTACATAAGACATTTGGTGATCATGAAGTACTTAAAGGAATATCACTTGATGCAAATGCTGGTGATGTCATTAGTATCATCGGTTCATCTGGTTCAGGTAAAAGTACCTTACTGCGCTGTATCAATTTTTTAGAACAACCGAGCAATGGCACCATTAAGCTTAATGGTGAAAAACTACGCACAGTCTTTGATAAAAAAGGCAATTTAAAAGTGGTTGACCCAAAGCAACTACAAAAAATGCGTACCCAGCTCATGATGGTATTCCAGCATTTTAATTTATGGTCGCACATGACGGTGCTGGAAAATATCATTGAAGGGCCAATTCATGTACTTGGGGTAAAACGTGCTGAGGCAGAAGAACGAGCACGAAAATATCTACGCAAAGTTGGTTTACCTGAAAGCGTTGAAAGTAAATATCCAGCATTTTTATCTGGTGGTCAGCAGCAGCGTGTAGCGATTGCTCGTGCTTTGGCTATGGAACCGGAAGTCATGTTATTTGATGAACCCACCAGTGCGCTTGACCCAGAGTTGGTGGGGGAAGTATTGAAAGTAATGCAGGGCTTGGCTGAAGAAGGACGTACCATGATTGTGGTGACACATGAAATGGGCTTTGCACGTCATGTATCTAATCAAGTGATTTTTTTGCATCAAGGGAAAATTGAAGAACAGGGTCATCCTGATGAAGTACTTAATAACCCGAAAAGCGAGCGTTTAAAGCAATTTTTAACGGGCAGTTTAAAATAAGCTGTCCATACCGAGTATGGTGAAATTTTTTACAAAGGATTCTCACCGTACTCGGTTGCTTTTTAATTATATTTTATAAATGAGTATTCTTAGAAAATACATTAATAATCACGATACCTGCGATCATTAGAGTTAAACCAATGCAGGCTGCTAAGTCTAAATGCTGTTTATAGAATATCCAGCCAATGGCTGAAATTAAGATAATACCTGCACCAGACCAAATGGCATATGCAATTCCGATCGGAATCGTTTTTAGCGTAAGGGACAATAAATAAAAAGCAATTGCATAGCCTACAACTGTAATGATAGATGGAATCGGAACAGTAAAACCTTGAGATGCTTTTAAGGCTGAAGTTGCAATGACTTCACAAGCAATCGCAATTGCTAAATAAAGATAAGACATGGGAGCTGCGCCAGAATGAGTTTTAATCAATCTATATGAAATGTTGAAATGGTTAGACCAGTTTTAACGATTATTTAATTTTTTTGGTACAAAAATATTAATAAATCAAACTGAACTGATAATTTGATTTTATCACTAGCAAAGCGATATAAACCATTAATAAAAAACTAATCGCCAATGGTTAAAGCGCCATGTTTAACCGACAGCATAAGCTAGGATTGATGCTCTCATATCTCTCTTCGCATGCTGTAAATTATGAATGAGTAGCGATTTTTCCTATATTGTTTTGGGTGGCAAGCATATTTTTTGCTAGCTCTCCTAAGCGCATCAAAGCGTTTAACATTTTTGGGTTCAGCTCAAAACACGCTGCAATACGTAAACAATGACTAAAACGCTTATCAGCCGAACATAAGATTCCCGGCATACATAAGATTTTTTCATCCATTGCCTGATGAAACAGTTCTAATGTGTCGATAGATTCAGGTAGTTCTAACCATAAAATAAATCCCGCTTGTGGGCGACTGACTCGAGTACCGAGCGGAAAATACCGACAAATATAAGACTTGATGGTGTCAATTTGTTGTTGATAGCGCTTTTTGAGCTGACGCAAATGTAGGTCATAACCGCCATTTTCTAAGAAGAGGCCTAAAGTTTCGGTGAGTAAAACTGGTTCTGCAACAGTTGTCGTAAATTTTAGTTGCTGCACAATATTACGGAAGCGTCCAGCTTCTAACCAACCGATTCGATAGTCAGGTGCTACAGTCTTGGTATAGCTACTACATACGAGTACCCATCCATTTTGGTCAAATGCCTTAATGTTGGGTAAGAGAGGTTCTGATAGTTGCAATTCGGCATACATCGCATCTTCAATAACAGGAACTTGAAACTGATTAGCTAGCTCTGCCAAGCGACGGCGGCTACTTTCAGGCATACTAAAACCGAGAGGATTATGTCCTGTTGGAATCGTTAATATAGCTTGTACACTTTGTGATTTTAATAGCTCCTCAAGCGTATCTAGACACATGCCTGTATGCGGGGAAGTCGGTACTTCTATAATTTTTCGGCCTAAATTATGAAGGAGCGGGTACAAATTATGAAAAGTAGGAATCTCAAGAGCTACGGTGTCACCCGCTTGAGTGGTGGCCATAATTGCGAGGCTTAAAGCTTCCATCGTGCCGTGAGTCAGCACAATATCATCTGCTGAAAGAAACATGCCCAGTTGCAAGCTTCGTCTAGCAATTTGTGTGCGTAGTCGTGTTGACCCGGGTGGTAAGGTATAGCTTTTAAAAATATCTGGTTGTGTCCGTAAAACCTGTGCAGTTAAGCGTTTTAAACGTTCAATAGGATAGAAATTTTCTCCTGAGGGGCAAGCTAAAGCCAAATTAATATAGGTTGGGTCCATTTGCTTTTTAACGATTTGTGCGAGAAAACAGCTAATACCTGAAAGTGGCACTTTTTCTTCACTGACATAACGCTCTTCGAGTTCTGGCAAATTTGAAGGTGCATGACAAACATAGTAGCCAGATTGAGGTCGAACGGAAATCAAACCTTGATCTTCAAGCTGACGATACGCTTCTTTTACGGTATTAATGCTGACCTGATAATGGTTTGCACAGTCTCGTATTGAAGGTAGACGCGAACCAATAGGTTGCCGCCCATTCTGAATTTGAAGGGTTAAGTCATCACTTACTTTTTTATATTTGTACATATCAATTCATTAAAAAGCCAAAGCAATGGGTACACTTTATAGTGATCTGTTATTTATCTCAAATATTGTGATTACTTTAGATTGGTCTGTTTAATCGAGTTCTGAACTTAAAAACTGTGTCTATTATTTTTCATATTAACTGATACTGTAACCATTAAAAATAAATCAGTAAGATCAAAAAATGGTAAGGAATTAAAACCATAATTTTTTAATATCAAAATGAGTAGGAGTGGTCTATGTCCGTTGTAGCATTTAAACAAGTTGATGTTTTTACTTCACAAGTATTTAAAGGAAATCCTGTCGCGGTGATTATGGACGCTAGTACCTTAACATCTGAACAAATGCAGGCGATTGCCAATTGGACCAATCTCTCTGAAACTACATTTGTATTGCCTGCTACAGATTCGCAAGCCGATTATCAGGTTCGAATTTTTACTCCGCAAAGTGAATTACCATTTGCAGGCCATCCTACAATCGGCACAGCCCATGCTTTACTTGAAGCTGGTCTAATTTCGGCTAAAGAAGGGAAATTGGTACAGCAATGTGGTGCAGGTTTAGTTGCTCTTACGGTAAGTGAATTAAATCATATTTCCTTTGAACTACCAGAACCTAAAATTACACCTTTAGATCAAACCCAGACTGAAAAACTAGCAGCGATTTTAAAATGTGAAATTAATACGCAATGGAATGCCACATTAGTTGATGTAGGCGCACGCTGGGTTGTCTTGCAAGCTGTAAACGCGCAAGCTGTTTTAGATAGCCAACCAGACTTCGCTGCTCTAAAAGAACATGATTTAGAAATGAAAGTTGGGGGAGCGACGGTTTATGGTTTTTATGAAAATAATGATGAGCAAAAATATATAGAAGTTCGCTCATTTGCTCCTTCAATTGGAGTAAATGAAGATCCAGTTTGTGGTAGTGGTAATGGCAGCGTAGCGTCTTTTATTCGTTACCATGGTATTTTGCCAGCACAGAACGATGTAGTTCTTTCTTCACAAGGTCGCGTTTTAGGACGTGACGGACAGCTTCAACTAAATTTATATCAAGATAAAATTTTAGTAGGTGGAACTGCTGTTACCTGTATCGATGGTACGATTAACCTATAAAACAGATATAAAAAAACCGAGGTAAAGTCCTCGGTTTTTTTAATTAGAAAATCTTATTTTTCTACGAAAGCACGTTCAATTACGTAGTCGCCCATTACACCCATGCGAGGTGATTCGACTAAACCATGTTCGTCAAGTAGCGCAGCAACGTCTTTTAAGAAAGCAGGGCTACCGCAAAGCATTGCGCGGTCAGTTTCACGGTTAAAGCGTGGTAAACCAACTTTTTCGAATAAAGCACCAGTTTCAATTGCAGTGGTAACACGGCCTTGAGTGTGGAAAGGTTCACGAGTTACAGTAGGGTAGTAAACAAGTTTGTCTTTAATGCCTAATTCTTCAAAGAATTCATGGTTTGGAAGTTCATTCAAGATAAGGTCTTGATAAGCTAATTCAGAAATATAACGTGTGCCATGAACAACAATTACTTTTTCAAAGCGTTCGTAAGTTTCTGGGTCACGAATAATTGACAAGAATGGAGCAAGACCAGTACCAGAAGATAAAAGGTACAAGTTTTTACCCGGTAAAAGGTCATCATGAACCAAAGTACCTGTCGGTTTTTTAGAAATTAAAATTTCATCACCAACTTGTACTTTTTGCAAAATCGAAGTTAAAGGACCATCTTGTACTTTAATTGAGAAGAATTCTAACTCTTCTTCGTAGTTTGCACTTGCAATCGAATACGCACGCATTAACGGTTTGCCATTCACTTCAAGTCCGATCATTACGAACTGACCATTTTTAAAACGTAAGCTAGTGTCGCGTGTAGTTTTAAAACTGAAAAGGGTGTCATTCCAGTGGTGAACATGAGTAATGCGTTCGACGTTAAAAGCAGCCATTAAAGGTCTCGATCACGATTAAAAGAAAACAGATTGCTATTCTAATCTAATTTCATTCCCGATAAACTGAATATATTTAATTGTGTTTATAAGAAAAAGTGATGATCAACTCTGTCACCTTCCCCATAATCGGCCACATGTGTTCTCCATATCGAGAAAAATTTGGTATCCCGCGCCAGCCTAATTTGGTAAATATTGAGTCATATATCGACATGGTAGAACCTTATAATGACTTGTTGGCTTTTGAAGGAATTGAACAATTTAGTCATCTCTGGCTAGTTTGGCAGTTTCATGACAATAAAAATCAGGGTAGTGCAGATAAATTCCGTCCTCAGGTTCGTCCACCACGATTAGGGGGCAATGAAAAAATTGGCGTATTTGCAACACGTAGCATGTATCGACCCTCTCCAATTGGGCTGTCAGTGGTAAAGCTAAATAAAGTTGAAAAAGTCGGTAAGTCAGTTCGTGTCTATATCACAGGAAGTGATTTATTAAATGGCACTCCTATTTTAGACATCAAACCCTATATTCAATATTCTGATGCGATTGCTGAAGCACAAAGTGGTTATGCACATGCAGAACCAGAGTGTAAATCAGTCATTTGGTCTGAATCTGCTTTCATTGCTCAAAAATATTTTCTACAAAATAAAGAAATGACTTCTCAATATCTTGATGAGCTTGAGCAGGTATTGGCTTTAGACCCTCGACCTGCTTATCAAGAAGACCCTGAACGAATTTATAAAATGAAATTCTCAGACTTTGATATTCATTTTAAAGTTGATCAATTTGTAATTACAGTGGTTGATGTCGTGAAGGCTTCTTCAGTCACTCAATAAAGATATTTTTTAAAACCAATGGATATTGAGCCAAAGTAAAGCAATGAATATAGCCATATGAATAAGCTGGGCGGGAACGAAAGCCAGTGCATAGGGCAGCCCGCCCGAAATTGCAGAGTTCACACTTTTGGCAAGTGCATGCACTGCAAAGCCTCCTAAAAAGGCAATTAATAAAGGCGTCATATGTGTGCTATCCGGTTCACCTTGTACAATGACTGCCGCAATAGCTGCATGTATTTCAAATAAAGAAGCGAGCAGGGTTCCAGCGATTAATCCTGCATCGCCTAAAGATATACTTAAACCATAAACACCTGCCTGAATGAGGGTGAGTGTTCCGGCAATAATAATGGCTTCTTTTAAGCTGAACATTCTTGAGTCGAGTTCGGGTGAACTAGTGCTAGGCTCTGCTTTACGTAATAAAATAAAGGCCCATATTGCTAAAACAACTAATGCAATAAGTGTAGGAAATATAATCAACTTAAACCAAGAAAAACTAATACCGATCACAATAATTAAGGTCTGAATGAGCGTTGAAACACAAGACATTAATGCAGCACCTGCATTTGTGGTGGCATTCGCACGACCAGAGCGTACTTCTAAACCCAGACTGGCAATAGCTGCTGTACTGGAAACAAAACCTGAAGCTAAAGAAGAAAGTAATAATGCATTTTTAGAGGAGAGTAACCGCTTCGCAATATGCGCGAGTGCTTGCACAAATAAAATTAAAGTAAGTAATTTTAAAATGACATGTGGATTTAAAACAGGTCCCCAGAAAGGCTTATTAGGAGCTAAAGGCAACGCAATTAAGAGCAAGGCGAGTAGGAAAATACCATCACGCAATTCTGATTCGGTAATCCACTGACTAGCAATGCCATGCATAGATTGCTTAGCCAATAAAATAATTGTCATGATGACGGCTAGTCCAGCAGCCAATGAGATATTCCAAATACAAAGTGCCCCAATGAAGTAGGTCATAATAAAAGCAAGTTCAGTGGTCACACCAGGGTCATTTGGCTGATTTTTGAGAGATACAATACTGATTGCCCCAATGATTAAAGCTCCAACAATTCCAATTGAAGTGCCGAATAAAAAACAGATTGCTCCTAATAGCGCACTAATTGCAAAAGATCTGAAACCAGCGAAAGTTTTATATTCATGTTTGAGCTTACTTCGTTCACGTTCTAGACCAATTAATAAGCCACAACCGAGAGCCGCAGCAATGACTGTAATGAATTCTTCAAAAGATGTTGTTTGTAATGACGTTGTCATTGGAAGTTCCATATTACTTCCTCTTTGGTTTATTGTTATATGTAGATTTTAATCATTTTAAAATCAGATGTTCGCCTTCAGTTTATGCTTTTTATTATGGTGAGCATAGTGTCTTTTTTAGACAAAGCAACGTACAAAATATTTTTATAAACATGACCTGTGACGCAAAAAAATATTAAGCTGAGAATTAGTTTAATTAATTGAAGTTGAAGGATATTTAAAAATTGAATTTAAATAAATTGGGGTAAGTTAAATCAAAAATATCTCTGCTATATTGTAAAAATATATTGGGGATAACGCATGAATGCACATGTAGACGTAGATACGTATTGGTGTCTAGAACAACTATTACAAGAAGGCCGTATTACAGAACGAGATAAATTACTGGTACAGTCAAGCCAGCGCCAAAAAGACCAGTTGAAATGGCATCCTTTACAGTGGATTGCACATTTTAATTTAAAAGATCAGCAGCACACACAGGCCCATTTAAGTTTAAACCGCTTGTGTTTATGGTTTGCAGATCGGGTTCAACTTCCTCTATTTGTGATTGATCCTTTAAAGGCAGATGTGAGTGCTTTAACTCAAGTCATGTCACAAGAATTTGCTATTCGCAATCATATTTTAGCTGTCGAAATCCATGCCGATCGAATTGTGATTGGAACAGATCAGCCATTTCAAACAGATTGGCTCAATAATCTTGAACGAAGTCTAGCTCCTAAAAAAATTGAGCGGGTATTACTCAATCCCGAACAGTTACAACGTTATTTGCGAGAATATTATCAGGTCAGTCGGGCGGTAAACTCAGCTCAAAAAGATGCAGCTCATGACCGTGAAAATAAAAATGTTGAAGCTCTTTTACAACTTGGAGATAGTCAGAACCCAGATGCCAATGATCAGCATATTGTGAAATTGGTTGACTGGATTTTACAGTTTGCGTTCGAGCAGAGCGCCAGTGACATTCATATGGAACCGCGCAAAGATAACGGTAAAGTCAGGTTTCGTATCGATGGTGTTTTGCACACCATTTATAACATGCCATCAAATACGCTGACCGCAGTGATTGCCCGTATTAAAATTTTAGGGCGTTTAAATGTAGCGGAAAAGCGTAAACCGCAAGATGGGCGATTAAAAACACGTACACCGAAAGGGCAAGAAACAGAGCTACGTTTATCAACCTTGCCAACTGCATTTGGTGAAAAACTGGTTATGCGTATTTTCGACCCAGATGTGTTGGTACGTTCTTTTCATCAACTGGGTTTTGAAGAGAGCCTATTACAACAGTGGCAGCAGTTAACAAAAAATAGCCACGGTATTATTTTAGTCACGGGTCCTACAGGTTCAGGTAAAACGACAACGCTATATTCTTCGTTAAAGCAGCTCGCAACAGATCAGGTTAATGTATGTACTATTGAAGATCCAATTGAAATGTTAGAGCCTAGTTTTAACCAGATGCAGGTCAACAATGCAATTGAATTAGGCTTTGCAGATGGTGTGCGGGCACTCATGCGTCAAGACCCCGACATTATTATGATTGGGGAAATTCGTGATCAAGATACGGCGAATATGGCAATTCAAGCGGCATTAACCGGTCATTTAGTATTATCAACTTTACACACCAATGATGCGCCGTCCAGTTTAACTCGCTTGCACGATTTAGGTGTTCAGCCATTTCTTACTGCCGCAACAATTTTGGGTGTTCTCGCGCAACGTTTAGTGCGACAGCTTTGCCCACACTGTAAACAACAAGCACAAATTAATGAGGACGAGTGGCAGCACCTAACATTCGATTACATTATAGAAATGCCAGAAAAAGTCTATCAGGCTGTTGGATGTGAACAATGTCGTCATACAGGTTATAAGGGGCGAATCGGTATTTATGAATTTATGCCAGTAAGTCTTGAGCTTAAGCATCTTATGAGTAGCCATATAACTTTAAATGATTTGAGAACACAAACTAAGAAAGAAGGTATAGAACCCTTAAGAATTGCGGGTGCTCGTAAAGTCATTGATGGTCTTACGACTCTAGAAGAGGTATTGCGGGTTGTGCCCTTAAATTAAGTTTTTCTTAAGATTCACCTCATTTATGCATGATGTAATTGCTTTATCCCAAGAGGAAACCAAAAACAGAGGGTAATTATATGAATATGCTTAAAGTAATGATGATGACTGCTGGTATGACTGCCGCTGGTGTAGTTCTAGCGAATACACCAGTCAATCAGGCTGCAATTGCTCCGGCAACTGTCACCACGGTAAAACAGGCATTAACGGCTAAAGATAGTACACCAATAAAATTACATGGTCAGGTTGTAAAATCTTTAGGTGATGAAAAATATCAATTTCGTGACAAGACAGGTAGCATTACAGTTGATGTAGATGATGAGCTTTGGCAAGGTCGTCCTATTTCACCAAATACAAATGTAACTTTAATTGGTGAAGTAGACATTGATTATAAACCTTTAAAACGCGTCGAAATTGATGTGGATCAAGTTCAGTTTTAATTAATAATCTTAGATGTATTGCCTTTAGCCGCATTTTAATAATGCGGCTTTGCTTTTTTAAAAAAGGCTAGGCAAGATTAAATCAGGATATAACAGGAAAAATAGATGAGAATTTTGCTTGCAGAAGATGATCGCTCTCAAGCTGAAAGTATTCAATCATGGTTAGAGTTAGATGGTTATCAGGTCGATTGGGTGGAAAGAGGTGATTATGCGCTTACGGCAATCGAGCAGCATGATTATGACTGTATTTTGCTTGATCGGGGGCTGCCTCAACTGGCTGGTGAAAAAGTTTTAACAACGATCCGCCATAAACAAAAAAATGTTCCTGTTATTTTTATTACAGCGCGTGACAGTATTCATGACCGAGTCGAAGGACTAGATTTAGGTGCAAATGATTATTTGGTTAAGCCTTTTAGTTTAGAAGAGTTATCTGCCCGAATCCGCGCTCAATTACGCAAACAAACTTTGAGTCAGCAATCGGTTTTAACATGGGGCGATCTGCAACTCGATACACAAGCAAAAGTTGTATCGTGTGCTGGAAAATCTATTGATTTAACAGCGAAAGAGTTCCAAATATTGCGTAAGCTGATGGTGCATCCTGAACATATTATTACACGTGATCAATTAGAAGAAGCGCTCTATGCATGGGGTGAGGAAATTGAAAGTAACGCAATAGAAGTATTTATTTATCAGCTTCGAAAAAAAATCGGGAGTAGCTGCATTAAAACCATACGGGGGCTAGGCTACCGTATGGGAGATTTAAAATGAAATCAAATCGCTCATCCTTGCAGTCGCAACTGGTTAAAACCACGATGTGGAGTAGTGTCGTGGTGGGCTTGCTGGCTTTAAGCTTACTCACTATATTTTCTATTTATCACAACATGTCAGTGCAAGACGAAATCATGGACGAAATTTCAGACACATTGCTAGTTTCTGATATTTCTGGGCACTCTATGAAACAGTTTGATGAGCTCAGTGATGAGTTTGATATTCAGTATGAGTTATTAGACGCAGGCCAATTACTTACTCATTCTCATAGCTATCAGCACGAGCTTTTTGAACAAGGTAATTTATCAGAAGGTTTTTCATATTTTTGGTTTGATGGTCAATTATGGCGTAGCTTAGCTGCACAGCAAGAAGACTCAAAGTTACAAGTTGAAGTTTTTCAGCCAATGAGTACGCGTATTGAAGAAGTACTCAAGGCACTTGCTGGGTATAGTGGTCTTATGGTGTTGTTCTGGCTATTACAATGGGTCATTGTAAGTTGGCGTACGAAGCAACAATTAGCCGCACTAAATCTACTCTCTAAACGTATTGCTCAAAAAACTGCATCAAATTTAGAGCCGATTCAAGAGCCAGATGTCATTACCGAAATTCAGCCTGTGATTGATGCTCTAAACCAATTACTTGCAAGGTTGCAAAGGGCATTAATCGCTGAACAGCGTTTTACCGCAGATGCTTCTCATGAGCTGCGTTCTCCATTATCTGCCATACAAATGCGCCTTCAGGTTTTGCAGCGTAAATATCAACATGTTCCAGAACTTCATCAGGACTTTGAGCGTATACAGGAAGACGTTTCAAGAAGTACAAAAATACTTGAAAACTTACTTCTCCTGGCTCGCTTGGAACCCAATGAAGCAGAGCAGCCAGAACTTCCCAAGACGATTATCGATTTAAATTACTTATTGGCCAGAGTCATTGAAACTGTAAATTTGGATGCGCAAGCTAAACAGATGCTGATAGAGACAGATACCTTCTCGACAGAAACTAAAACGTTTGCGAATGAAGAATTGCTCTTTATCGCTTTTAGAAATTTATTTGATAATGCCATACGTTATAGCCCGACTTTAGGCTCTATATATGTTGAGATTAGTCAGGATGAACAGCAAATTAAAATCTCTATACAAGATACTGGAAATGGTGTCGATGATGAAGTATTGCAACGTTTAGGACAGCGTTTTTTCCGGGTATTAGGCACTCAGCAGCAAGGTTCAGGGTTGGGAATTTCAATTACACGAAAAATTATTGAATTGCATAATGGTGAATTACATTTTATGCATGCTGAACAGGGTGGATTGAGAGTAGAGATTAATCTTCCATTATAAAAAAAATAGCATGGTTACCCATGCTATCCATTTTTTGTTTTCCCACGAATATTATTGAAACGCGAGTGTATTTTTATTTAGTTAAAATTAGACGATTATTGCGAGTGAGGCGTAAACGATATTCCTCACCAGCATGCATAATGCGGATTTCACGGCCTAATGCAAAGAGGTTGTTAGAATGTAACATTGGTAAGGCATGAGCTGTTTCATTGTTACGGGTAAATAAGCTAAAAGGTGCGTTCATTTGTTGTGCTCCGTGGTATATTCTTGAACGATTTAAATGATAATCATTATCGAATAGGTCTGTCAATGATATTTTAAAGATTTTATAAAATGATAAAATTTGCTTACACTTGAGAAAAGTTTTAGAGAGTAGAAAAATGCCTAAACCGATCGTTGATGTTGCAATAGCCATCTTAATTCATCGTGGAAAAATATTAGTCGGATGGCGCGGGGAGCAGCAGCATCAAGGTGGAAAGCATGAGTTTCCTGGAGGAAAGGTTGAGCAGGGGGAAACACCCGAAGAAGCCTGTCGCCGTGAAATCTATGAAGAAGTCGGTATCGGTTTAAAAGATTGGCATCAATTTGATTATATTCACCATGAATATGACGACATTATTGTCAATTTACATTTATTCCATAGTTATGTGCCTGATGAATTATTAAATCTTATTCATCAACCATGGGCATGGTACACACGGGAACAGCTACTTCACTTAAACTTTCCAAAAGCCAATAAAGACATCATAAAGCGACTCTATTGGCCTCATCTCATCAAAATCAGCCATATGCTTACACCTGTAGAGAGTAGCAATACTTTATTGTACTGGCGTATAGAAGATGAATCTGAGCAGCAATATATAGAGCAATTAAGTGCTTTAGATGAAAATCAGTTATCAAACTTAATTATTAATACAGATATTTGGCAGCAGTTGGGCCCTGAATTAAAAAAGCAGATTAAGACTGTTCATTTAAAACAATCTCAGCTCATGAATTTGCATAAGGGCGACTTAACAGTAGGCGTACGTTATATTGCCGCTTGTCATGATGCAGTTTCTTTAAAGCAGGCTGAGCAGATTGGTTGTGATGCTGTTTTTATTAGTCCTATACAACCAACAGCAACTCATCCAGAAGCTGTGGCATTAGGGTGGGAACGCTTTGCTGATCTAGCCCAAAAAAGCCAGATTCCAGTTTTTGCATTGGGAGGAGCGCATCCTGATGATTTAGCCACTGCACAGCAGCATGGTGCATATGGCCTAGCAGGCATTCGTAATTTCTAATAAGAAAATAAAAAGCATTAAAAGCTAGAGAGCTTTTAATGCTTTTTGCGCTTCTTGAACAGTTTTTTGATTATTACGTTGTTGCCCAGCTTTTAAAATGGTCAACCAAAGCTGCTTTTTCATGGCCTGACTTTGGGCAAAACTTAAACCACGTCGTGCTAAAGACTCAGCATTAGAATATTGCTGTTTATGATTTGCTGTAAGGGCAAGAAATAAATAAGTCTCAGCTGCTTGTGGTGCTAAACGCTGTGCTTGAAGTGCATAGCTTTCAGCTTCTGACCATTGCTGATTTTTGTAAGCTTGTTGTGTCTTTTGCATTAACACTTTAAATGCAGGTAACTGACTTCCATCATCATTAAAGCGTTGAAGTTTCTTTTGCTGCGGAACAATAACCTGCAAGTTCTTGCGGTGAATTTCTGGATGCTCATAAGGTGTAATTTTTACACCCGATGGAGTTTCCGTATTTTTCTTCACTGGCGGGGTTGGTGTTTTCTCTTTGGAGTCAGAATGATCAGGCAAAGTTGTACAGCCAACCATAAGAACAGCACCAATATAAAAAACACCTTTCTTCAACATATCCTACTTTCCTGTTAACGCTTAGTTGTTATAACTACCACTTGAAATGACTCGTGAGTTGTTTGACAGATCTTGTTCCATCTGGCTTTCACTTTCACGAATATAACTGTCGGTATTATCATCCTGAGAGTCAAGCGTTGTGTTATCACTTTGTGGCGTATATGTTGGATCAACTTGATAATACGGCGCTCCACATGGCGTAGCACGATGTGGAACCGTGTGCGTTAGCATCGGAATATACATAGCACCATCACAAGCCTGCGCAGATAAATCACCTGATGCACGATCAATCCACTGCCACTGTACAGTGTCTGGCTGACGTATATTTACAGGAGTCTGACGTAATTGCTTCATCACATTAATCCATACGGGCAATGCACCAGATGAGCCCGTTAGGCCAGTAACTTTGTTGTCATCTAAACCTAACCATACGACAGCAACGTGATTACCTGAGTAACCTGCAAACCATGAATCACGTGTGTCGTTAGTCGTACCTGATTTACCTGCCAATTTTAACGCTGGAGATAAGCTGCTATAAGCTGCACGACCAGTACCCGAAGACATCACCTGTTGTAGGCCATAATTCATAATATAGCCGACAGAAGGATCAATCGTTTGTTGAACATTAAGGCCATAACGGTCAAGCAAACGACCATTCGCGTCTACGACAGATCGAATTGCACGAGTTGGATATTTAAAACCACCTGTAGCGAAGTTCTCATAGATTCCGAGCACTTCCATTGGTGACATATTGACTGCCCCAAGGAAAATTGAAGGGTAGGCAGGAATTGTTGATTCAACACCAAACTTTCTTAAATTATTGCTAAATGTAGATAGACCAAATTCTTGACCCATGCGTACAGCAGATAGGTTATATGAATTTGCTAATGCTTCACTCAGGCTGACTACACCATGTCCACCACCACTGTAGTTTTTAGGAGTCCAGCTTTTTCCTCCATCTACAGGAACACTAATCGGCGCATCTTCAATTTGGCTTGCCCAGTTATAGCGTCCAGATTCAATAGCACTTAAATAAATCACAGGTTTCAATAAAGAACCGACTTGACGTTTCGCATCTAAAGCACGGTTAAAACCAGTGAAGTCTTGTGTAGAACCAACCGCTGCAACTAACTCGCCATTTTCAGGGTGTGCAATCAGTACCGCGCCTTGTAAGTTTTTCAAACGCGCTGGATTACTGTTAGCCAAACGATCTACTGAAGCTTTAAATGCGTTTTGAACTTGAGTTTGAGTAATTGGATCTAAGGTCGTAAAAATACGTAATCCCTGATTGGTTAAATCACTTTCTTGATACTCTGTACGTAATTGACGACGGACAATATCTAAAAAGTCTGGGAATTTTGCAGGGCCTAAACTTGGTTTACTTAACACATTTAAAGGACGTGCAATTTCATCTTCATATTCGGCTTGAGTTAAATAACCCATCACACGCATATTATTTAACACGGTATCGCGGCGTTTTTTTGCACCTTCAGGGTTTTTCCAAGGGTTATATAAAGAAGGACCTTGAACCAAACCTACTAAATAAGCTTGTTGTGCAACACTAAGTTCACGTAGCGGTAAACCGAAATAAAATTGTGAAGCCAAACCATAGCCATTAATTGAATAGCTACCATTTTGACCAAGGTTTACTTCATTTAAATATGCTTCTAAAATTTCATCTTTGCTGTAATGCAGTTCGATGAGTAAAGCCATTAACGCCTCATTAACTTTACGTTTTAATGTGCGTTCTGGAGTGAGATAGAAATTTTTAACTAATTGCTGAGTCAGGGTTGATCCACCTTGACGTTTTCCACCTGTGACATTACTGACCAATGCACGAGCCGTACCGCGAATTGAAATACCATGATGATGATAAAAATTGCGATCTTCTGTAGAAATTAACGCTTCAATGAGTGGTTTAGGGACATTATTCAGTTTAATGAGTACACGGTCTTCATTGTGTTGAGGATAAATTCCTCCAATGAGTAGCGGTTCTAAGCGCGCAACGCCTGTTGAAGAAGGTTTGGTACTTCGAACTTCAACAACTTGATCATTGGCAAAACTTAACTCTAGTACTTGCTCTGGTTCAACACTATCACCGTAGTCAAAACCACGTGTGTGGATATACATATTGCTGCCTTGAGCAACATAACTTCCAGACTTGTCATAATTACTTGAAGTTTTGTAACCCAATAGCTTTAATTCTTGAGTGAAATTTGCTTGAGAAATAGGTGCGTTGTTATAAATTTCCAAAGGTCGTGCAAACACTTTGGCAGGAATATCCCAACGCTGTCCTTCAAATTTTTCACGGATAATATTATCTAGACGAATCAGATAGATACTAAGAGCAATAAAAGCACCAATGATTAAAATCGAAAAGATTAGTGCAAAGAAACCGATACCACGTTCAAACTTCATAAAAATGAGATAAAAACCCTAACAATGTCTGTAATGATGCGATAGCTTGTCATCAATTTGCAATGATAAAACTGTGAATAATTGGAAAAGTTAGATTGAATTTTACAGCATCTTGTAGTTATGTTTTTTTAAATTAATCGGGTTAATGTTATTATAGGCGAGTATCGCAGCGGAGCTTACTCATTCGTGCAAATTTCACATAAGTCCTTCAGAAACGTCGGGTTAATCGGTCGACCAGATAAATCATCAGTTGTAGAAACACTATGTTTAATTCATGATCATTTGTTGAACTTAGGTTTGAACCCCATTTTTGATCAGGAAACAGCCGAATTAGTGCCTTATGATCATGCACAGATAGTAAGTCGCCATTTATTAGGTGAAGTTGCTGATTTAGTTATTGTGGTTGGAGGCGATGGTTCGCTACTCCATGCGGCGAGAGCGTTGGTCCGTTACAATACGCCTGTAATAGGCATCAACCGTGGACGACTAGGTTTTTTAACAGATATCAAACCTTCAGAAGCTATTTTTAAACTTGATCAAGTCCTTCAAGGGCATTTTCAACTTGATCGCCGTTTCTTACTTGAAATGGAAGTACGAACAAATGGCGAAGTTATTTATGATGCAATCGCTTTAAATGATGTTGTTTTGCATTCGGGTAAGTCCGTCCATATGATTGACTTTGAACTCAACATTGATGGTCAATATGTTTATCGCCAGCATAGCGATGGTTTAATTGTTTCGACTCCCACAGGATCAACTGCCTATGCTTTATCAGGTGGTGGACCAATTTTACATCCAAGTATGGATGCGATTGCATTAGTTCCTATGCATCCCCATACATTGTCATCACGTCCCATCGTAGTCGGCGGGCAAAGCGAAA
Source organism: Acinetobacter sp. IK31 (assembly GCF_035615195.1). Taxonomy (NCBI): domain Bacteria; kingdom Pseudomonadati; phylum Pseudomonadota; class Gammaproteobacteria; order Moraxellales; family Moraxellaceae; genus Acinetobacter; species Acinetobacter sp. IK31. The sequence continues at coordinate 68,083 of NZ_JANBOB010000030.1, read as the reverse complement.
TTAAAATTGTTATTCGCGAAAATCGAGTTTTGCCGATGGTGAGTGCTGATGGACAACATAGTATATCGCTGAATGTCGGAGATAGTTTACACATCCGTAAACATCCATTTAAACTAAGTTTATTGCATCCACCAGGTTATGATTTCTATATGGCCTGCCGTACCAAACTTGGTTGGAACCAAGATTTTGAATCTTTTCAAAGAGATGAATCATGAATATTGCACAAATGCTATCTGTTTTAAACCCTGAAATTGTAGAGCGTTTAAAAACAGCAGTAGAAATTGGTAAATGGCCAAATGGCGTTGTTTTAACAAAAGAGCAGCGTGAAACTTGTATGCAAGCTGTCATCGCTTGGGAATTAAAGAACTTACCGGAAGAAGAACGTACTGGTTATATTGACCGCGGTAAGAAAGAAGAAGGTGAAGTTTGTGAAGATGATCATCACAAGCATGAGCCAGAATTTAAGCCAATTCGTTTTGTTTAATTTAAGAAGCTCAGTGATTACTGGGCTTTTTTATGTTTATCAAAATATAATAAAGAATCCTATGAAACGTTTAAAACCTATTTACGTACTATTATTTCTAATATTGTTTAGTGGTGCTGCATTAGCCAAACAGCCGATTGAATGTTTACTCAACGTGAAGGTTGTTGCGAGTCGGAAATACACTTCACCTCAAGCTAAATATACAAGTATAAAGAACGACGGTTATCCCATGTTATTGATTGGGATTCAGGTGCTGGAGTCGCAAACAATACGAAGCTCCCAAAAGATCAAAGCGCATCATTTATATTGTAAGACACTTATTGGTCAACAACGAGATGCTTATCTTTCGGGGTCCTACGATTCTAATAAGATTACAATCAAAATAGGTGATCACTTGAAACTAAGAAATATTCATTCTTCAGGCCAGGAATATCCATTTTGGCCAGATTTTTATTATATTGAACCTTAAAAACCAAGGCTATCCGATATAACCTTGGTCATTCATATATTAGAAACGACTATTCCATAACGCTTTTGCTTTCAGCATTGCCTCTTCAAAACTAGCAACAACTCCCATGGTATATAAAGCAATTCCGATAGTTTCTGTTACTGCCATTTCACCATATTCGTGATGTTGTTGACCAAGCCATACTGATTTAAAAGTTGCTAAATCTAATTCTTCTTCAATTGGGCTACGTTCTGGCGTGAGCTTTGGCAATTCATGCTCGTAGAGTTCACCATTTTTAATGCCACAAATGAGTGTTTTTGCATCCGGATTTCGCTCAAATTCACCGCCTTCACCCTTAATGACTGCACTATTTTGATAGCCTAGGCGCAGTGCACTATGTTGATGCGAAGTGCGGTAAGCTGGATGGAATATCGCTTGTAAGGTGGCTTTCGCATTAAAAGGATTTATTAAACGAGCTAAAGTATGAATAGGTGAACGTAATCCCATCACATTTCTTAAAGAAATCAGTTCACTTAAAACAGGTGAAATCACGTCTAAAGGTAAGTAAGCGAAATTTTGCTCTGCTAACTGAATACACACTTCTTGTTCTGAATGACAAATTGGATAATCAAGATATTCTAAAACCTGCTCGGTATAAACTCGATTCAGTGTGTGACCAGATGCGCCGTGCATGACAATTTTATAACCGTGCTGTGCAAGGGTAAGGGCTGCTAATAAAAACCATGGGTAATGTTTACGTTTACCTGCATAGGATGACCAGTCTAGATCGACATCTAAAGGCTTAAAATTAAGCTGGTCTCTAGTCGCTTGAACAAATCCCGCGAGTTCATCAATAGATTCTTCTTTAACCCGAAGCAGCATTAAAAAAGCACCTAACTGCACATCAAGCACTTCACCTTTTAAAATCATGGTAAATGCCTGATAAGCTTCTTCATAGCTTAAAGAGCGTGAACCACTTTTTCCTTTCCCTAAAATACGGACATATTGAGCAAAGGGGTGTTCAGCATCTTTATAAATATTACGTTTAGTATTCATCATAGTTCAAAAGCAATAAAAATGTGGGATGTAGGCAGCTCAAAATGAAATGTCCACAAGTGTTTAATCAATATGACATAAAAAACCGCTGAAAAAATATCAAAAGTGTTTCTTATACTAAAGTCTTAGAGCTTCCTGAGTGTTTTTTATGCGTATTAGCCAAAAAATTAACCGAATTGTTATTTAATTCGAGTAAACTTTCTTGTGCTTTTTTGAGCACTCATATCATAATTTTCTGTGATTCTCCTATATCTTCAGCTTTTTATTGAAAGAGTAAGAGGTTATTTCTAACTACTCAAAGTGGTTAGAAACTTCAGGTATTCTCCTGTTTTAGAAAACAACTTTTTTGTTTTCATTGAGGTAGTAGGAAGGTTTTTTGTTTACAAAGAACCGTTTCCCTTTTGCGGTGTTATTGTAAAAGGTTAGGGCTGTGTATTCGTAAAGAATAGACGTTTCATTTTGGTATTTCCAACGGACTTGGAAATATAGATTGAAGTAAAGTTATGGCTAAAAAACCGATTTATAAATCACTTTATTTTCAAGTGATTGTTGCAATTATTGCGGGTGTTTTGGTGGGGCATTTTTCCCCAAGCACAACGCAAATTGTCAATGGTGTCGAACAACATATCCCAGGTTTAGGTGAGCAACTCAAGCCATTAGGTGATGCCTTTATTCGTTTGATCAAGATGATCATTGCCCCTGTTATTTTCTGTACCGTGGTAAGCGGTATTGCTGGCATGGAAAGCATGAAGTCAGTCGGGAAAACGGGCGGTGTTGCATTATTATACTTTGAGATCGTTTCAACAGTTGCACTTCTGATTGGCCTTGTTGTAATTAACATTGCTAAACCAGGTGTAGGAATGAATATCGATCCTACAACGCTAGACACCTCGGGCATTCAAAAATACGTCAGTTCTGGTGAGTCACAATCTACCATTGATTTCTTAATGCACATCATTCCTGATACGGTTGTTGGCGCATTTGCAAATGGTGAAATCTTACAAGTCCTTCTTTTTGCAATTCTTTTTGGGTTTGCTTTACATAAGTTAGGTGATGCTGGACGTCCAGTTTTAAAATTTATTGATCAAGTTGCACATGTGTTCTTTAACATTGTGAATATGGTCATGAAACTGGCTCCAATTGGTGCATTTGGTGCGATGGCATTCACCATCGGTAAATATGGCGTTGGTTCACTTGTACAATTAGGGCAATTAATTCTCTGCTTCTATATTACGTGTCTACTCTTTATCTTCTTGATTTTGGGTACAATCAGCCGTATGAGTGGATTCAGTATCCTCAAAATGATTCGCCTGATTCGCGAAGAGCTATTAATTGTACTGGGTACATCTTCTTCTGAATCTGTTCTGCCTCGCATGTTGCGTAAACTCGAAATTGCAGGCTGTGAAAAATCAGTTGTCGGTTTAGTCATTCCAACAGGTTATTCATTTAACCTTGATGGTACGTCAATTTATTTGACTATGGCTGCAATCTTTATTGCTCAGGCAACGAATACCCAGCTTGATATTCAACATCAGATCACTTTATTGCTGGTCCTCTTAATTTCATCTAAGGGTGCGGCAGGTGTAACTGGCTCTGGTTTTATTGTGATGGCAGCAACTTTATCTGCAGTAGGACATATTCCAGTTGCAGGTTTGGCATTGATTTTAGGTATTGACCGCTTCATGTCAGAAGCCCGTGCTTTAACTAACCTTGTTGGTAACTCTTTAGCAACGATTGTGGTAGCTAAATGGGTTGGTGCTTTAGATAAAGATAAGCTCAACGATGCCTTAAATAATCCGGATGAAGTCGACAGAAAAATGATGGAACCAAAAAGTCCTCAAGTCGCTGAAGGTCTAGATTAATTCAAATAAATCTATATAAAAAAGGAAGCTAAAGCTTCCTTTTTTATTGGCTGACTGAAAAGTACAGTTTTAATGAGCGGCTATGCCATGACAGTTGCTAAAAAAATGATTAGCATGCACAACAACGAGATTTGATAAAACAATAAAGCTGAAGGAAAATATTATGTTGGCATACGATGCAGATTTAGAATTATTCCGTGATAATTTTAAACGTTTTATGAGTGAGCATATTGCGCCTCACTACGACCAATGGGAACGCGAAGGAATCATGCCTCGTTCAGTTTGGAATCAACTGGGTGAAAATGGCTATTTATGCGTGGATATTCCAGAAGAATATGGTGGTTATGGCGTTCCAACATACTATTCGTTAATGCTCGTTGAAGAGTCTGCACGTGCTGGTTTTTGTGCATTATCAACAGCCATTTCTTGCCACTCTGAAATTGCTGCACCCTATATTTTACACATCGGGACAGAAGAGCAAAAACAATACTGGCTACCGAAAATGGTAACAGGTGAAGTCGTTGGTGCAATTGGTATGACTGAACCTGGAGCAGGTTCGGATTTACAATCAATGCGTACCAGTGCCATCTTGCAAGACGATTATTATTTATTAAATGGTTCAAAAACATTTATTTCAAATGGACAACATGCTGATCTTGTTGTACTTGCAGTAAAAACAGATCCTCAAGCGCGTGCAAAAGGTGTTTCATTATTATTAGCTGACACTCACTTAGAAGGCTTTAAAAAAGGAACCAACCTCGACAAAATCGGCCTACATTCTCAAGATACCTCTGAGCTGTTTTTTGATAATGTGAAAGTACCGAAAGATCAGTTGCTTGGTCAAGCGGGGCAAGGTTTTGCTTATTTAATGCAAGAATTACCACGTGAACGTACTGCCATTGCATCTACTGCAATTGGGGCAATTCGCGGTGCAATTGATTTGGCAACAGCGTATGTAAAAGAACGCCAAGCATTTGGTCAACCCATTTCACAATTCCAAAATACCCGTTTTGTTTTGGCACAAGCAAAAATTGATGAACTTGCTACAGCGGCTTTTTATGAAAGAAACGTTGCTTTATATCAAGAAGGCAAACTTGATGTTGAAACGGCTGCGGCATTGAAAAGTTTCAGTAGCGATATGCAAATGAAAGTCGCAGATAATTTGCTCCAACTTTTTGGTGGTTATGGCTATATGACCGAATATCCAATTTCACGTTTCTTTGTAGATGCTCGTATTCAACGTATTTACGGTGGTACAAACGAGATTATGAAAGAAATCGTAGCACGTGGATTAATTGGTAAAGCCTAATTAAATAGGTTTAAAAAAAAAGCCTGTCTTCGAGCAGGCTTTTTTGGGTTACTTTGTAGGTCGATGAAGTACAGGATAGTTTTGTTGTTTCGGTAGTTGGTGTAATGCATGATTAATCTTTCTTAAAAACTCATCGGCTTCATCTTGACGAACTGAATCTTCGGTGTAGGTGCTACGCTTTTGAATATTGACACTACAACCAATTATTTCCATATTTTCAGGATTAAAAGTCCAGTCATTTGGATTCTTTAAATTAATATTTAAATCGCTTTCACAGCTTTTCCATAAACGTAAAAACTCATTTGATAATTCTGTTCTAAATCCTCGTACTGGATAAACCGAAAATCCTTTCATCTCGGGATTGGCAAATTGCACAAACATGTCTACAGGCATACCACCCCAAACGATTGCAGTATGTTCTGGCAAAGTGATGCTAGTTAAATTTTTCTCTTTTAATGCATGCGCTTGTTCATATTCCTGCTTAAAATGTTGTGATTGATAAGTGAGTTTGGTTTTAGGCGGTAAAGTAATACCTCGGATTTGATTGCTCACAGAAGTGATATAGTACGGGGAACGATCACTACCATTACAACCCGCAAGTGTTGAACATCCCCCACAGGCAGTTAAGCTGATACTCATAAAACTTAGCAGACCTAAAACAATAATTTTATTCATTCTATTTTACTGTTGTTATGACATCTTTAAGCAGTATAACCAATCTATGCTTTGATAGATCTATCTTTAAGAGAGGTGGCATGCTTCTCTTTCATTTAGGTATGTTTTATTTAGCAGCTTGCTTTGTAGGCTCATCAAATAAAGACTTACAGCTTTCTAAGTTTTGGCACGAAGCAAACATAAGTGCTTTCGGTAAGCTACTATATAAATTAGTAATATGCTGTTCAGCAGGATTGTAAAAATGCCAATAAGTAAACTGATCTGAACGTTTATTTTCAAGAGCTTTAAAGAAATCTGTTTCGTTAAATCTATTTGTAAGTTGAGTGCGAGGCCCGCCTTGTTCGTGTGTACCGACTGTGGTCATGAGCATTGGCGCTGTGAGTGGTTTTTGAGTTTGCCATTGATTCAACTTTTGAAATAGCATGCCTTGATCAAACCAGAGAGATGGGCTTGCAGCAAAGTAACGCTGGAACGCAGCAGGCTTTTGAAAAAAATGATAAAGCACAAATAAGCCGCCAAAAGAATGTCCATATAGGCTCTGTTGTTGGCTATTCATTGGAAACTGTTTGGCGATTTCTGGTTTGAGCTCATCGTTTAAAAATGCGATGAACTGGTCAGCACCACCATATTTATATTTACCTTGTGCCTGAAATTCAGCAGAAGGTTTTGGCGTGTAATCATAAGCACGTTTTTGTGCATCAAAAGTTTTTTGTTTAGGGTAACCGACCGCGACGATCATCAGCGGGCCTAAACCTAATTTTGTAGAACCAGCGCCAATAGATTGAGCGATATTGACTGCACTTGGAAAGGTTGCATTTCCATCTAAAATATAAAGTACCGGATAACCATGTTGTGGTGGGGCAACGGGTGGTTTATAGATTTGAATTAAATAATCATGGCCTGTATTTTTAGATTTAATTTGAAATTGTGCCTGATTATTTTGAAAAACGATTTTTGATTGATTTTGTATAGGATTTTGAGCTAAAGCAGCACAACTTATTAAAGAGCTCAGAAGAAAACAGCAAGGTAAAAAGAAAAATGAGTTATGCATAATGGACAATAGTAAAATTTATAACACAAATGATAAATGAAAATCATTATCAAATAAAGTGATCAAAGAAATGTGAGCAAAAAGGTTAATGAAAAAAGCTCTTACAGCCATATTGCCTAACAAATCAAAGCAGACTATTGTTATACTCTCGTTTAAAAGATGATTTTACTGAGGCTGCATTCTAATGATCAACGATGATCAAAACAAAACGACTTCTCTTAGTTTAGAACAAATTCGCGAAGATATTGATAGCGTAGATCAACAGATTCAAGAATTATTAAATCGACGCGCAAGCCTTGCTGAAGCTGTTGCAAAAGCTAAATTTGCTTCTGAAGAGAATCCTTTGTTTTATCGTCCTGAGCGTGAAGCGCAGGTATTACGTAAAGTCATGGAGCGCAACCAAGGTCCTTTGTCTGATGTAACCATGGCGCGTTTGTTCCGTGAAATTATGTCTGCTTGCCTTGCTTTAGAAGCGCCGCAAAGTATTGCATTTTTAGGACCAGAAGGGACTTTTACTCAGTCTGCTGTGCTTAAGCATTTTGGTAAAGATGCGGTTGTACGTCCACTTCCAACCATTGATGAAGTCTTCCGTGAAGTGGAAGCAGGCAGTGCACATTACGGTGTGGTTCCAGTCGAGAACTCATCTGAAGGTGTTGTGAACCATACTTTAGATTGCTTCAAAACATCGAATTTAAATGTGATTGGTGAAGTTGAATTACGTATTCATCATCAATTTCTTGTTTCTGAAAATACACGTAAAGACAGTATTAAGCAGATTTATGCTCATCAACAAACTTTGGCTCAATGTCGCCAATGGTTAGATGCGCATTATCCGGGTGTTGAGCGCGTTGCTTTAAACTCAAATGCAGAAGCTGCACGTCGTATTCGTAATGAATGGCATTCGGCAGCGATTGCATCTGATATTGCAGCAGGCATGTATAACCTTGAAATCTTACATAGCAATATTGAAGATAATCCGGAAAACACAACACGATTCTTAGTCATTGGCCGTGAAAAAATTCCACAAAGTGGCAATGATAAAACATCGTTATTGATTTCAGCGCATGACCGTGCGGGTGCTTTATTAGAAATTTTAGCGCCATTTGCAAAACATAATATTAGCTTAACAAGTATTGAGACTCGTCCAGCATTACCTGAAAAATGGGCATATGTATTCTTTATCGATTTAGAAGGGCATATCGAACAAGAGAATGTTGCTGCTGCGATTAATGATATTCGCCCAATGGTGAAAGAGATCCGTATTTTAGGTTCTTATCCTGCCGCTGTTCTGTAATCACTTATGTTGGAATAATGACATGCATGAAGATAAGCATGTCATTATGCTTAAAAACAAATTGCTCAATGGTTTAAATATCTTTGAGCAAAAGCAAAGTTGAAGTTATGTCACAACCCCTATTTAAAAAAGTTGCATTTATTGGTTTAGGACTCATCGGGTCGAGTTTAGCTCGTGTTATTGTTGCAGAAAAGTTGGCGACAACTATTGTGGCATCTACACGCTCACATAAAACTTTAGAAGATGCAAAATCACTTGGTTTAATACACGAAGGATTTTCTGATCCGGTTGAAGCCGTGAAAGGGGCAGATTTAGTCGTTTTAGCCTTGCCAGTGCGTGCTACACAAAAAGTGCTTGAGCAAATTAAACCTTATTTGTCGGCAACCACAATTTTAACCGATGTAGGAAGCACAAAAGGTAATGTCGTTGATGCAGCGAAAGCTGTATTTGGTGAAGATTTACCAGAAGGTTTTGTACCGGGGCATCCTATTGCGGGTAGTGAACACACAGGTGTTCACGCGGGTAAAGTTGACTTATTTGCAAATCATAAAGTGATTTTAACGCCGTTACCAACAAGTGCAGAATGGGCTGTTAATAAACTGATTCAACTTTGGTCGGCAGCAAAAGCTGAAGTCATTTGTATGGATGTTGCCAAGCATGATGAAGTGCTGGCACATACGAGTCATCTACCACATTTAATGGCATTTAATCTGGTCGAGCAACTTGCGAATCGTGAAGATAATCTCGATATTTTCCGTTATGCAGCAGGTGGTTTTCGTGACTTTTCGCGGATTGCTGCCAGTGATCCACAAATGTGGCATGACATTTTCTTTGCCAATAAAACAGCCATATTAAATGCTGTAGATGGTTTTGAAAAACAGCTTACAGTACTTAGAAAATTGATTGAAAACGAAGATTCTCATGCATTAATGGGTTTACTCGGCCATGCTCAAGCAGCACGTCAGCACTTCAATCATATGTTAGCCAAAAAACCTTTAATGGAGAAAAATAAGGTGACACAGCAATTCAGTATCTTACCGGGAAATAAAACTTTTAAAGGTAAATTTACCGTACCGGGTGACAAATCTGTGTCACATCGCTCCATTATGTTTGGTGCTATTGCCGAAGGCACTACTCATGTCACTGGCTTCCTTGAAGGTGAAGATGCATTAGCAACTTTGCAAGCTTTCCGTGATATGGGAGTAAGTATTGAAGGTCCTAACAATGGTGAAGTGACTATTCATGGTGTAGGCATGCATGGTTTAAAAGCACCAGTAAGTGCTTTATATATGGGCAACTCTGGAACAAGCATGCGTTTGCTTTCAGGTATGTTATCAGCTCAAAAGTTTGATTCTGTCATGACAGGTGATGCTTCACTTTCTAAACGTCCAATGGAGCGTATTGCTAAACCATTGCGTTTAATGGGCGCACAAATTCGAACTACGGGTGAAAAAGGTACACCACCTGTCAGCATTACTGGCGGTCAACAATTAAAAGCGATTCAATACGATTTACCAATGGCATCTGCTCAAGTGAAGTCTGGTATTTTACTGGCTGGCTTATGGGCTGAAGGTGAAATTTCTGTGACAGAACCAGAGCCAACACGTGACCATACTGAACGTATGCTTCGTGCATTTGGTTATGATGTTAAAACTGAAGGCAACAAAATTTCTCTAGTTGGTGGCGGCAAATTAGTAGGTACTGATATTCAAGTACCATCAGATATTTCATCAGCTGCTTTCTTCATGGTAGGTGCTGCAATTACTGAAGGTGCCGATGTTGTTCTAGAGGCCGTAGGTATTAACCCAACGCGTACTGGTGTAATCGAAATTTTAAAACAAATGGGTGCTGACCTAACTGTTGAAAATGAGCGTATTGCAGGCGGTGAACCTATTGCTGATATTCATATTAAAGGCTCGCGTACACTTAAAGGCATTCATATGCCAGAAGACCAAGTGCCTTTAGCAATTGATGAATTCCCAGCTTTATTTATTGCAGCAGCTTGTGCAGAAGGACAGACCGTATTAACTGGCGCAGCAGAGCTTCGCGTGAAAGAGTCTGACCGCATTCAAGTGATGGCAGATGGCTTAAAAATCATGGGCATTGACTGCACACCAACTGAAGATGGCATTATTATCGAAGGCAAGGGTAAGTCTGGCGATTGGTCACCAATCTTTACAGGTGGTGAAGTTGAATCACACCATGACCATCGTATTGCCATGAGCTTTAGTATGGCAGGCCTTCGTAATTCTGGTCCGATTACGATTCAGGGTACGGAAACAGTTGCGACAAGCTTCCCAACTTTTACTGAGTTGGCGAATCGTGCAGGCTTAACGATTGAAGTTAGCCAATAACTTTTTACCTAACACATTTTATAATTGCTAACACAATAGCAACGGCAGCAGCGGGCTAAATGCTTGGCTGCTGTTTGTTTATTGCTTATGCTAAGTGCAGATAATGATAAAAGTGTTAGGACAAAGGATGAAAAAATTACAATTTATTGCCAGTTGCCCACAACATGGGGTGCTTGATCATCCACCAAATGAATGCCATATCACCCAAGAATATGTCGCGGCTTTATTATTTAAACAATTGGAACATTATGGTTTTGATGCGCAGCATATTGTGCATGAACATGAAAAAGTAGAAGTCAGTATTGATAATCATCTTTTACCCTTGTCTATTACTTGTCAAAAAACAGACCATGATGGGCATTTGATGTGTGAAATTTCTGCCAATCCCGATGAAGAGCAAGATTGGTTTGAGAAAATTGAAACACAAAGCATCATTCGTCAGCTTGCACAGGCAGTTGAAAATAGTCTGAAAGCTGATCAAAGCTTTTCAGCATTTGAGTGGAAAAGCTAAATAAAACAATTGATAAGTTTCTACGATTAAATACGGCTTTTTAACGAAGCCGTATTTTTTATTTAAATTAAATATAAAAATACAAAATCTTTCCTGAAATCCCTACCTATCTTTAATGTGTTGTGTATATTGAAATTATTACGATATTTACATAATTAGAGCGTGGTTTTCATGACACAGGTTGATATTGCAGCGTTATCTCCTCAAGTCGTTTGGCAACATTTTCAAACACTTTGCACAATTCCTCGTCCATCAAAACATGAACAGCGACTTCGCCAATATTTGCAAGATTGGGCAGAAAGTCGAAATTTAGAAACTTACGTAGATGAAGTAGGAAATTTAATTGTTCGTAAGAATGCAACTACGGGTAAAGAGCATGTGCCTGGAGTGATTCTTCAAGGCCATTTAGATATGGTCACACAAGCCAACACTGGCACAGTACACGACTTCTTTAAAGACCCGATTCGCCCAGTTCTTGAGGATGGCTGGTTAATTGCTAAAGACACCACTTTGGGTGCAGATAATGGCATTGGGGTGGCATTGGCTTTGGCAGTTTTAGATTCAAATGATATTGCTCATGGGCCAATTGAAGTTCTTTTAACGGTTGATGAAGAAGCTGGCATGAGTGGCGCACGGCTTTTACAGGCAGGTGTGCTAAAAGGGAAATGGTTGTTTAATATTGATACAGAAGAGTGGGGCGAGTTATATCTCGGATGTGCTGGTAGTATTGATGTTGAAATGGAACAGCTACTTAATTATGAAAAAATCCCTGAAAATTTGACCATTGTAAACATTCAGGTTGCAGGCCTCAAAGGTGGTCATTCTGGTGTAGATATTCATTTAGGACGTGGCAATGCCAACGTTATTTTAGCTCGCTTTTTAAATGAGTATTTAGCACAATTTGGCGGACATCTTGTTGAGTTTAGTGGTGGTTCAGCTCGTAATGCGTTGCCTAGAGAAGCAGTTGCCACTATTGCAATTTCGCCTAATCAGTTACCAGAACTAGAAAAGTTACTTGCTGAATATCAAACGACATGGAAAAAACAGCTACAGGGTATTGATGATAATCTGCAATTAACTATTCAACCGAATAGCGCTGACGTGACGGGAGTGATTACTCAGCAACAGCAAAACGAATGGTTGCAAGCTTTGGCAACAAGCCCATATGGTGTTGCAAGTATGAGTCAGGCTCTACCAGACGTGGTTGAAACTTCAAATAATCTTGGGGTTGTAAAACTAAATCGAGAGGGTGGAAAAGCTGTTTTAATGGTTCGCTCAATGGTAAATCAAGAAGCTGAAGATTTTGCAAAGAAAATTCAGGCACATTTTAGTCAATTTAATATTGGCTCTACACTCACACCGTTAGTTTCAGGTTGGACACCAAATCCTGATTCGGCTGCTTTAAAGTGCTTACAGCAAGCCTATCAGACCGCTTTTAATATCGAGCCAAATCTCAAAGTAATTCATGCTGGACTAGAGTGCGGGATTATTGCCGAGCATTATCCTGATTTGCAGATGGTTTCATTTGGACCGGACATTCAAGGAGCACACGCACCGGGTGAGCGAGTAAAAGTAGATACGGTAGAGAAATGCTGGAAGTTGTTGGTGACGGCTTTAGCATCTGTAAAGTAATTTTTTAGAAATAAGAAGCTCATTAGTGAGCTTCTTAAACGTTGACCTTTACATGAAAATGATTTGTACCTAACTCGATAAATTCGATTTTATAACTCATATGATTTTTATTCGATTTTTAAAAGTTGTCCGGCTTCGTTTAAAGTAAACTCATCAAAATCATTTGCTAAATAAAAATGACCTTTATAAAACTGGCGGACTTCTTCAGCAATAGCTTGCTGTCCAGCTTTATCCTGATGCCTAGGGCTAAAATGCGTCAGAATTAAATTATCCAAAGATTGCTGCTCTGCAAATTCAGCCACCATTTTTGCAGAGCTGTGCATTGGTCCTTTGCCTACTTTATCTAAAACCTTTTGCAAATACGTTGATTCATGGATGAGTAATTGAGCATCTTTGCAAGCATCGGCTAATAGTTCAGGCTGATCATTATCACCACCTATAATTGCATGAATCTGCTGATTTTGAATTTTGATAAAGTCTTTAGATTTTAAGATTTGTCCCTCAAACTCAACATCGTAGCCTTGTTTTAAATCACCCCAAATCTTGCCTTTAGGTACGCCAAGCTGAGTTAAAGTTTGGATATCTAACTTTTTCTGCATAGACTTTATGTAAATGCTAAAAGCAAAACTTGGAACACGATGGCTTAATGGATGTGCCTGAACGATGAATTCATCGGTGAGCTGTTGTGGCTGTATTGCTTCATTAACATCAATAAATTTGATTGGGTAGGGTAAATGCAAATCCGTAAGTCGGGCAGTGATTTCAAACCATTGCTGAATTTCTTTTGGTGCAATGACTATTAACGGTTTTGTACGGGCATTCATGCCTGCACTTGCCAGTAAACCAACTAAACCATAACAATGGTCGCCGTGAACGTGTGTAATACAAATGGCAATTAGGTTTTGTAGCGAAAGTCTGGCCTGTTGAATGCGGTGCTGAGTACCTTCTCCAGCATCAATTAAAATCCAGTCCTTATTTTTGTTGTTACGAATCGCTAATCCTGAAACATTGCGTGAAAGAGTGGGTACACCCGATGACGTACCTAAAAAATTAAAATGAAGCATATTCTTGGAATTTTTAAGTCAAATGCGTATTGTATATTATAGACACTTATAAAATTTTATAGAAATTATAGCGAACAAACGATAGTGATCGAGTGAAAAAATATTTGGCCCGTTTTGGATTAAGTTGGAATAATTTTTAGTCGTTACATGGCTTATAAAATGATGGACGTAGATTTAATCTATGTCCATCAAACCACAATTTATTTCATGATAATAAAACGTGTAATGATTTGGCGAAGCTGTTTTAAATAGCCTGTAAAGAAATGATTAGCGCCCGGTAAAATCGTAATTGGGTGCTTTTGAGGTTTTGCCCATGTAATTGCATCTGAAAGCAAGGTAATGTCATCTTGCTCACCATGAATGAGTAGAATATCACCTTGAATTTCTGGAGTTTTATAGTGGCGCAAACCCACAACGGTAGCCGTTGGTAAACCACACAAAATTAACTGTACAGGTCGTAATTGAGGATTAAGCTGTGCAAAGCATTTTGCCAAAACATGTGAGCCGAAACTAAAGCCACCTGCATAAAATGGCAAACCTTCATGAAGTTTACGAACATGTTCAATTACAGCTAAGATATCTTCAGTTTCACCATGGCCTTCATCATGAATACCTTCACTGCCGCCTAAGCCACGGAAACTAGGGCGATAAACAATACAGCCATATTCATTAAAGATTTGGGTTAAAAGGGCAGGGACTTTATGTTGAGGGGTTCCACCTTGCAATGGATGCGGATGGCAAACAACCGCAAAGCCTTTGATTTCACCTTCAGGGCGGTCAACGAAAAGTTCAATTTTACCTACTGGACCCTGGATGAAAGTTTGCTCAGACATATAAGAACCGCTAAATAACAATACGTGATGCTATTTTACCGATAGTCGCCATTGAAAACACGAGTTAGCATTAAAAAATATCTACTGTTATAGTTGGGATTAAGAATAATTTTTTCAGGTTGTCTATGCTTGCTTTAATTTCTCCTGCAAAAACTTTAGATTATGAAACAGCTTTACCCACAGATGAATTTACTCAACCACGATTGCTAGAGAACTCAGCACAATTAATTGATGTGTGTTGCAAACTTTCTGCATCGGAAATTGCGAGTTTAATGAGTGTGAGTGAGAAAATTGCCACACTTAATGTTAATCGCTTTAGAGATTGGAAGCCCGAATTTGATTTTTCAAATGCTCGTCAAGCGATCTATGCATTTAAAGGTGATGTATATACAGGTTTAGATGCTTATCATTTAAAAGACAAAGATATTGATTTTGCACAGCAGCATTTACGTATGCTATCTGGCTTATATGGTTTATTACGTCCTTTAGATTTAATGATGCCTTATCGTCTAGAAATGGGCACTAAATTAAAAAATTTACGTGGTCATAATTTGTATGAATTCTGGGGTGAGATTATCACCAACCAGATTAATGAAGACTTGCATGAAACTAAATCTGAATTACTTGTAAATCTAGCTTCAGATGAGTACTACAAATCGGTCAACGAGAAGAAAATTAAGGCTGAAATTGTTAAGCCTGTTTTTCTTGACCAGAAAAATGGCAAATATAAAGTCATTAGTTTCTATGCGAAAAAAGCACGCGGTTTAATGGCTCGTTTTATGATTGAAAACCAGTTAAATAAAGCTGAGGATATTAAAGCGTTTAATACTGATGGATACTACTTTGATGCTGAAAACTCATCAGCAAAAGAACTGGTATTTAAGCGAGATGAGCAATAATCCTAAGAAAGGATAGTATTTTATGATGCAGCTTTATTTATCAAAATTGGAACATGTTTGGTTTGAGCTGCATCAGTATTATCACTTATCTGGGCCGCAAAAAATCTTAGATATACTCATCGCTGCTTATAGTGAAAAGCAGCGGGCTTATCATACTGTTCAACATTTATATGAATGTTTAATTCTGTTCGAGTCAATTCGAGCAGAATTAAATGATGCGCCTGCAGTGGCATTGGCAATTTATTTTCATGATGTTATCTATGATCCACAAGCCAAAGACAATGAGCTTAAAAGTGCTGAACTCTTTGAGCAATATATGGCTCAAGATTTACCAGTAAATACAGTTCAGAAAATAAAGCAGTGGATTCTTGCTACCCAAAAGCATGTGTCGACTGATGTCCCAGATTTACAGTTTTTATTAGATATTGATTTAGCTATTTTGGCAGCAACACCTGAACGTTTTACGGAATATGAACAGCAGATTCAGCAGGAATATTCTTGGGTTGATCCACAAGTATATTCAACTAAAAGAAAAGAGGTTTTAAGGCATTTTTATCAGTCTAAGCCACTTTATCAAACTGCATATTTTCAAAAGAATTTTGAGTTAAGAGCTAAGCAAAATTTAAAGCACATATTAGATATAGCCTAAGCTAAATATAAGAATCTAGATCTATTAAGTAGAGTAGAGCGATATAGATTTTTAGACTTTTTAAAAAGTGGGAATGGCTAAGAGGAGAGAGAGGAATCACTGAAAAAGCAGTGATTCCTTAGAAATAAATTATTTAAAGAAATAACCTGTTTCTGGTGAGCTTGCATTTGCCATGCGTTTACGTGGCATGCGACCTGCTAAAAATGCTTCACGACCTGCTTCAACCGCTTTTTTCATTGCAGAAGCCATCAAAATAGGGTTATGAGCCGCAGCAATCGCTGTATTCATCAACACACCGTCACAACCAAGTTCCATAGCAATAGCTGCATCACTTGCTGTGCCAACGCCTGCATCTACCAAAACTGGCACTTTTGCATTTTCTTTAATAATTGAAATAGTATGCGGGTTTAAAATACCTAAACCTGAACCAATAAGACTGCCTAAAGGCATAATTGCAACACAGCCCATACTTTCAAGTTCTTGAGCAATGATCGGGTCATCAGAGGTGTAAACCATAATTTCAAAACCGTCATCAATCAAAGTGCGTGCAGCTTTTAAAGTCTCGGTTACATTTGGATATAATGTCTTTTCGTCACCCAAAACTTCAAGTTTTACCAAGTTGTGACCGTCTAGAAGTTCACGCGCTAACATGCAAGTACGTACTGCGCTATCAGCATCAAAACAACCTGCGGTATTTGGCAAAATTGTATACTTTTCTGGCGGAATGACAGACAGTAAATTTGGCTGATCTGGATGTTGTCCAATATTCACACGGCGGATTGCAACAGTAACGATTTCTGCACCACTTGCTTGAATGGCTAAATCTGTTTCATTTAAGTCTTTATATTTGCCAGTTCCTACCAATAAACGAGATTGAAAAGAACGTGAACCAATAATGAGAGGGGTGTCTTGCATGGATAACTCCGACTTAGCCGCCGCCAACAGCGTGAATAATTTCGATACGGTCATGTTGAGCAATAGTGATTTGCTCTAATTTGCTTTTTGGAATAATTTGCTGGTTGTATTCGACCGCAAATCTTTTTCCTTCAAGTGCCAAAGCCTGAATGAGCTGCATTAGGTTTTGACAAGGCGTGTCCGTTAATTCGCCATTTAAATAAATTTGCATGATCACATTCCAATTATTTTGCGTATTTGAGAGCATTCCAAGCCAAAACGAGCCATCCAGCTATCATAAATGCTCCACCAATTGGGGTAATTGCCCCTAAAATTCGCGGTAATCCAAGCGCCATGATATAGAGAGAACCACAGAAGAATAAAATACCGATCTGAATCAATATGAATGGCAATTTAATAGGAAACGTAAGGATGACTTTGCTTAAAATACCAAGTGCTAAGAGACCTAAAGCATGGTAGAAAAAATAGTCGGTTGCAGTATGCCACCAAACAAGTTGCTCAGGACTCGCGTGAGCTTTAAGACCATGTGCTCCAAAAGCACCCAACATGACTGCAAAGGCAAGATTAAGGGCTGAAATGGCAATCCACATAACAAAAAACGCAAATGAATAATGAAAGGCAACGTTATCATAGATTGGGTTGGCTAAACATAGCCAGATAAAACAAAAGGGCTAATCGCCCTTTTATTTTTAAACTTATTTTAGCTTGCAGACATAGCAATTTTAATTTTTTCCATTGCATTCTTTTCAAGCTGGCGAATACGTTCTGCTGATACATTATATTCGGCCGCTAACTCGTGGAGAGTAGACTTATCATCATCTAACCAACGACGTTGTAAAATGTTACGCGAACGGTCATCTAACTGATCCATTGCATTATGTAAAGCAGATGTACTTTGCTCTTCCCAGTCTTCATTTTCGACTAAACGAGCTGGATCATAGCGGTTATCTTCAAGATACAATGCAGGTGCAGTATGTGGGGTGTCATCATCGTCGTCGCCTTGAGCTTCGAAAGCAGCATCATAAGCGGTCAAACGACCTTCCATCTCCAGAACTTGCTCTGCCGTTACATTTAAGTCATTCGCAATCGATTGAGCTTCTTCGAGCGTTAATTTTTTACTCGATTTTTTTAAACTACGTAAATTGAAAAATAATTTACGCTGTGCTTTGGTCGTTGCAATTTTGACAATACGCCAGTTACGGATAACGTATTCGTGAATTTCTGCTTTAATCCAGTGGACGGCAAAAGATACAAGACGCACGCCCATATTTGGGTCGAAACGCTTCACGGCTTTCATTAAGCCTAAATTACCTTCTTGAATAAGGTCGCCTTGTGGTAGGCCATAACCTGCATAGCTGCGCGCAATGTGAACGACGAAACGTAAATGCGACATTACCAGCATTTTTGCGGCATCAAGATCTTGGTCATAATAATAACGTTCAGCAAGTTCTTTTTCTTGCTCGGCCGTTAAAATAGGAATCTGATTGACAGTACTGATATATGCACCAAGGTTTACACCGGGCGCAGACAATGACAGGGGCATCAATTGATTGCTGCTGTCACTCATGATTTCTCCTTGTAGGATCGGATGGGATAACCAATAAATTCATCTTAATTTGAATCAGCTTCATAATTAAGGAAAATTGGGTAGAAAAATGTAAAATTTTATGCAATTTCTAATCTTTTAGTTTAGCAAAGAATTATTGAGTTTCAATTAAATAGTGAAATTCTCTTTCGGATATATGTGTAGTCTGACACATAAAATGATGTAACCCACAGTAACGAGTTACATCTATTTCACTATGAGGGTCAGAAGATTTTAATAAGAATTGCTGTTTACCCGATACTTTTTTGAGTTCACGTTTTAGCATTAACAGGGGCATCGGACAGGGTTGGCCCAAAGCATTAATTTCAATGACTGCTGTAGTAAAAGAAGAGTTGGTCATTCATTATCAAAACAACTAAAAAAATTATTCTAACAAATTTTTTATAAATACGGCACATTTTATAAAAGAAGAAACATGCAATTACCTATAAAAAACATTGTAATAAGCTGTTTAAAAAAAGGACTAAAAATAGGGGAGATAATTGAAAAAAATTCTATTAATTGTCATAAACCCATGGTAAGCTCGAACCGTTTTAGGATTTACCACACACTTAAAATGGTTTAAAAACCCTATAACAAATGGATGTAACCGGAAATTGTTGATAGTTTTACAGAATGATTACAAGCTTTAAGATTATAAATATTTTAAAAACTTGTTTGCTCTGCTGTTTGCAACACCGGAAGGTCCTTTTTTCAACATCTGAGGATTGACTTATGACAGCTCGCGAACAAGGCGTAGTAAAGTGGTTTAACGACACTAAAGGTTTTGGCTTTATTCAACGTAACGGCGGTGATGACGTATTCGTTCATTTCCGTGCAATCGTTGGTGACGGTCACCGTTCTTTACGTGACGGCCAACGCGTAGAATTTAGTGTAGTACAAGGTCAAAAAGGTTTTCAAGCTGAAAACGTTCAGCCTTTAGACTAATTCATCTTTTGATGAATCACGGACGCTCCAATTTTTGAATTGGGGCGTTTTTGTTTATAATGATCTTCTCATTAGAGAGATTGTTTGTTAGAGCATGTATTTATGACATCTGGTTTTGAAACCTTGAATTTACATCCGCAACTTAAAAAGGCGATTGATGCTTTAGGGTTTAAGCAAATGACCCCGATTCAGCAAAAGGTTTTAAAATATACGTTGGGCGGGCATGATGCAATTGGTAGAGCACAAACAGGAACAGGTAAAACTGCTGCTTTCCTGATTAGTGTAATTAATGACTTGTTACATAACCCGATTCAAGAGCAGCGTTTTCGTGGTGAGCCACGTGCCTTGATTTTAGCGCCTACTCGTGAATTGGCATTGCAAATTGAAAGCGATGCGAAGTTACTCACAAAATTTTCAGATTTACACATCGTGACACTGTTAGGTGGCGTAGATTTTGATAAGCAAAAGAAACAGCTAGATGCTAATTTTGTAGATATCATAGTTGCCACTCCTGGACGACTAATTGATTTTGTAGAACAAAAAGAAGTTTGGCTCGATCAAATTGAATTCCTAGTCATTGATGAAGCTGACCGCTTATTGGACATGGGTTTTATTCCTTCTGTAAAACGTATCGTGCGTTATTCTCCGCGTAAGGAAGAACGCCAAACCCTCATGTTCTCGGCTACTTTTAGTTATGACGTGCTTAATTTGGCGAGACAGTGGTTATTTGAGCCAATCACTGTTGAAATTGAACCTGAGCAAAAAACCAATAGCGATGTTGAGCAACGTGTTTATGTCGTAGCTAAACAAGATAAATATCGTTTGCTACAAGATATTTTACGTGAAGAACCTATCGATAAAGTCATGATTTTTGCTAATCGACGTGATCAAGTACGCCGTCTTTATGATCATTTAAAGAGAGATGGATATCGGGTCGGGATGCTTTCAGGTGAAATTGCTCAAGATAAACGTTTAAAAATGTTAGACCAGTTTAAGCAGGGTAAAAATAATATCATGATCGCAACTGATGTTGCAGGCCGTGGTATTCATGTTGATGGCGTATCTCATGTGATCAACTATACTTTACCTGAGCAATCAGACGATTATGTGCATCGTATTGGTCGTACAGGCCGTGCTGGGTCACAAGGTGTAAGTATTAGTTTCCTTTCAGAAGATGATGCTTTTTACTTGCCAGAAATTGAAAAAGCAATTGGTAAGAAATTACCATTAACCCGTATAGAGGGTTATTGCTAATAAAAAAATCCCAATCATTTGATTGGGATTTTTTTTTGATTAATTAATTTTACAATAGAAAGTAAGTGTAGTTTGGTAGTCATCATCTTTTGCTAGAGATGCATTTTTGCCAGTTAAAGTACCAATCACACCAGCTGCTGCTTCAACCATTTGGCCTGTTTTCTCACTTACTACATCTTTTAATACGCCGTTATATGTTGTTTTTTCATCTACAACAACGGGCGTAGTATTTTTTGAACAAGTTTTTTGAGCGGCAGTAATCGCATTATTTTTTGCAATTAGATTTGTTTTACCAATGCCCGTGACTTCAAATTGATTGTTTTCTTTTTGAACAGCTAAGGTGTTTTTAGGGGTAGTGGCACAAGCCCCTAGTAATAAAACAACACTACTCAATGCACTCGCTAAAATTATTTTTTTCATGGTTCACCTAATATGTTTAATCGTCAAAAGATCTAACTATTTGAACACAAGTTTTCTAATTGATTTTGAAGAGGTTGTATTAGTTTTGATGTTTTGTCTTAGCAAAATGTCAAAATATGAACTCGTTATTTTTATGTTCTAGATACAATGGTGGATTATCGGTAGATTATGCTAATCTATTTTGAATTTTTTGAGTTAGATCAATATTAATGACGGATTCAGCAACACAGATAATTCATCAGAATATTCACCAACGTCAATCTATTGGTCAATTGATTGAGCCTGCACCAAATGCAGATCAATTAGAATTGGCCTTTCAAGCGGCTTTAACTGCTCCTGACCATCATAGACTTAAACCCACACGTTTTGTTGTTATCGAGGCTGAACAGCGTGCTGCATTTGGTGAGGTTTTAGCGAAAGCACTGGCTGATTTAGGTGAAACTGACTCAGCGCAACTTGAGCGAGTTAAGCAACATCCTTTTCGCGCACCTTTACTCATTTTAGCGCTTACGCAATTGCAAGATCATCCTAAGGTTCCGCATTTTGAGCAGATTTT
Source organism: Acinetobacter sp. IK31 (assembly GCF_035615195.1). NCBI lineage: Bacteria > Pseudomonadati > Pseudomonadota > Gammaproteobacteria > Moraxellales > Moraxellaceae > Acinetobacter > Acinetobacter sp. IK31. The sequence continues at coordinate 46,284 of NZ_JANBOB010000030.1, read as the reverse complement.
AAGTACTGGGGCTGCCGTACAAAACCTTTTATTGTCTTTACAAGTTCAAGGTTTTTCCACCATGTGGCGTAGTGGGGCTGTTGTCGAATCAAACTGGTTAAAACAGCATTTAGGATTGCAACCACATGATTTAATTTCAGGTATTATTTATGTGGGCACAGCAGCTAAAGCGATTGCACCGCGTGCAGATATTGAAAGTAAAGAATTCGTAAAAGTTTGGCAGGCATAAAAGTCTGTAGAAGTAAGAAATAGGATAATAAAGTATGGCTGAATTTAAGTTTACAGATTTAGTGGAACCTGTTGAGGTCGATAAAAAAACGGCATTACGTATTACTGTGTTAGGTGGAGGCAGCTTTGGTACGGCTATGGCGAATTTAGCTGCACGTAATGGTTGTGACACCATGATCTGGATTCGTGATGCTAATACAGCAGAAGAAATTAATAAAACCCATATTAATAAACGGTATTTGCCAGACTTTGTTTTAGAGTCATCTTTACGCGCTGTGTCTGATCTAGAACAAGCAGTGTGTGATCGAGATATTATTTTGGTGGCAATTCCTAGTCATTCATTTCGTGATGTATTAAAGCAAATTGCTCCTTTTATTACTGCACAGGCGGTTGTTTCTTTAACGAAAGGTGTCGAGGCTAAAACTTTTAGCTTCATGAGCGATATTATTCGTGAAGAATTGCCAGAAGTTCCTTATGGGGTGTTATCTGGCCCAAATCTCGCTAAGGAGATTATGGCGGGGATGCCATCTGGTACTGTTATTGCCAGTGATTCTGAATTAGTTCGTTATGCTGTGCAGCATGCACTTCATAGCGCTTTATTCCGAGTGTTTGGTAGTGATGATGTGCATGGTGTTGAACTAGGTGGGGCACTTAAAAATATTTATGCAGTTGCAATGGGAATTGGTGCTGCTTACAAGATTGGTGAAAATACCAAGAGCATGATTTTAACGCGTGCTTTAGCCGAAATGAGCCGTTTTGCAGTCAAGCAAGGGGCAAATCCGTTAACGTTCTTAGGTTTATCTGGCGTTGGTGATTTATTTGCAACTTGTAATAGTCCATTAAGCCGTAATTATCAGATTGGTTATGCGTTGGGTTCAGGTAAAACACTTGACCAAGCGAGTAAAGAGTTGGGGCAAACCGCAGAAGGAATTAATACGATTGTTCAGGTGCGTGGTAAAGCAGAAGAACTAGACGTATATATGCCTATTACAAATGCCTTATATGAGGTTATTTTCGAAGGTGCGCCACCTTTAAATATTGCATTATCTCTGATGAAAAATGGACACCGTAGTGATGTTGAGTTTGTTTTACCTCATCATGAAGTCTGAAGAAGAAATGTCATAAATTACGGTTATAATGCAAGAATTATTAACAAGGAATATTTATGCAACTGACATTGGTTCGTCATGGGGAAGCCGCTCCTCCAGTGAATGGTAATGACACTAAACGTCCGCTTACCGCTCGTGGACATGCTCAAGCTGAGCAGACAGCAACATTTTTAAAAGATATTGTTAAGCCTGATATTTTTGTAGTTAGTCCTTTATTGCGTGCTCAAGAGACATTGGCGCATATTCAAACTTATTTTAAAGATGTTCCTGTGTTGTTATGCGATAAAATTAAACCGGATGATAATGCGAAAGAAGCAGTTGAGTGGTTGTCTCAGGTTCCTTATGAGTCAATTGTAGTCGTGTGTCATATGAATGTAGTAGGGCATATTGCCGAATTACTGACACATGAAAACTTTAATCCATTTGCACTTGCCGAAGCTCGAATTTATGATCAGGCTGTTATTGCAACTGGTTTATCAACACAAAAAAATAGTTTTATACCCACAATATAATTAAAAAGGTCATTTAGCCCATTATGCTGTATTTATGGATGCCTGAAACCAATGGAATATGGCATTGGTCTAACGGAGAAAACTGGTTGCAGGCAGCAAGTCTTGATCAACTCATACAAGACCTGCAATTACATCAAGGAAAAGAGGCTGTCATCTTTTTCCCTAGTCGTCATGCTCAGGTACTCCAGCAGCACATGGCAAAGTCTCATTACAAGCAACTAGGGGCAGATGGTGTTAAATATTTGCTTGAAGAGTTTGTGACTTTGCCTATTGATCATATGAAAGTGGTTCATCATTTTCATGCTGATCAACTCACCGTATTGGGAGTGGCAAAAACAACAGTAGAAACATGGCAACATGCAATGGCTTTACTGCCTATTAAACTCGTTGCTTTGCTGCCAGAATTTCTGATTTTACCTGAACCCCAAGAGCAGCGAGTGGTCTTATGTAATATTGATCAGAAACTACTTGTGCGTGAAAGTAAATGGGTGGGTAATTCACTAGATGATTTAGCCTTGTTTTTAGAGTTCCAGCCAGTTGAAACTCATTATCAATATAGTGGTTTAACAACAGAGCAACTCGAAAGCTTAGTAGCAGCATCGGATGCCGAGCATCATTCAGAATTTATTTATCAATTTCAGGGTTTAGATAAACCTAAACAGCATCCTTTTAATGTGCTACCTAAGGCTAAAGGGCAAGAGCAAGCGGTTTCTGGTTATTGGAAAGCGTGTGCTGCTGTTGTTTTAGCAATTATAGTGGTTCAGTTTAGCTATGATTTGTTGCGTTGGGTAAAGTTAAAAAGTGTGGCCAATCAAACCGCCGAACAGACGGTCGAGCAATATAAATATTGGTTTGGGGCTTCTAGTCGTGTAAATGAACAAAATATAAAAAGCCAATTTGAAAGTCATTTACGCATGAGTAAGCAAGGTGATACGCAAGCGCTTTCTTTATTGAGCCGTGTTGGGCCTATTTTAATGCAAAGACAAATTTTAGCTCAGCAGTTAGCTTATGATGCTTCAACACTAACGATGGCATTAAAAGCAAAGTCAGCCGATGATTTGCAAGCTTTAACTCAGCAACTTAACCAGCAAGGATTTAAAGCGGAGCTAGGTAATGTTCAAGCCGATGGTGGTGGGGCAATTGGGGTGGTGAAAATACAATAATGAAAATGATAACTCAATTGCAAAACCGCTTTGACCAGTGGATTGAACAAGTCACTCAATATTTAGATCGTTTAACTGTGCGTGAGCGGGTTATGGTGGTCTTTACTACAATTTTTCTTGTAGTGACTATTGTAGGGGCTTCACTTTGGAAAATGCATTCCTTGGCAGAGCAACAACAACAGCGCTTAAATGATTTAAAAGATTTGATGGTCTGGATGCAGAGTAATGCAGTTACCATGAAACCAGCGAGTGAACTTGAGTTGGGCCAATCGGAAAAAATACAACGAGTAGCTCAGCAACAAGGTTTAACGGTCACTTCTCAACAAAATGGTGAGCAATTACAAATTATTGTTACTCATCAGAATTATGCAATTTTAGCGAACTTTTTAACCCAACTTGCGCAAATGGGTTTAAGTATTCAAAAAATGGAAATGGTTTCAAGTGAAGGACAGATTAAATTAACAGCGACGGTTCAATAACATATTAAAATATGCTGTTCTTAAGCATGGTGTTTTGTGCTACCTGTGCCTATAATATGCCTACCTAAAATCAGTAGACTGTGATTGGTATGTTATATTCACTTGCTCGCCCGATGTTGTTTAGTTTAGCACCAGAGCGTGCCCATGAATTAACATTATCTATGCTTGATAAAGCACATAAGTTCGGCCTGCTACGCCAGAGCGTAGAATCGAAACCAACAACCTGTATGGGAATTGAATTTCCAAATCCGGTAGGTTTAGCGGCTGGGCTTGATAAAAATGGTGCACATATTGATTCTTTAGCCGGACTAGGTTTCGGTTTTATTGAAATTGGTACAATTACACCTCGTCCTCAGTCGGGTAATCCACAACCACGATTGTTCCGTATTCCTGAAGCGAAAGCCATTATTAACCGCATGGGTTTTAATAATGATGGTGTTGATAAGCTTGTTGAGAATGTCAAAGCTTCAAAATTTAAAGGAATTCTAGGTATCAATATTGGTAAGAATGCAGATACGCCTGTAGAAAAGGCTGTGGATGATTACCTGATTTGCCTTGAGAAGGTTTATAACTACGCTTCTTATATTACTGTTAATATCTCATCTCCAAATACTAAGAACTTAAGAAGTTTACAAAGTGGCGATGCATTAACTGAATTATTGCAAACATTAAAAGAAAGACAACTTGAGCTTGCTGAGCAATATAACCATTATGTTCCTTTGGTTTTAAAAGTTGCGCCTGACTTAACAGCAGAAGATGTTGAGTTTATTGCAGCACAATTGTTGCAATTTAAAATTGATGGTCTAATCGTTACAAATACGACTTTATCGAGAGAAGGTGTAGAAAACCTTCCCTATGGTAATGAGTCAGGTGGCCTATCAGGTGCACCTGTTTTTGAAAAAAGTACAGAATGCTTGCGCTTATTTGCTCAAACGTTAAAAGGCCAAATACCATTAATTGGTGTCGGTGGAATTTTATCAGGTGAACAAGCGGTAGCCAAACAGCAAGCTGGGGCAACATTAGTGCAGATCTATAGTGGACTGATTTATACCGGTCCTACTCTTGTAAAGCAATGTGTTGCAGCCATGACTTAAGTGAATATGAACACAATTGATATCATTATTCTGATACTTTTGCTCATTGGGGGGCTAAACGGTTTGCGACAAGGATTTATCAAAGCCTTTGCGAACTTGGTAGGATGGATCATTGCATTAATTATGGGTGCAAAATATGCTGTCCTTCTTGCGCCGTCAATGTCAGGTTTAAGTCATGATCCAGTGGTTCAAAAGATTGCAGCTTTCGCATTTATAGCACTTATGATCATTGTTTTAACATGGATCGTCACTGCATTTTTAAATGGCCTCTTGAAAAGTCTGAAATTGGGGCCATTAAATCGTTTAGCAGGTGGTGCTTTTGGTTCTTTAAAAGGCTTGTTGGTTGTGTTGATTACAATGCAGGGCGTAGGGCCTTGGGTTGAAAGTTCACCACACTGGAAACAGTCCAGACTTATACAATTTTTACTGCCTTATGCACCTTTAGCGACCGAGTTGTCTAAAGATGCAGCAAGTGAGGCATTTCATCAAATAACATCTGGGGGTAGTGCATCAAGCACCCCTTCAAAACCAATGGACGAATCGGAAGATTTAGAAAACCGATCCGACCATTCGACAAAAAATCCTTTTTATTAATTCCTAGCTTGTCTGCGAGGTTGCTATGTGTGGAGTTGTTGGTATAGCCGGTAAATCGCCAGTGAACCAAATGTTGTTTGATGCTTTAACGATGTTGCAACATCGTGGGCAAGATGCAGCTGGAATAGTAACCTGCCATGAAGGCCGTCTTTTCCTTCGTAAGGATAACGGTATGGTGCGTGATGTTTTTCATACTCGTCATATGAGAGCATTACTTGGTAATTATGGTATTGGCCATGTACGTTACCCAACTGCTGGTTCTGCTAGCAGTGCTGAAGCACAACCATTTTATGTGAACTCACCTTACGGTATTACGCTCGCACATAATGGTAACTTAACCAATGCCGAAGATATTCATGATGACCTGTTTAAAACAGATTTACGTCATATGAATACTGATTCTGACTCAGAAGTTCTTTTGAACGTATTCGCGCATGAGTTGCAGAAGAACGGTACTTTAAACCCTACACCAGATGATATTTTTCACACAGTTACTCGTGTACACGAGCGCTGTCTAGGTGCGTATGGCGTAGTGGCGATGATTACCGGTCATGGTTTAGTGGGTTTCCGCGATCCAAACGGTATTCGCCCACTGATCTATGGTTCACGTATGACTGAACAAGGCGAGATGGAATATATCATCGCTTCTGAATCAGTTGCTATTACAGCGCTTGGTTTTAAAATTGAGCGTGATATTGAACCTGGTGAAGCAATTTTTATCACTGCTGATGGTGAATTGTTCACAAGACAATGTGCAGCTAATCCAAAATACCGCCCATGTATTTTTGAATATGTTTATTTTGCACGTCCTGACGCCATCATTGACGGAATTTCAGTTTATAAAGCTCGTTTAAAAATGGGTGAAAAGCTTGCTCATAAAATTTTACGTGACTGGGGCGAGGACCATGATATTGATGTGGTTATTCCAATCCCGGATACGAGCCGTACTTCAGCATTAGAACTAGCAAATATTTTAGGTGTGAAGTTCCGTGAAGGTTTTATGAAAAACCGTTATATCGGTCGTACCTTCATTATGCCTGGTCAGCAACAGCGTAAAAAATCAGTACGTCAGAAATTAAACCCTGTAGAACTTGAGTTTAGAGGCAAGAACGTTTTACTGGTTGATGATTCAATTGTTCGTGGCACAACCTGTAACGAAATCATCCAGATGGCACGTGATTCTGGCGCAAAAAAAGTATACTTTGCATCAGCAGCACCTCAGGTTATGTATCCAAACGTTTATGGTATTGATATGCCTGCTAAAACTGAGCTAATTGCTTCAGAACGCAGTGTAGAAGAGATCCAAGAAATTATTGGTGCTGATCGTTTGGTTTTCCAGGAATTGGAAGACTTGAAAAATGCTGTACGCACTAGCAAAGTGCCTGATCTAACTGAGTTTGATTGCTCTGTTTTTGATGGAATCTATGTAACAGGTGATATCGATGGAACTTATCTAAATAATTTGGAGCAGAAGCGTAATGATTCTGCTAAAAAGAAAAAAGATGGTTACATTGATGTTAATGTTGACGCAGCTTCTGTAGATTTAACAGGCATTAAAGAAGAATAGAAATAGCTGAAAAAAGCGGGTATTTCCCGCTTTTTTCTTTTATGATGAAAACTAACAATGTAATTGGGAATATTTACATTGAAAGAAGTAAGCCACTATCTCATCGAAAATAAGAATATGGCATGGTCCATCACTATGTGTTTGGTTGCTGTGCTGCTTACTATTTTTATTTTAAATTTAATTTTAGGTTTACTCGTCCATTTTTTTGATTATAGTCAGCCCATTTGGTGGCACACTTTAAGTCCTTATTTTGTCGCGCTTTTACTTTTTATTATGGTTTGGTCGGTAGTTACTGAACTTTATATCTTGCGTAAAGGTGGACATTCTTTAGCAAAACAGCTTAAAGCACGTCGGTTAGTAAAAGAAGAAAGTACACCAGAAGAACTTGAAGCATTAAAAATTACTGAATATTTGGCGCAAAATTTTTCACTTAAAGTTCCAACCTTATATGTTTTACCTGATGAAGTAGGCGTAAATGCCCTTACGGCAGGTTTTCACCCTAAAGATATTGTGATTATTTTGACTTGGGGGGCTCTGCAAAATCTAGATAAACTTGAACTATATGGTTTGTTGGGCCATGAGTTTAATCAAATTTTGTCGGGTGAAGCCGTTGAGAATACTAAATTAAAGATTTTATATAGTGGATTAACAACTTTTAGTCAGTGGGGCAGTAAATTGGCGAAACAAGGTTTTAAGCGCTATAGCCCAGGTTATAAACATAAGTTTGAAACCGTCTTTGTTGCGGTGGGTGGCGTCATTTGGTTGGCTGGAAGCCTAGGTGTACTGATTACCCGCTTCATTAAATATTTAACTCTGAGTGGACGCACATTTCGTAATGACCAAAAAACGGTACGATTATTAAAAAATAGTGCCAATACTCAGACTTTGTTACGTATTTATGTTCATCATTCCGGTTCACAAATTCATAGCGCTTATTCTGAATCAATTGCGCATATGTGTTTTGCTAACTCACTTAGTCCTCAAAGCTGGATGAATATTCACCCGAGTATTCGTGAACGTATTTATGAGTTAAACCCGACTTTGCTACAAGATTTGCAATTAGAAAATTTAAAAAAACTCCGCAATCGTCCGTTATTTAGCTTATTTCATTTTTTAGAGGAATCTGAGAAAGAAATTTATGTTCCGTGGTCATCTCCACAACCGCTGCCTTTATTAAGATTGTCACCCATTAGTTTTGCATTAAATGATGCCATTAAGCCTCTTAATAGTGATGTGCGTCGAAATAAGAAGCGCCCTGAGCTAATCCAGCGTGCGCTACAAACTGCTACGGGTTCACGTGAGGTAATGGTCGCTATTTTGATGATTCGTCAATATCGAGAATTCATCCCTAAAGATGCGCCAGTAAGTCATGCCATTATTGATGCCTTATTAAATCTTGATGGTCGTATTCATATTCAGATATTTCATGATGCTTGTAAAAACATTGGACATATGCCAGCAAGTATTGCGCGGCAATTTCTTACTAAGCTGGCGCTCATTATTCAAGAAGATGGCGAGATTGGTTTGCTAGATGCACTTTTATTAGAGCGGGTTAAATATGAACTAAATTTGATGCCGCTGCATTTACCAACTGCATTTGAAGAAGTAAAACCTCAAATTGTTCGTTTGATTGATGCTTTACTTCATGTTCAACAAATTAATAGTCCAAATCAGTTAGAAGTCCGTGATCGTATTTTACGTTCTCTGCTCAATCCTGATGAGATGAATATTTATGATGAAATTTCGGATGAGCCTTTAGATCTTGCTGAAATTTTAAATGATATTGCGGGTTTATTGTTACGTGACCGTCTGAGTATTTTAGCGATTGCGGAAATGTGCTTGTGGAGCGATCGCATTATTACTCAAGATGAGTTGGATGTACTTGAATTACTTTATTGGCGTTTCGGCTTTGAGACAGAAGAAATTGTTGAGCAAATGCAAAAAAGAAATAGTGTTATGATTATTTAAAAGACATCTACGATTATAAAAACAACTGAACGAAATAAAACACTGAAAAAAAAACTGAAGCCCGTTAGAATGTAGATTGAGTAGAGGTATTGATTCAAACATGATTGGGCAGCAAAGAAATATACTGGCAACTTTAGGAATTGATTTATGGATTCCTAAGACACAGGTGTGCCAAAAAAATAATGCTCAAAGCCTTTGGCGAGATCATGTTATTGACGAACCTGAACCGATTATATTGCCTTCTGTAGAACCAGTCGTTTTTGAACAGCCCACAAAGCCACAAATCAACGATATTCCAAAAGTTGAACCTGAAATTGTGGCACCAGTTTCAGTACAGGCCCAGCCCGTTATAGTACCTCACAATGAAGTGCAAGCGCCTGTAATTAAGATTGCATCATTTGAGTTGCAGGCTTTTTCTCTTGAGAAATGTGTTATTTTTTTAGATGTTACGAATTTAAGTGAAGAAGAAAAACAGCTTTGGACCAACATACAAAAAGCAAAAATAGGGCAGTATGCTGAATTAAAATGGCCTTTTCCGTTAGCGACTTATCAAGATCAACGGGGTGCTGGTTCATATATACAAGGCTTTTTAGATGCTGTCGCCGCGGAGAAGAAAATATTATGTCTTGGTGACTGTTCTTATATTCAACACGCCAATATTATTCATTTAGCAAGTTTAAAAGAAATGCTGGAGAAACCACTCCTTAAAAAAAGGTTATGGAAATTAATGCAAGATAACAACGAGTAGTAGGGATTTACATGAAAAAAGTTGTAGTATTTAGCCAAATTGATGAAGAAATTTTGTCTCGATTACAACAGAATTATCATGTTGTAGTTCTTAACCCAAAATTGGGTGATATTAATGAACAAATACGACAACACGTTATAGATGCTGACGGAATGATTGGCGCAGGACGGTTACTCAATGAAAGTAATCTTGCACCAGCTCAAAAACTGAAAATTATTTCATCTGTAACGGTGGGCTATGACAATTATGATCTGGCTTATCTAAATCAAAGAAAAATCTGGTTATCAAATACCCCTCATGTCTTAACTGAAACGACAGCTGATCTTGCTTTTACATTGTTACTAAGCGCTGCTAGAAAAGTTCCTTTTCTTGATCATTGGACTAAACAAGGTGAATGGAAAAGAACAGTAGGGCCTCAGCAATTCGGTTTGGATGTTTTTGGAAAGACATTGGGGATTATTGGGCTTGGTAATATTGGGGCTGCAATTGCACGGCGTGGTTTTTATGGATTTAACATGAATATTGTTTACCATAATCGTCGTGAAAAGCCTGAATTAGCTGAGCCATTAAACGCACAATATCTTGGTTTGGATCAATTACTCCAGCAGTCTGATTTTGTAGTAACTGCGGTTGATTTAAATAACGAATCGAAAGCTTTAATGGGTAAAGCTCAGTTTGAACTTATGCAAAAACACGCTATTTTTATTAATATTGCGCGTGGTTCAGTGGTTGATGAGCAAGCTTTAATTGAAGCTTTGCAGCAAAATCAGATCTTTGCTGCTGGCTTAGATGTGTATGAAAAAGAGCCTTTACAGGATTCAGCACTTTTTAAATTGCCTAACGTAGTCACTTTGCCTCATGTGGGTTCAGCTACTGCCGAAACCCGTAAAAAAATGGCAAATCTTGCCTATAAAAATCTGATTGAAGCTTTGGAGGATAAAACTCCTAGATATCTGGTAAACCAAAACTTTATATAAGTGATTAATAACACTTCATTGCAAAACTAGTCGATTTCGAGTGATATAGTAAAAGTCTATTGATTGAACATCATTTTTTATGGTTTACATCAGTAGGCTTTTTTTATGGTTTAATTTTAATAGAGAAAAACTTTTGAGATTTTTGCCAGTTATTTTAAGTGCGACTTTTATAGCAAATGTGTCGTATGCACAGTCTTTCGACCCTCAGCCATCTGTGAATCAGGTGGAAATTCCAAATATTGGAAGTGGGATAGGCTTGCTTGATCAACAAAAAGAAAAATTTATTGGTGAAAAAGTTTTCCGTGAAGTTCATAAACAAATGCCAGTTATTCAAGATATCTGGCTCGAAGATCAATTTTTTCAGGTATTTTCAAGTATTCTGAGCGAGACTCAGCTTGGTCAGCCTATTGGTCTAGTTGTTATTAAAGATCCACAAATTAATGCTTTTGCTGTTCCGGGTGGCCTATTTGCACTCAATACTGGGCTTATTGCTTCAGCTCGCAATATTGATGAAATTGCTGGAGTTATGGCGCATGAGATTGCCCATGTATCACAAAGACATTTTAGCCGTTCAGAGGAAGCCTTTAAGGGACAAACTTTATTAAGTTTAGCTGGGCTTTTAGCAGGTGTGGCAATAGCTGCACAGGGCGGTGGAGATGCAGGCGCAGCAGTGATGTTGGGAACACAGGCTGCACTAATGGATAGCCAGTTAACATATAGTCGAAATCAGGAACGTGAAGCAGACCGTATTGGCATGCAATATATGTATGCAGCGGGTTATAACCCTCAAAGTATGGCGGATTATTTTGAAACAATGCATCGTGCGACGAGTCGGGTAAGTTTTTTACCAGATTTTTGGCTGACTCATCCATTGACGACCGAGCGTATGAGTGAAGCTCGGCTTCGTGCAAACCAAATGCCTAAAGTCAAAAATCGTATGTATGATGCAGATTTTGAAATTTTAAAATGGTACACAATGGTGGTTTCAAATCAGGCTACTGAAAACCAACTACAGAGTTTGGCTTCTCAGAAAAATATTGCTGGTCTTATTGGTTTGACAGCTTTTTATGCAAAACAGGGTGATTATGCACAGGCACAATCTACCTTAGATCAAGTGAAATCTAGTGGAAAACCCCTTGTTGCCTTATTGCAGACAGATATTTATCTGGGGCAAAACAAACTTGATCAAGCTTATTCTTCAATCGCTTCTACACAAATGACTATGCCTGAAAATAGAGCTTTTAGCTATAAATTGGCTGAAGTGCTATTACGTCAAGGAAAATTTGCACAAGTTCAAACTCTTGTTCAACAATTTATTAATAAAAACCCAAGAGATATACAAGGTTGGCAATTTTTACAGCAAGCCGCTAATTTGGACAAGGCAGGATCGTTGAGGGCAGTCAACGTTTTACGCTATCGAGCAGAAGCTGAATATTGGTCGGGTAGTGAAGAAAATGCAATTAAATCGATGTTGCATGCTCAGCGTTTAGCAAAAGACAACCAAGCAATGTCGGCTAGAATAGACAGTAGATTAAAACAAATGCAAGATGAGCGAAGAATGAAAATTTAAAGATAGAACTTTCAAAATTTTCAGATAGACAAATATGCATAAACTAAAAGGAATTTTAGTTTGAAGGAATATAAAATTTAAGAGAAGAAATTAAGCTAATTTAGCTTTAATTTTTGCTGAAACTATAGAAGGATCGGCACGCCCGGCTATGATCGGACGTAGAGAATTCATCACCTTACCCATATCTTTCATGCTAGTTGCTTCTTGAGCAGAAATCGTTTGCTCAATGAGAGAATCAAGCTCTTCCTCAGTCATAGCTTCTGGTAGAAACTGAGATAAAATCTCAGCTTCGGCTTGTTCTTTACTAGCTAAATCATCACGACCAGCACCTTCAAAGGCTTTGATCGATTCTTTACGTTGTTTAATTTGCTTTTCAATGACCGCAAGAACCTGAGCGTCGCCAAGCTCTTTGCGCTCATCGACTTCGATTTGCTTAATTGCTGCTTGTAGACCACGCAAAACCGTCACTGTTGCCATATCTTTGGCACGCATAGAAGTTTTTAATGCATCAGTAATTTGGTTTTTTAAAGTAGTCATAATTCAGCAGTCAATCACAAATTAATTAGTAAAGGCGAGTAGTACGTACAGATTCGCGAGCCAATTTCTTTTGGTAGCGTTTAACTGCAGCAGCTTTTTTGCGCTTACGTTCTTGAGTTGGTTTTTCGTAGAATTCGCGTTTACGAACGTCAGCTAAAACACCAGCTTTTTCGCATGAACGTTTGAAACGACGGATAGCTACGTCAACTGGTTCGCCTTCTTTCAACTTAACTTGTGGCATGTAAAATCCTCTAGATTATGGATAAGATCAAGCACACTATTGTGCCGGATCACAAGTGAAGGTCAGTATTTTACTCATTTACAACTCATATCACAAGTCTATAATAGCGATTGCAATATTTTGACTCATATAAAAGGCAGTTTTGATGATTGTTTTAGGCTTGGAAACTTCTTGTGATGAAACAGGGTTGGCACTTTATGATAGCGAACTCGGCTTACGGGGACAGGTTCTTTATAGTCAGATTAAACTTCATGCCGAATATGGTGGAGTAGTACCTGAACTTGCTTCTCGTGACCATGTTCGTAAATTAATTCCTTTAATGAATCAATTGCTTGACCAAAGCGGAATAAAAAAGCAAGAGATTGATGCGGTTGCTTATACGCGAGGTCCTGGCTTAATGGGAGCCTTAATGACAGGGGCTTTATTTGGAAGAACTTTAGCTTTTTCTTTAAATAAACCTGCAATTGGTGTTCATCATATGGAGGGGCACATGTTGGCACCTCTACTCTCAAGTCAACCACCCGAATTTCCATTTGTTGCTTTATTAGTTTCAGGTGGACATACACAATTAATGGCCGCTCACGGTATTGGTCAATATGAACTCTTGGGTGAGTCTATTGATGATGCAGCTGGAGAAGCTTTTGATAAAGTTGCAAAAATGATGAGTTTGCCGTACCCAGGCGGTCCAAATATTGCAAAATTAGCTTTAAGCGGTAATCCGTCAGCATTTGCATTTCCGCGCCCAATGCTTCATCAAGGTTTAGATTTTTCTTTTAGTGGTTTAAAAACCGCAGTTTCTGTGCAATTGAAAAAATTGAATGGTGAAAATCGAGACGCGGATATTGCAGCTTCATTCCAAGAAGCAATTGTAGATACCTTAGTAAAAAAATCAGTAAAAGCTCTAAAGCAAACTGGACTAAAACGTTTAGTTATAGCGGGTGGGGTGAGCGCAAATTTACGATTACGTGAACAGTTGGAAACTTCATTAGCTAAAATTAAGGCACAAGTTTACTATGCTGAACCTGCCTTATGTACTGATAACGGGGCAATGATTGCTTTTGCTGGTTATCAGCGCTTAAAAGCAGGTCAACATGATGGTTTAGCTGTAACCACAACACCACGTTGGCCAATGACCGAATTGTCTATTCCTGAATAAAACTATTTTTATTCAAAAGCTTTTTGGTTTTCGACATCAATGTATTCGATATAACCACGGCCTTGAACTTCATTGCCGAAGTAATTACCAGTAAATTTATAGCCGCTGGCATAACCTCGCCCATGACCATAACGGAGTGGGCAATCAATTTCTGCCTGAATATTCAAAATAATTTGTTTATTCTCATTTCGAGCAATCCACGAAAAAAATTTAGGAAGTCGCATCTTTTGCCCAGTCGGTGAGATATAGTCATCGACTTGATGGGAAATAACGTCAAAGCTAACATCTGTATAAATTTCAGCTGGCTGATCAAGATATCTAATATGCAGGGTATAAGCGACCGTCTGTCCAGCAATATCTGCTTTAGTAAGAAGAAGTTGAGTAGTCTCGTTTAAATTAATAATTTGATAAGTAAAAAAATCAAGCGGCAGTTTATAAGCGTCAGGAAGTAGTTTGTTTATGAAACTATGTGGACCAACTGCTCGTGCATATTCATACGTACAGAGTCCCTCACTTTCAATGCGTTCTGCTTGATAAATTAAAAAGCCTTTAAACTTTGCCAATAAACTAAAATGATCATAAATTGGTGTTTTTATAAACCACGAAACATATGATGTAACATCAATATCAAAGTCGAAATCAAGTCCATCATAATGTCCATGGATATGAACTTGCGGAAATGTCCCTTGTATTGAAATTTCTTTGCCTAATTCTATCAAGCTTCCGTCTTTATCAATTTTTGTATCATTGGGAATGATGTAAGCCTTAAGCAAAGCTTGCTCAACTGCGGCGGTACTTGAAAAAAAAGTGGCAGTTTTTCTGGGGTCTTCATTAATTATGTCGTCATGATCAAAGGCTAGCGCACCAGGTGTGCCTAATAAAATCATAATATTTAGATAACGATGTGGTTTGGGTAAAAGGGGAAAAAAGATACCGTAATGTGTCCAGCTATAATATTTTTCATCAACTCGTGGGCGAATGATATGAGACTGCGTAAAAGGAATAGTTGAGTATTTTTCTGCTTGATCCAAGGCGCCTTGCGCGAGCAATAAGCTTTGACCTAAAACTTTGCTGCCTATAGAAATTTTGGGCAATTGTTTTTTCATATATAAACCTAAATAAGGATAGGACTATCTTTGTTTTAGATTATGAGAAACAACTGCCAAATCTAAGCGGTTTTTAGGCCAAAGCCAGGGCTTTGCGGGACATTTCGTTTAATTGTTAGACAACTGTTTTAACCCATTTAAACCAATCCAGTGCTTTGAGAACTGGTAAGCAGCACGTCCAGAGCGTTGACCACGCATTTGGCACCAACGTAAACTTTCAGCACGAACTTCGTCACTAAAAGTCATGTTTGCTTTATGAATATAATGCTCTACGATTTCTAAATATAAACTCTGGTCCATTGGATAAAAAGATAACCATAAACCAAAGCGATCTGACAAAGAGATCTTTTCTTCAATGGCTTCTTGTGGATGTAATTCAGTATATTGTGGAACATCAACTCTAGTTACAGGTGTATTCTCATGCATGAATTCGGGTAACAAATGGCGACGGTTACTGGTTGCATAAATAATAAAATTACTCGAACCAGATTGTAGTGAGCCATCTAATACACTTTTTAAACTACGATAGTTTTCATCTTCAGCATTAAAAGCTAAGTCATCGCAATATACGATATATTTTTCAGGTCGGTTTTGAATGAGTTTTTGAATTTTAGGTAAGTCTGCTAAATCATCACGCTCAATTTCAATTAAACGTAACCCTTGATTTGCATATTCAGTCAATAAAGCACGCACAATAGATGATTTACCTGTACCACGTGAGCCTGTTAAAAGTACATCATTTGCTGGTAAACCATTTAAAAATTGCAAAGTATTTTGAATAATTTTTTCTTTTTGGCGGGCGATACCTTTTAAGTCATCTAAATAAATATTTTTGGGCGTATAGATGGCTTTAAGCTGCTGATTTTCCCATCTAAATGCAGGTGCAGTAAAATCTGTCTCTTGTTTAGGTTCAGGTAAGACTTGCTGTAATTGATTTAATACAAGTGATAATGTCTGAACTAAATTGTCTGGTAAATCAATGGTAGCCATGGTAAGTCAATCATGTTAAACAGTAATTTACTAAGATACTAACACCGAAAATAACAGGCTGACAAAAAAGTTGTTGCTATACAGTTTATCGGTTTTGCAATTGATTGAAATCTTCAGACCGCGCATAGTGTTGTCATGTCTATTCAGTAAAATCATCTGTGAAGATGAGGACGAAATATGTTTGAAAAAATACGAAGTGATATGAATCCGCATCAGGCTTACCGTATCAAAAAATTACAACGTCAATTAGACATGGCTGAATCTTATGAAGAGTGGAAGTCTTTTGCATTAAAACTAGATGAAGAAACTGGTGTGCAAGAGTGGAAATTTGATAATAGTTCACCTTATTTCGATGCGGAACTTATTTCTTATCGATATACCTTACTGAAAAGATACCGCCAGCAACATCGAACATTAGATTTAATCTATCTCCTCAAAGAAGGCTTAACGTACGATATTGCAAACATTGGTCATCCAATGCTTTTTGCTGCAACGCATGTAGGCACAAAAAAACTAATTGAAGATTATATTGAAGAAGTTAGCCAAAGCTTGGCCTATATTGCTTCAAGTGAGTGTATTACTTTCCAACGAAAAGAAAAAATTGAGTTTTTTGAAAATTGTGAAAAAGCATATGGACAACCGGCTCTTATGTTCTCAGGTGGAGCGACTTTAGGGCTTTTCCACACTGGGGTGTGTAAAGCTTTAATTGAACAAGATTTAATGCCTAAAGTGTTGTCTGGCTCAAGCGCTGGGGCAATTATGACAGGCATGCTCGGAACTTCTGCCAGTGAAGATGTTCAAAATTTATTAAATGGAGAACAATTCTTTAGCGATGCTTTTCATTTTAGAAAACTTCGTGAACTCATTAAGGGAAATGGTGGCATTGCCGATGTGCATTATTTGAAAAAATTCCTTGTTGAAAACTTAGGTGATCTTACTTTTGAGGAAGCTTTCAAAAAATCTGGTTTAAATATTAATGTTGCGGTTGCTCCCTATGATGCAACAGAAAACCCGCGGATCATGAATGCCATTATGACTCCGAACGTTTTGGTATGGAGTGCTGTATTGGCTTCATGTGCTGTACCTGTGTTATTTCCGCCAGTTCGTTTAACCAGTAAACGTTATGACGGTGAACATACACCTTATATGGCAAACACAAAATGGGTAGATGGCAGTGTAAGAAATGATTTTCCGCAAGAAAGAATGGCGCGTTTATATAATTTAAATTACACCATTGCCAGTCAGGTTAACCCACATATTGTGCCATTTATGCAAAATGACGCTGACCGTTTTCGTAAGGATGTTTTAAGCTGGCCCGAACGTATTTTAAGACGTCAAGGCAAAGTACTGTCGATGGGAATTATGGATTTTACCCGTCAAAGACTTGGTTCTATTTCTCCAGTCAGAAGATTGTTAGATCATGGATATGGGGTAATGGGGCAACGTTATTATGGCGATGTTAATATTATTGCTAAATATGGCTTGAGTCACTATACCTATACTTTACAAAATCCACGTCCACATTTGTTCAAACGTTTGCAACGAGAAGGGGAACGCGCGACTTGGCCAAAAATTTCTTCAATTGAGACCCATGCTCGTATTGGCAAGACGATTCAGCATTGCTTAGAAGTTTTACGTTTTGAAGAAAAGCAACAACAGCCAGAGTCTTACTATGCTGAAGCATGATTTTGCTTCGCATATTGAGAACTTAAAAAGTGTGACAAAACCTGCGAGTGCCGCTTTAGGGCGGTATCTATGGACATTTAGCATAGATAACAAAGATTATTGGTTAAAATATCATTTGCCTAAAACGCATGTTCAAAGTGAGCAAGATTTTATCCATGAACAATTATTTTACGAAGAAATTAATCATCAGAAACCTGCGTGGCTTTTACCCCATAAATTAATCGAAGTGAGTGCCATTCCTCAGTTGAACCATTCTTTAGGCAGGGTTTTAATTTTACCTGATACTGATTTGTGGTTTGGATCATTGCTTTCTAAGACAGATTTAACTGATATATATCATACGATTTGGTTCGCGTTAGATAAGCTCGCAGAACTTCATAGATTTGGTTGGATTCATGGAGATATTAAGAAAGAGCATTTTCGAAAGTTTCAGCAAAATTCTTATTTGATTGATTTTGAGAAAGCCCGACTTTTATCAAGTTCAGATTCAAGGATGGATGCTACGCCACGATATATGGCGCCAGAGTTGTTTGGAGGGGCGTGTAAGGATATACAAAGCGATTTATACGCATTTGGTGTTGTTTTATATGAATGGTTAACCCAAACTCGCTTAGAAGCAAGCAATTACTATGATTGGGCAGTATTGCATTGCCAAAATTTAACTATTCAATTACCCCCACAGTTTATGAGTTTTTATCCATTACTTTCAGGCTTATTGCAAAAAAAGCAGCAAAATCGATTTACAAATGCTGCTGAAGCGATCAATTGCTTAAAAGCAGTTTCAATCTGATAAAAATCATTGATCTAGTTTCTGTATACAATTTACACGGTCAGATTTATTTAGAAAAAAAACACTTGTCACTGTTAGATCTTATCGCTAATATACACAGCCATCGGGGGCGTGGCGAAATTGGTAGACGCACTGGATTTAGGTTCCAGCGCCGCAAGGTGTAAGAGTTCGAGTCTCTTCGCCCCCACCACTTTAAGTTAAATCTTAAAGTTTAATGTAGATGTTAATTCATCTATATTTTGGAAGAGGATTGGTGTAATGGTAGCATGACGGTCTCCAAAACCGTTCGTCAAGGTTCGAGTCCTTGATCCTCTGCCACATTTATTTTAAATAAATGTCCCAGATGGGGGCGTGGCGAAATTGGTAGACGCACTGGATTTAGGTTCCAGCGCCGCAAGGTGTAAGAGTTCGAGTCTCTTCGCCCCCACCATTAAAAGAAGCAAGACGATGTTCTTGCTTTTTTTATGATTAAATCATTAGCTATTTAATCGTACATATAGAGGATTGGTGTAATGGTAGCATGACGGTCTCCAAAACCGTTCGTCAAGGTTCGAGTCCTTGATCCTCTGCCAATGATTTAAAAAAAAGCTCCTTTTTAGGAGTTTTTTTATTGCCTAGATTTTTTAAAGCTCAAATTATTTCATGCCTTCGTTCATATTTTCATTCAGCCATTGAATAAGTTATGAGCGATTACCTTTCTGTTCCTTGATATTTTATCTAATCAGATCTAAGTCGTTGGTTAAGTAGAGAATATATTAATATTTTAGTTGCTCTATTAAGTTATTGTTTTTCTGTTTTTTATTATAATTTATAAAATTTTTTTAATAAAAAGCTTGAATAGAAATTTATTTCATGTATCATGCTCTTAACTAGAAAAAAGTCTTGTTAGTAAATCTTCTTTAAAGTATCGTAGTTTTAGTCATAATCCTTCGTTTTTTAAGATCTTAACTCAATTTGTTATTCTTTTTTCAAAGTTATGTTAGCGTCATTGTAAGATGATACTAAAATATTAGAAATCAGTAGGATATATCATGTCTAATACAGTAAGTGGTACAGTAAAATGGTTTAACGAAACTAAAGGTTTCGGTTTCATTCAACAAGATAATGGTCCAGATGTGTTTGCTCACTTCAAAGAAATTTCTGGCTCAGGCTTCAAAACTTTGCACGAAGGTCAACGTGTAACGTTTACTGTTACTCAAGGGCAAAAAGGCCCAAATGCTGTAAATATTATTCCACAATAATATTTCAGTAAGAAAAAAAGCACTATTTAGTGCTTTTTTTTATTTCAGTCTTTTAAAAGAAATTCTGTTGTTCTTTTAAATACTATAAAAGCCTTATTAAAGAGGGCTTTTTTTATGTCTAATAGTTCGTATGTCTAATAAATCTTCGCGATCACTCATCGGTTGTTTTTTTTAAACATAGATTTAGTGTAGGTATAAAATATAAATGATCAGGAATAAATATGTGCTAGATTGAAAAATCTTTAGATAAAGAAATTTTATATTTCACGGAATTGTTAATGAACGTTAGACTGTGTTATGCCAGCCAACGAAACGAAAAAAATGAAGATTTATTGCAAGATTTACGTGATATCCTGACAGAAGCTCGAAATTTCAATGACTTGAATCAAATTTGTGGCGTGCTCTATTATGCTGATAATGCTTTCTTTCAATGCCTAGAAGGTGAACAAGAGTTAGTGGAACAATTATTTGAAAAAATTAAAAATGATCAAAGGCACTACAATGTTAAATGGCTGTGTACATATTCCATTGAGAAGAACTCTTTTCAACGTTGGTCAATGAAATATGTACAACGTAATACGAATATTGAATCTTTCTTTTTAAGTATGGGAGAAACTAGTTTTAATCCCATTCGTCTTGATGAGCAGAATTTAAAAATTTTCTTAAATGAATTATCAATTGCTGAGCAAAGCAAAATTAATACAGGTAAGAAAGTAGGTATGGTTAAGCGTGGGGTGAACCCTTTCTAGCTATCACCCCGATATGGATAGTCTTGAGTTTAGGAATCATTTTAGTCATAACAAGATATACAATGACTGAACTTGCGAGCATCCATATCACTTCTAAACTTTGGCTAATCACAAACATTGCCCAGTAAAAAAAGCTAAATAAAGCGAGACATAGTCCACTACCTTTGAAATACCAAGTAATAAATATTCCAAAAAGTGCTGAAGAGAGCAGAAGGTTGGTCGTCTCATTCATTCCTAGGTAGTTAAAGAAAATAATCAGTAAGCATAAAGCTAACATTGATAGTAAATATACAAATATATTTTTTGCAATAAACATTTTTATATCCTATCTGATGATTAAAAAATATCTTTCCTCTGCTTCCAGAGGAAAGATAGTACATATTAATTTTTTGAGATTCTTTTTCTATTATTAAGAATTTTTATATTAATAAAGATAACGTTACCGTTTTTTCCAGATCTCTTCATTAATATTCAGCTTTCTATTTAATAGTAAAGAGTGCTTATATGTGCCGAAATTAATTATAATAAAAACAATGAGTTAATTTGTAGGTTTTGACTTACATGGTTGTAGGAAATTGCCTACAATTGTATAAAATATAGACGAATTTTACAAAATAAAATTTACATTAAAACTTTATATATCAATTGGTTATTTGGTTTTATTGTTGAGATGGGTTTTACATAAATAACAAAAAGTAACATATGTTTTGAGCTATATATTTCTCAAAATAAAAAAGTATGAGTTCATTAAATGAATATTCAGTAAAAAGTTATTTTATGAAATTATCAGAATAAGTATTTATTAATATTAGAAAATTAATAATTAAAAGTTATATGCTCTAATTTATACATTAAAAATTAGATAGGATTGGTAACCATACAGAGATGAGTAGTGTCAGCGCCATCATTTTATTAAAAATATTCATATGCTTTGGTTTTGAAAATAATCGTTTGCTTAGCCTGCCAGCTAAAGCCCATGTGTAAAGACAAGGAATAGCTATAACTAAAAAAATGAAGGATAAAATTGAGATATTCACCCAGATATCTTGCCCCTGTTTTGTGTAGACACTAATCACTGCAAAAGCCATCATCCATGTTTTAGGATTAACTGCTTGCATAAAAAAGCCAGTAAGAAAACCAATCGGATCTTTTTCTTTGTCTTGCTCTAAATGAATAATAGGGTTGTAATTATATAATTTCCAAGCCAACGAGGTGAGCCAGATTAAACCAATGAGTGTCATAATTTTTTGAATAATTGGGTAAGCCAGAAGGCTTGAACCCAGCCCAATGCCAACGATGAGCACAAGTAGGGCAGCCCCGATGCAAGAACCTAAAATGACAGGAAACGTTTTAGAAATTTTATAACGGCTACTTAAGCTTAAAATTATAAAATTAGTTGGGCCGGGAGTAATTGAGGCAACAATAGCAAATAATGAAAATGCAATAAAGTTTTCCATCTTGTCTGTTTTAGCGAATAGGGGTCTACAAGATGAAATAATTAAGATTTTTAATCTTGAAGATTTGTGCAGATTTTTCTATAGGCTGCGGGTGTTAAACCATAGCAGCGCTTAAACCAGCGACTTAAATGACTTTGGTCAGCAAAGCATAAATCTGAAGCAACTTGTGCGGGAGATATGCTTCTGGCGAGTAAATCACGCGCTCGTGTAAGTCTAAGTTGAATGAGGTATTGATGAGGTGCCAAGTGAAAAGTTGCTTTAAAAATGCGGTGAATATGGTATCTGTCTAGGCCTATCATGCGAGCGATGTCTTCAAGTCCGATATCTTCAAATAGATAATCATGCAAAATATCTCGGATTTGGTATGCGATTCGAGGCGTATGAGTACAAGACGATTGGTGAGCTTTTTTTAGCCATTTTCCTTGTGCGATATACTGAATAAGTAGGTCTAGACTATTATCTTTGACAATATTCATTTCTTTGTAGTGCAGATGTTGGAATGCTTGAGAAGTAATAATAGCGAGCTGTTCATCTGACTTTAATGGTGCATCAATCACTAACTCGTAGTGATCAGGGCTATTATGAAATAAACCTTGGATTCGTTGTTTTAACCAGTCTGGATGTAGGTAGAGCATTTGGTAGGTAAAGCCATCAGACGCAGGAGCATGTCCATCATGGATTTCTTCTGGTTCAAGCATAAAGACTTGCCCAGCATGACTATTGATTTGCTTTTTACGACAGTGAAACTGTTGAATGCCGGATTCAGTTACACCAATTAAATAGCTCGAATGCCAGTGGGGATCATAAGCATGACCAGTAAAATGGGCACGGATTGTTTCAATACCTGTATTGGTATCTTTTGAAATGTCCACCCAGTTACCCATAACAATCTATCCATAAATTTTTAAGTTTAGCCCTTAGAACGGTACAAAAGAGGTGAGTGTAGTTCTAGAAGATTTGTGCAAAATCTTTAAGAAAATTGAGCAATTTTTTGAACTCAATGCCATTTCATCTATGTATAAAATTTGCCAAGCAGGACACCAAACCAAATATCAAAGCACTCAGGCCAATAACTTGAAAGAAAGTTGATAAACTTGCATCAAAATATAGAACAGCGATACTTCCGATAACAGCTGCAATAATCATTCTGATGGTACCAGCTAAGATAGGGCCTAATAATCGTTTTGAACCTTGGCCTGCAAAATAAAGAGCCATACCTATACCTATTGCTCCGTAAAAAGGCGCAACATGTTGCAAATAATTTGTTCCAGTCTGAAGAACAGATGGATCATGACTGAAAAAACCAAGCCAAATGGAAGGAAAAATACTAAAGAAAAGTCCTATTGAGCCAGTAATAAGAAATGTAATGAAAACCCCAACCCATGTGATATGACGTGCTCTTTGAAATTGTCCAGCTCCATAATTAATACCTACCATGGTCATGATTGCTGAGCCGATACCGAACATAAGCGGAACTTGCACGTAGTCTAGTCGGGAAGCAATACCGTACCCAGCGATTGCATCAGAACCAAATTGACCAACTAAGGTTGTTATGATAACAACGGTTAAATTGAGTTGGATTATTCCAATAGCAGATAGTGAGCCAATACCAAGAATATCTTTGAAGAACTGAAAGTTGATAGGCTTGATCGATAATTTGATAATGCTATGTGTTGCTCGCATGTGCCTAATTAAGCATATGATGGCAAAAATATAATAACTTAAGACAGAGAGCCCAGCTCCAGCGACGCCAAATGCAGGAATGAATCCCCAACCAAAAATGAAAATAGGTGACAGGGGTAAAAGTAGTACTCCACCTAGAAGCGTTATGCGGGCCGGAGTTTTTGTATCACCTGCACCGCGTAATGCGGCTGAGAGTAGGGCTACAGCCCAGATGAGCGGTGAACCCATAAAAATAATATTGGAATATTTGAGGGCTGCATCTAAAGCTAAGCCAGTAACGCCCATTAAGTGATATATCATCTGGGCTGAGGTGAGCATAACAATACTAAAAACTCCTCCCAAAATGCCAGCAAGAATTACACCATGCCAGACAAGGGATTGGACATCTTCTGATCGACCTGCTCCAGAAGCCCGAGCAATTGCTGAAGCTAGTCCTCCACCAAATCCACCATTCGCAAGCATTTGCATGAGCATAAGAATTGGAAACACTACGGCTACGCCAGCTATTACATCCGTTCCTAGGGAGCTAACAAAATATGTTTCTAGTAATCCAATCAGGGTTTGTACAAGTAGAACAGCTATGGTGGGTAACGCCAGTTTTAGCATTACTTGGGGAATTGGTCCGTTTAAGATCGCATGATTTAAATCATGTGTATTTAACGGCTGGCGTACTGATTGTTCCCGCATAATAATTCTCGCTTTATAAACTGCTTGTCATAGAGGCAATAGGGATGCTTCAAAATTTTTGAGGTTGCCAGCCACCACCCAGTGATTTGTAAACTGCTACAGCTGCAAGGGCTGAATCAGTTTGTGCTTGAAGTTTTCTATCTGAAAATTGCAAAGCACTCGAATTTGCTTGTAATACTTCTATTTGACTGTTAATTCCTTTTTGATAAGCAATTAAAGCGATTTTTTGTGCGTGCTTTAGTGCATTTTCTCCATCTTGAAGTGCTACGAGTTGTTCTTGTCGTTTAGATAAGGTTGATAGCGAGTTTTCTACATCTTCTGCTGCATGTAAAACGGCTAACTGGTAGGCTGCAAGCATTTCGGCTTCTTGCCCCTTAGCTAAGCGAATTTGTGCATTAATTCGACCAAAATCAAATAAGCGCCAACGCAAGCCTAATAAGCCAGCAGCTTGATTGGCACCACTTGAAAATAGGTTTCCACTTGCTATGGTTGAACTACCAATTAAGCCGCTTAAGGAAATCTTGGGATAGTATTCTGCAATCGCACTGCCAATACGTGCATTTGAAGCTGCCAATTGTCTTTCAGCCATGATGAGATCTGGGCGTCTACTTAAAAGATCGTGAGGTGTTCCTGTTTCTGTAATGTTAGGAATAACAGGAATTGGTTTTACTTCCGCTAGTTCAGCTTGGTGAGTTCCTGGTACGGTTCCAAGCATGACGTCGAGTGCATTCATGGCAATGTCTAGATTCATTCCAAGTGCGGGAACTACAGCTTGAACTTGAGCAACATTCGCTTTAGCTTGTTTGACCTGAAATTCAGATGCCAATCCTTTGCTATATAAAAGTTGAATAATTGAAAGAAGTTTTTGTTGCGTTTGTAATTGTTGCTGGGCAATGTCTAATCGAGATTGTAATCCTCGAATATTAATATAAAGATTTGCTGTTTGCGCTGCGACCATTAAACGGACTGCTGATGCGCCTGCATTCGAAGCCTGATAGTTTGCTAGAGCACTTTCACGGTCTCTTCGAAGACCTCCGAAAATATCTAATTCCCAAGTGGCACTGAGGTTTGTCTCATAAGAACTACCATGTCGGTCAAAATTAGGCATTGAATTTAAAACTTGCCCCAGTGGAGTGTCAACGGATTGGTAAACTTTAGCTGCTTGCGCGTCAACAGTACCTATTGGGCGTAAAGAAGCATTGACTGCCGATAAGCCTGCTTGGGCTTGAGTTACACGGGTATATGCTTGGGTCAGATCAAGATTTTGTTTTAATGCTAATGTGACATATCGAGTAAGTTGAGGGTCATTAAAGCTTTTCCACCATACTTCAATATCTGCTTTGGTTTCGTCACTTGATGAGTTTAATGGAGCGCCAATGTATTGCTCGGGTAGCGATATATTGGGACGTTTATAATTAGGACCTACAGTACAAGCAGCAAGAATGCTGGTGAGTATTGGTAAGAAAACGATAGATCTAGATAACATATTTTCCCCAAGGCGAGATTTTGAACAATGGTTTAATTGTGACTATAATACAATTTAGTCACTTGTTGTCAATATCAGGGGCCAAGAGTTAAACTACGACTTTCACACAAAGGTTTGAATTGAAAATATGAGTAAAGAAAAAAGTAGTTATCCTGTTTCAAAGCGAGGACCGGAAGATCATGAGGTCAGGGACCAAATCGTGGTTGCTGCTACAGAGCATTTCAGCCGCTATGGTTATGAGAAAACTACAGTTTCTGATCTTGCAAAGTCTATAGGCTTTTCTAAAGCTTATATTTATAAATTTTTTGAATCTAAACAAGCTATTGGCGAGATGATATGTGCTAATTGCTTGCGTGAAATTGAAGATGAAGTTAATGCTGCCATTCAAGAAGCTGAATATCCTGCTGAAAAATTAAGAGTGTTGTTTAAAGTAATTGTGGAAGGGAGTCTTCGTTTATTTTCGCAAGATCGTAAGCTCTATGAAATTGCAGTTTCTGCCGCCTCTGAGAAATGGGATGCTACAGTTGCTTATGAAAATCGAATTCTTAAAGTACTACAAAATATTATTCAAGAAGGTCGTCAAGCTGCTGATTTTGAAAGAAAAACACCAATTGATGAAGCAGTTAAGGCTATTTATTTAGTTATGAGACCTTATCTACATCCATTACTTTTACAACATAGCATTTCATATAACGCTGATGCTCCAGTGCTGCTTTCTAGTCTTGTACTGAGAAGTTTATCGCCATAATAAATTTGTGACTATTGACTAAATTGGTCACTTGATTAAAAATGAGTCTCCTGATTAATTTCTTCAAGGGGGGGACTCTAATATGCGTTATCGTCGCCTTATTCCATTTGCTGCAATATATTTATTTCCTTTTTTCTTGCTAGGTTGTGCTGAAAATACACAATCTGACCCCCGTACTTCGGCACCCTTAGTACGAGTCGCAACTGTGCAAGAAGAAATTACTTCTGACTCAAGAGCATTTACAGGCACGATAGGCGCACGGGTAGAAAGTGATCTTGGTTTTCGTGTCTCTGGCAAAGTAATCAAACGGTTTGTTGAAGCAGGTCAGACGGTAAAACGCGGACAGTTACTGATGCGTATTGATCCGGTTGATTTAGAACTTGCTGCCAAAGCTCAGCAAGAAGCTGTAGGCGCAGCTAAAGCACGTGCTGAACAAGCAGAAAAAGACGAAGCTCGATATCGTGATTTGCGTGGAAGTGGGGCTATATCTGCTTCCGCCTATGATCAGATTAAGGCAGCAGCAGATACGGCTAGAGCACAGCTAAGTTCAACGCAAGCTCAAGCTAAAGTTGCATTAAATGCCAGTCACTATGCCGACTTAACAGCCGATGGTGATGGCACAATTATGGAAACACTGGTTGAGCCGGGGCAAGTTGTAAGCGCGGGTCAAACAGTAATTCGTTTAGCTCATTCTGGTCAAAGAGAAGCGGTTATTCAGCTTCCTGAGACCTTACGCCCTGCAATAGGAGCTATTGGTCAAGCCACTCTCTTTGGTAAAGAAAATATAAGTGTCCCAGCTAAACTTAGACAGTTATCAAATACAGCAGATCAACTCACTCGAACTTTTGAAGCACGTTTTGTATTAGACGGAGATTTAGCAAATGCTCCTTTAGGTTCAACCGTCACTGTACGTATTGGAGCTAAAAATCAGAGTCCACAACATTTTTTACAAGTGCCCGTGGGTTCCTTACTTGATAAGGGTAAAGGGGCTGGGGTATGGGTAATTAATGGAAAAACTCAAAAAGTAACGTGGCGTTCTGTTGTGGTTAAACAGGTTGATGATGAATATGCATATGTAACTGGCAATATTCAAAGTGGAGATCAAATTGTTGCTCTAGGTGCACATTTACTTCGAGAAGGCGAGTTAGTCCGTATTACTACATCACAGGCAAAAAATCCTTCAGTTAGAAATGAAGGAGGGCGCTCATGAGCGAGAAAGGTTTTAATCTGTCGGCTCTTGCTGTCCGTGAACGGGGTATCACGCTATTCCTGATTTTTCTGATTTCAATTGCAGGCATCGTTGCTTTTTTTAAATTGGGTCGAGCTGAAGACCCAGCTTTTACAGTGAAGGTCATGACCATTGTGACTGCTTGGCCCGGTGCAACTGCCCAAGAAATGCAAGATCAAGTCGCTGAAAAAATCGAAAAACGGATGCAGGAGCTGCGTTGGTATGACCGAACAGAAACCTATACCAGACCAGGGCTGGCTTTTACCACACTGACCTTACTTGATAGTACGCCACCTTCTCAGGTTCAGGAGGAGTTTTATCAAGCGAGGAAGAAAGTAAATGATGAAATGAGCAATTTACCAGCTGGTGTAATTGGACCGCTGGTTAATGATGAATATGCAGATGTAACTTTTGCATTATTTGCTCTGAAGGCAAAAAATGAAGCACAAAGATTATTGGTGCGTGATGCAGAAACCATAAGACAGCAATTGCTCCATGTGCCTGGTGTAAAGAAGGTCAATATTATTGGTGAGCAATCTGAACGTATCTATATTGAATTTTCACATGAGCGCTTGGCAACATTAGGCGTAAATCCACAAGATGTATTTGCTGCACTGAATAATCAGAATGTACTTACTCCCGCGGGTTCCATTGAAACCAAAGGTCCTCAAGTTTTTGTCAGATTAGATGGTGCTTTCGACAAACTACAAAAGATTCGTGATACGCCGATAACTGCCCAAGGTCGTACTTTGAAATTGTCAGATATTGCGACTGTTAAACGTGGTTCTGAAGATCCAGCAACTTTCATTATCCGCAATGGCGGTGAACCTACCTTACTGTTAGGGGTAGTCATGCGTGAAGGATGGAATGGATTAGATCTAGGTAAAGCCTTAGAGAACGAAGTTGGCTCAATCAATGAAGATTTACCTCTTGGCATTAGTTTGAATAAAGTCACTGATCAAGCGGTTAATATTAGCTCGTCAGTAGATGAGTTCATGCTTAAGTTCTTTGCAGCATTGCTTGTGGTCATGTTTGTAAGTTTTATCAGCATGGGATGGCGCGTTGGCGTTGTTGTTGCTATGGCTGTGCCACTTACATTAGCTATTGTTTTTGTGGTGATGTTGGCAACGGGTAAAAACTTTGACCGAATTACACTGGGCTCTCTTATTTTAGCCTTAGGACTCTTGGTTGATGACGCCATTATTGCCATTGAAATGATGGTCGTAAAAATGGAAGAGGGTTTTAGTCGTATCGCGGCGTCTGCTTATGCATGGAGCCACACGGCGGCACCAATGCTCTCTGGAACGCTGGTCACAGCGGTTGGATTTATGCCAAATGGCTTTGCTCGGTCTACGGCTGGTGAATATACCAGCAATATGTTTTGGATTGTCGGCATTGCACTTATTGCCTCATGGATTGTTGCTGTAGTTTTTACACCTTATTTGGGTGTGAAGATGTTACCTAATTTTAAAAAGGTCGAAGGTGGGCACAACGCAATTTATGACACTCCACGATATAACCGTTTCCGTCAAATTCTTGAACGTGTAATTGCTCGTAAATGGCTTGTTGCCGGCAGTGTTATAGGATTATTTGTTTTGTCAGTAGGTGGAATGGCATTGGTGAAAAAACAATTTTTCCCAATCTCTGACCGTCCTGAAGTCCTTGTTGAAGTACAAATGCCTTATGGCACGTCCATTACACAGACTAGCGCTGCTACAGCCAAAGTTGAAGCTTGGTTAGCTAAGCAAAATGAAGCAAAGATCGTGACTTCGTATATTGGTCAAGGTGCACCTCGTTTTTATTTCTCAATGGGACCTGAGTTACCAGACCCATCCTTTGCCAAGGTTGTGATACGAACTGATACGCAAGAGGAACGTGAAGCCTTAAAACATCGTTTAAGACAAGCTATTTCGAATGGACTTGCTTCAGAAGCACAGCTACGTGTAACACAACTTGTCTTTGGGCCATATTCGCCATATCCAGTGGCTTACCGAGTTTCAGGTCCTGATCCAGAAAAATTACGTGTAATTGCAGCTCAGGTTCAGCATGTTATGAATGCTAGCCCAATGATGAGAACTGTAAATACCGACTGGGGAACACGTGTACCAGCACTTCATTTCACCTTGGAGCAAGACCGCTTACAAGCAGTTGGTCTGACATCAAGCTCAGTGGCACAGCAACTACAGTTTTTGTTAACAGGTATTCCGATTACCTCTGTGCGCGAAGATATTCGTACAGTACAAGTCGTTGCCCGTTCTGCAGGTGATATAAGACTGGATCCTGCAAAAATTGGTGATTTCACACTCACTGGGGCAAATGGACAACGTATTCCACTTGCACAAATTGGCAAGATCGAAGTACGGATGGAAGAACCTGTCATACGCCGTCGAGATCGGGTCCCAACCATTACTGTTCGGGGAGATATTGCTGAAGGGTTGCAACCACCAGATGTATCTACAGCAATTACCAAACAGCTTGAATCCGTTATGAAAAATCTACCGAAGGGTTATCGCATTATTGAAGCAGGTTCTATTGAAGAGTCGGGTAAAGCCACTAAAGCGATGCTTCCTATTTTCCCGATCATGTTGGCAATGACTCTGCTCATTATCATTCTTCAAGTGAGATCTATCGCTGCAATGATTATGGTGTTTCTCACCAGCCCGTTGGGATTAATCGGTGTAGTACCGACACTTCTTTTATTTCAGCAGCCATTTGGGATCAATGCATTGGTTGGGTTGATTGCATTGTCTGGAATTTTGATGCGCAACACACTCATTTTGATTGGGCAAATTCAACATAACAAACAATCTGGACTAGATCCGTTTAATGCAGTTGTGGAGGCCACAGTACAACGTGCCAGACCCGTCATATTAACGGCCTTGGCTGCTATTTTGGCTTTCATTCCTCTGACTCATTCAGTGTTTTGGGGAACGCTGGCTTACACACTGATTGGTGGAACGCTTGCTGGAACGATTTTAACGTTAGTTTTCCTGCCAGCTATGTATTCGATCTGGTTCAAAATCGGAACTAAACCAACGGTTTAATGGTCAGATTCTCAAATTTAAAAATTATTGGAGTTCGTATGTCAAACTCACAAGTAGTGGTAATTACCGGTGTTTCATCAGGAATTGGTCAAGTCACAGCAGAAAAATTTGCTAAAAAAGGCCATAAAGTATTTGGAACAGTCAGAAATAAAGTAAAAGCCCAACCTATAGAAGGGGTTGAGCTCGTTGAAATGGATGTGTCTGATGAAGACTCTGTCCAGCTTGGGATTCATTCTATTATTGATAAGGCTGGGCGTATTGATATTTTAATTAATAATGCTGGAGCAAGCCTGATCGGTGCAGTAGAAGAAACCTCGATAAAAGAAGCAGAATTTTTATTTAATACGAATGTATTTAGTATTCTTCGTACCATACAAGCGGTATTGCCTTATATGCGAGTACAGCATTATGGAAGAATTATAAATATTAGTTCGGTATTGGGTTTTCTTCCTTCACCTTATATGGGGCTATATTCGGCAACCAAACATGCCGTTGAAGGGTTATCTGAATCTCTAGATCATGAACTTCGTCAATTTGGAATTCGCGTGACAGTTGTCCAACCTTCTTTCACTAAAACCAATCTGGATAAAAATGCGCCGTTGATAAGTGCAAAAATTCCTGAATATGACAATGAACGTAACTTAGCTACACAGGCCATATCGAATCAGATTAATCATGCCTCCCAACCGGATGGTGTTGCCGATACGATCGTTACAGCGGCACTGAATGATTGGCAAATGCGCCGTACACCATCTGGACAAGCATCTTTATTAAGTAAGTTACGTCGCTTCATGCCAAGTGGCCCTGTTGATAAAAGCATTAGAAAAACTTTTGGTTTGAAATAACTTATTTTTATCTTATAAAAACTAAGCATAAATTTTATGCTTAGTTTTTATTATTTTGAGTCGCTATTTAATTTTTGATTTTTAAATTCTGCCCATTCAATAAGTGCTTCCATTGAAGGGCCTAGTGCTAACCCTATTTCAGTAAGTTCATATTCAACTTTAGGGGGGACTTGTGGATAGACGGTCCGTTTAATGATCCCATCCTGTTCTAATTGTTTAAGTTGCTGAATCAGCATTTTTTGATTAACGCCTTCGATAAGTTTTTCTAATGCAGAGAAACGTAGGGGTTGTTTTGCTGCAAAAAGTTGACAAAGGATAATTATTTTCCATTTTCCTTCAATAGCTTTAAGGGCTTCAGTGGTGATTTTTGCCCATACTAGCCGCTGTTGAGGATCTTCACAATTCCAGTCACGTTCTGCTTTCATACTTACCTTTTAGGAATATACTTACTTTTTTGTGTGTACTTCCTATTATCTCAGCTTATCTTTAAACTTAAAAGTATTAACTGTATTAAACTTCTAAAAAGGTTGTTATATGAAAATAGGTATGATTGGTGTGGGTAATATTGGAAAGACCCTTGCACGTCTTTTAAAAGAAGCAGGCCATACTATATATGTTGCGAATTCTAAAGGTGTGGACGGTGTAAGAAAAATTGCGGATGAAATAAACGTAGAAGCAGTCGATATATATGGAGCTGTTAATTCTTCAGATGTTGTTATTTTATCAATTCCTCTCCCAGCTATAAAAGAATTGCCGGCAGATTTATTTTACTCAGCGCCTACAGATAAAATCATTATAGATACGAGTAATTATTATCCTGATTTCCGTGATCCGCATATTAAAGAAATTGGTGATGGAATGACAGAAAGTGTTTGGGTATCTAAGCAGATTAATCGTCCTGTTATTAAAGCTTTTAATAATATTTTAGCTTATTCACTTGCAGAATTAGGCCAAGTTGAAGGAAGTGAAAATAGATTAGCGATAGCGGTTGCTGGAGATAGTGTCTCTTCAAAAAATATTGTTATGAGCCTTGTTAACGACATAGGTTTTGACTCTGTAGATGCAGGGAATTTAGAGGATTCTTGGAGACAACAACCATGTACGCCAGCATATTGCTGTGATTATGATCAGCAAATGATGAGTAAAGGACTCACTATTGCTCAAAAAGGAGAGGCTCAAAAAAAGCGTGATCGTTTACCTGAACTCTTCTCAAGCTTAGGAGCCAATCCAACGCATCAGGATATTGTGCAAATGAATCGAAATTTAAATCCAATAGTCGATTAATTTTTAAGAATTATTTTCTAAAACTTAATTTTAACAATATAAAGGCTTATTTTTTTATAATGATTAAATAAGCCTAATTGTTGGAATTAATAAAAATTCCTTTATTTAATGGATTTGGTGGTAACTATCTAAGAATTAAAAACTTATTGGTCGTAAAATTTTGAATAAATAAAGATTTTTTTAGAGGGCAGATTAATGCTTTTCGATTCATGATTCCATAAATTAAATAGACATATTCTTGTGATGAACCAACTAATGCAAAAAGTTGATCTTGCTGATCAATACCAATAAGAATTTCATTGGTTAATTTTAACATATCAAAAGGTGAAGCATTTTTCTTGGCCTCAACAGATATATTGAAATTTTCAAAAGTTTTCTTGATATCAAGTAATGAATAATAGAAATTTTGCTGATTTCGTTGAGCTTGCAAATAAACAGCAATACGTTCTATATCTATTGGTTTATTGTGTTTTACAGCAACTGCTGAAGCAAGAATAAAAGAAATATTTGAAGTATTTGAGTCTATTGAGCCCACTTTAAGTTTAGAAATAGAACTCTGGATATTATCAGGTATATGTTTAACAGAAGCTGAGCACATATTTATTGACCTATAGACTGTAGTAGCTTGGGATGTATTCAGCCCTGCTAATAATGGTATAAAAATCATGAGTTGTTTTAATTTAAGCCTCATATCAAGCTTTATATGAAACTTTTTGCTTAACAAAATTTCAGGTTTCCGTAGCAGTTTTTAATACCTATCTGTCCAGAGTCAATAGGATTAATAATTAACTCTCTACCAACTAACCCTCCGAGTGCCTCGCCAAGTCCTACATCAATCCGCTGTTGTGTTTCGATATCCGTGAGTAAAACTTTAGGTAAGGAAAGCCACCATCCAGGTTGAGCGGCTACAGTATTGTCGAAAGTTCCTGTACTTATTTTTTGCCAACGGATGGCCTCTTTTTGTAAGGACAATGATGCGTCACTAGTAGGGATTGTTCCTGCTGCATCTTGGGCTAATAAAATTTCATGGAAACCAGATAGAGGATAATCTTTTAATGTGGCATTACTTAGAGTTAAACCTAAAGGTAGATCTAAGATACCTAATACACTTAGAGGACCAGTTTTAGCTACTACATTATCCAGCGTTGCTGATGTAGCGCGGTTAAGAATAAGCTGTTTGTTATAATCATTAATATGTGCTTCTGTAGAGATCAATCCATTTGCAATCACTACATTCTTCAGAACAGTATTAGTAAGCGTTAAATTCAAATCACCAGATAAAGAGTTAATTCCTGCTGTGTCATCAGCTAATGTTGTTAAATCTGTATTTGATCCCAATCCAAGTTTGCCTAATATTCCTAATGCTCCAAGGCGAAAGCCAACAATTTCTCGAGTAGAAGCACTGTTCGGCGATTTTATAGCAAACTCGATAAAAGGATTAGTAATAACGGCATCTGATCCTGCATAGCTACCATTTACGGGGAGGACACCTGCTAAACTAATATTTTCAATATCAATGTCACAACCCACTCCTTTAGTCCCACCGCAACCTAGCTGTAAACGTTTAATATTTGCATTTAACTCTACTTGTGCTTCCATTCCGAGACGATAAAAACCTACATCTGTATTTGGATTACCATTTTGATTAGCTGCAATATTGGTTAGATTAAATAATGCTTGGCCCGTTACACCAGATAAACTTTTGTCATCTAAGCGATTAAGTTCGGCGTTTACAAGAGAACTGACCAACATCAATGGTATTGTAAATAACAAAGCCTGTTTTATACTTCTAAGATTGTTCATATCAGTTCCTTTGCTTAAAGATAATTAGGCTCAAGAGAAAAGTTAAAAATTTACTTTATGAGCCCAGTATCCTTTGCTTCACAGCCTTATTGTTTGAGTGTGATTCTAGGTAATTGTTTTGTTTAAGCATTCTTACTGAACAAAAATAGGATTTATCTTCTGGGGAGGATAAAACTACAGTAAAAGCATAATGTGTTCAGTGCACACATTATGCTTATAATATGTGCGCGGTGTCAACATGTCGTCTATACAATCTCAAAAGTCAAATTATCATCATGGAAATGTACGTGAAGAATTATTAAATGCAGGACTAGTTCACTTAAAAGATAATGATGCCGAGAGTCTTAGTTTTCGGGAAATGGCGAGACAAATTGGAGTAAGTGCCAATGCGGTATATCGGCATTTTGAAAACAAAGATAGCTTTCTGACAGCGCTGGCTGCAAAAGGGTTTCAGAGATTAGAAACGGAGCAAAGCCAAACGTTGCAATATGCTAATTCTCAGCCCGAGGCTTTGAAACTATTTGGTTTGGCCTATATCAACTTTGCAAAAAATAATCGAAATCTTTTCGCTTTGATGTTTAATCCTGAATTACAAAAGAATGAAGGACTTGAGTTAAAAGAAGCCGTAGATAGTACATATACTCAATTACATCAATTAACCGCTTCAATATTAGGTGTAGATGAAAATGATGCTCAAGTTGAAGTATTAGCAATGTTAAGTTGCAGCCTTGTGCATGGCCTTTCCCATCTTTTATTAGAAGGGCGCTTAGCTGAATCAGAAGAAAAAGCAAATAATTTAGTCTTGTTAATTATGAATTTTGCGACCAGTTTGCTTGCCGAAGCTGGTGTAGATAAACGTTAGAATATTGAATCTAAACTTATTTTTGCAGCCTAAAATTTCGTGGTGAGACGCCTTTCCAGCGTTTAAAGGCTCTGGAAAATGCTGAAACTTCGGAATAACCCAATTGAATAGCAACTTCTTCAACGGTTAAATTGGTTGTTTTGAGTAGGTCTTCGGCTAAGTCTTTACGAATGTCGTCAATAAGCTGTTCATAGGTAATTCCTTCAATTGCGAGATGGCGTTGTAAGGTTCTAAGGTTGACCTTAAGATGTGCTGCCATTTCATCAATTTTAGGCATTTGAGAGGGTTGTAGGAGTAAAATATTCCTGATCTTTTGGCTGTAGCTGCCTAGAGAACTTCTTCGCGTCCAAAGCTGTTGGCATTCTTCTTCATATCGTGCACGAATAAATGGGTCTGCTTGAGGTAATGGTAAATCAAGCAAACGGCTTTCAAAGATAATGCAGCTACGCGGTTGATTAAATTGAATGGGATAACCTGCCAATTCGGGAAATTTATCGGCATACACAGGTGCTGGTAAAGCAACATTAATGCTCATTACAGGAAACTGGATAGGCAAGACATCTCGTTGAATTGATATAACAGTTATAAGATCTCTTTCAACTAGAAAACAGGCTAAGTCATCAGGTAATTGACTATGGTCAAAAATCAGTAACGTATAGATACCTTCCTGAATAACTTCTAAATTGCAAAAAATGGAACTAAGTTGAAAGTATCGCATAGCAAAATGTAAGGCTTCTTTCATGGTCTGACTACTAAGAATGGCAAAACCCCATGCACCAAATGTGGTTGTATGGTGCCTTAGACCTGCTTCTATACTTAGAGGAAGTGTAGGGTCTAGCAATTTAAGTAAATTTCGAATCACTAAAAATTCTTGTTCTGCTTTTACCTCAAAGTGAGGTTGCGATAAATCATTTAAAGAAATATGTGTGTTTTCTATACAGACCTCAGGCGTTAGGCCATGTTGTTGACCCACCATAAGCAATATGCGAATAGCACTAAGACTACGAGGGAAATCCCAATATAATTGTATGGACATGCTTTAGGTGTCATCAAATGTCAAGTTTGTTAGTATAAAGTCATTCTGCTGATGTTCAAAACTTTATATCTTTTCGGATAAGGTCACATCCGATAGGGATATATAAAATGCTAAATGATAAAGATAGCAAACACGAAAGTTTAACGGCAGCCTTAAAAGCTTTATATGATCAAACTAAAGCAAAAGTTGGTGATGCAGACCTAGCACATATCAGAAATGTTGCCGCTTACTCTCAAGCTATTAAGGCGCGTAGTAATGAGTTGATCCAGCAAGGTGGAAAACCTAACGCCATAATGCGTGGCGCGATATTAGGTGCATTGCATACATTACTTGAGTTTTCTGAACTTGGTCATAACATCATGCATGGTAGTTATGATCATTTGCCAAATGCAGGTTCTTTCCATTCTGAACGTTGGGTTTGGAATTTTATGGTAGATCCTTATGAATGGCGTGTGATGCACCATCAAAATCACCATCCTTTTACGAATATCGTTGGCGTAGACCATGATTTGGGATATTCCTTTTTACGTATTAAGCCAGGTCAGCCATGGTATGGACACCATACTCTGCAACTTCCACTGTTGTGGGGCTTATTATTGACAGCACCTAATCTTGTATTTTCTCTTTTTACTGGAGCATCAGCTGCTAAAACAGAAGGTCGTAAAGTATTTAGTCGAACAGCCATTGAACAAACTTTAAAACTGACAAAAAAATATATTGCTCAGCATTTTTGGAAAGATCCTCTTTCGGTCTCTCCTCATCGGATATTGCCGACATTTTTTGGTAATTATCTGAGTACAGTTTTGGGCTATGATTTGACGGTTGCAGTCTTATTTTTGGAACACCATTCACCCAATGTTGAATTATTTAGTGACCCGGGATTGAGTGAAACAGAAGAAGAATATTTTCGCCGTCAAATTTTAGCGACAAGTAATTTTACGCCTTATGCCCAACTTGATCATTATTTTAAAACATTGTTGGAAGAGGAGGTTGAATTTGATAATCCACCTGCATTTGATGTGTTTTATGGTGGATTGGACACGCACTTAGAGCATCATTTGTTTCCAGATTTACCATGTAATCGTCAAAGAGAAATCCAGCCCTTTGTTAAAGAAATCTGTTTGCAGCATGGCTTGCCTTACAATGTTATGTCTCTTGAAGATGTTGTGCCAGAGATGATGGTCAATGTGCTCAAATTGGCGAGTCCTGTAGGCGAGCAAGAAAATGGAAATTTTTTAAAAATACTAAAAAATCCTAAGGAATTATTACGTCGAGTCGTATATGGAGCCCAATATAAACTGCCAGATAACATGACGTATTTAACTAAACCTCAGTTTTACAATGTACCTGTTAAGGTTTTAGCTGCGTTTCCGCAAGCAGGAAATCAGGCATTAATGATACGTTTTGAAAAACCTCAAGGATGGGAGAGCGTAACTTGGGAAGCTGGTGCATTTATTTCTGTACGGGTTGACGTCGAAGATGAAAGTCTGGTTCGACAATATAGTTTGTTAAGAGACAGTCACGAGGCTGATCATTGTTTGGAAATTGCCGTCAAACGTGTAGAGGCGGGACGTGTTTCAAATTATATCAATGATCATATTAAGAAAAATTCACATATGATTTTGGTAGGAGTACCGCAGGCCTCTCCCGATTTTATAATGAAAGAAGTACCTAAACAGATCGTTTTTCTTGCGGGCGGTGTTGGTATTACACCAATTTTGAGTATGTTACGTAAGGCACGACGTGAAGCTCCACATAGTCAAGTTAAGTTACTTTATTTTAACCGTAATGAGAGATCTATTATTTTTGAACATGAATTACGTGAAGTTGCCAAGTTATCTGGTTTTGATGTGCATTTTATATGTAATGAGATAGACCCTAATTATCCAATTTCAGGGCAGATGTATCAGGCGAAACTAAGTGCTGAGTTACTATCTAAAGTTGTTCCAGACATAACAGCACATGAAGTGTATGTTTGTGCTCCATCAGGATTTATTGCTGCCTCAAAATCTATGTTACTGGATTTAGGATTACCTGAAATCCAATTTCATACAGAGAGTTTTACCCCTCCCGTAGTTGAGCACCCAACTGATGGTAAAGATCATGTTATCCACTTTGCACGGAGTGGTATTGATATTGTGGTTGATGGAGGAACGACGTTATTAGAAGCTGCACGTTTGGCTGGTGTTAATATTCCATCGGGATGTGAAAGAGGGTTATGCCGTGCTTGTGTCTGTAATAAGCTACAAGGCGTTACTACTTTAGATCAATACAAGGCACAACCAGATTTACGAATTACCACCTGTAACAGTTTGCCTCGTTCGGATAAGTTGGTTCTGGATATTTAACATCTTTGAATATGGAATTATTAATTTAAAGTTTAAGAGTTAATCACCACAATAATAAAAACCAGCGTATGGCTTGCTACGCTGGTCTTCAATATTATTTAAACGAACTAACCTGAACGCTCAACTAACCAATGACTTATTTCAGGCCAGACCGCCGTAGGTGCTTGGCTTCCAGAAACGACACCCATGTGACCACCTGGTACGACCTTAAACGTTTTGTCTTGGCTGCTAATTAAATCCATGAGAGGTTTAACCGCTTCAGTGGTCACAATAATATCAGTACTACCACCCAGCGCTAACACCGAACATTTAATATCTTTTAGATAGGCTGTAAGTTCACCAAATTTCACTATACCATTCGATAGTTCATTATCAATCCAGAAACGAAGGATGATGTCACGCATGACTCCACCCGGATAAGCCAGCATGTTATCGATAAATGAACTTGCGGTTGCATGGTCGACAATAAATTCTCGGTTATCGAGATTTTTAAAAAGTTCCCAATACGTTTTTAGATTTCCAATTGGATCGGTTAATTTAAAGCCTAGAGTGTTTTGCCATCCATGAATATGAAACGCCTTACTTGGCACA
Organism: Acinetobacter sp. IK31; assembly: GCF_035615195.1. Taxonomy (NCBI): domain Bacteria; kingdom Pseudomonadati; phylum Pseudomonadota; class Gammaproteobacteria; order Moraxellales; family Moraxellaceae; genus Acinetobacter; species Acinetobacter sp. IK31. The sequence goes on along the minus strand of NZ_JANBOB010000030.1, from coordinate 6,677 downwards.
TGGTGGCGAATACGAAACGGCGTATGTTTGCGAACCCATTGTGCAGGTTTGGTTAAGCTGCCATAGAGTTTACCCATATAACCAGCTTTATGTGTATCAATAGGGGAAGCTAAAATAATTAGGTTTTTGATATCTTTATCTTTAAATAATGCGGTATAGCAGAGCGAAAGTGCACCACCCAAACTCCAACCATGTAAAGAAAGCTGTTGTTGACCACTGTGCGCGCGGACCTCTTTTAACATTTCAGGCATAAAAACTTTAATGTAGGTGCCGAAATTGTATTTTGCTTGATGTCGGGTGGGGATGCCCCAGTCAATCAAATAGACATCAAACCCTTGCTCCAAAAAGAATCGGACAAAACTACGCGTAGGAAACAAATCATAAATGAGCATGTTGACTGCTAACGGCGGAACAATAACTAGTGGTACGCGATGTTTTTGCGCAGAAGTATTCGTCTCATTTCTATAATGTCTTAAGCTAATAATTTCATGCTGATGAATCACATCAAATGGCGTTTTTCCTGACAAGGCAATTTGAGGACCTCTAAAAAATAGATCCGATGCATTAATCAGCATGTGAGGTATTTTTTGACCAGCACCTGTCTGAAGAGATTTTTTAATGGACTGTAGCTGTGGAACGTTCTGTCGAACTTTAAGCAATAAACTCATTGAATATAAAACCTATAAAGATGTTGCCCAGAACAATAACGAGCTGGTCTTTTAAGGATATTAAATGGAATGACAGCTAAGTTCAGTGACTTAAAAGACAGGATTTTCTGTTTAAGGTATCAAGGGGTAATTATTTCTAATTAAGAATATTTAAGGTTAAATATTTGAAATTAATAATTAAATTAATTTTATTGAATCATTTTATATAAAATATTTAAAAAATTAAGCTTTTTAAAAGAATAGTGAAAATTTATTGGTAGAGTAATTTTGTAAAGTTTGTTTGTGTTTTTTTTACATATTAAAAAATAAAATATAATTATTTTACAATTCTTTGGGAATGTAATTGGAAAGTAGTATATATGGAATTTGTATTTAATGGTTTTTATACACTAATTTCCGCGGTCATTGTCCTTTTATTGGGCCGCTTCCTTGTTAATCGAATTGATTTTTTAAAACGCTACAATATTCCAGAACCTGTAGCAGGCGGTTTAGTTGCTGCGGTCGTCTCGCTACTTGTCCATACCATATGGGGATATAGCATTGTTTTTAGTAGCGAATTACAAACCAGTTTTATGCTCGTATTCTTTGCTTCTATTGGCTTAAGTGCCAATTTTATGAAGCTTAAAGAAGGCGGTATGGCTTTGGTTATCTTCTTAGTCTGTGTAGCATCCTTCATTGTTGTGCAAAATGCGGTAGGCATGAGTCTTGCGACTTTGCTTGGCCTTGACCCACTTATTGGCTTGATTGCGGGTTCAATTACCTTAACAGGTGGTCATGGTACAGCAGGAGCTTGGGGGGAAATTCTAGAAACTCAGCATGGTATTCAGGGTGCTCTAGCTTTAGGAATGGCGAGTGCGACTTTTGGTTTGATTATTGGTGGTGTGATTGGTGGTCCATTAGCGAAATTACTCATTAATCGTTATAGCCTTGCACAACCAAAAACCAATGCTGAAATTCAACAGCGTGATGGTCATGTTGAGCAAAATTCTGATGACCTTGCTCCGTTTGAAAATCCACATCAAGTTCGTTTAATTACAGCCGATAATGCAATTACTACACTAGGTATGTTTGCAGCGTGTTTGGCATTTGCTGAATTTATGACAGGCTTTAGTAAGGGAACTTGGTTTGAGTTACCAACCTTCGTCTGGGCGCTGGGTGGCGGGGTAATTTTAAGAAACATCTTAGAAAGCGTGTTGAAAGTTGATATTTTCGACCGTGCGATTGATGTATTTGGTAACGCTTCATTGTCACTTTATTTAGCAATGGCATTGCTTTCATTAAAGCTTTGGCAACTTGCAGATTTGGCTGGGCCTCTTGTGGTGATTTTGGGTGCTCAAACCATTACAATGGCGTTATATGCGGCATTTGTGACTTTCCGTGTGATGGGCAAAAACTATGATGCAGCGGTGTTATCAGCAGGGCATTGCGGTTTTGGTATGGGGGCAACGCCAACGGCGGTTGCAAATATGCAAGCCATTACTAACATGTATGGACCGTCACATAAGGCGTTTTTAATTGTTCCGCTTTGTGGTGCATTCTTTGTCGATTTAATTAATGCGACAGTCATTCAGCTGATGTTGAAATTCGTTGTTTAATCAAAAAAAGCCCGTAAGGGCTTTTTTTATGAGTGCCTATTTATGAGTATTAAGATAAAGAGGTATCTCGTTCATACATATAGGCTCAATTTTTATTTTTAGGATGCTTTTTCTCAAAACTAATAATCGCCCTTAAACATGGTTTCACATAGAATAAATTGCAGATAAATAAAATGAGAAATGTATGAGCTCAGAAGCGCATTCAATTAGCTTAGTTGCTCCCGTGGTTTTATTGGCGGCTGCTGTAATTGCAGTTCCTATTTTTAAACGTATTGGTTTAGGTTCGGTATTAGGTTATTTAATTGCAGGCCTAATTATTGGCCCATTCGGTTTTGCTTTTTTTCAAGATTCTGCCGCAATTTTACATATTGCCGAGTTGGGAATTGTGATGTACCTATTTCTGATTGGTTTGGAAATGCAGCCGTCACATTTATGGAGCCTTAGACGCGAGATTTTTGGCCTTGGCACACTACAGATCATCATTTGTGCACTGGCTTTGACTGGCGTCGGACTGTTATTTGGCTTTACGTGGCAAGTTGCTTTTATTGGTGCAGCAGGATTTGTATTAACGTCGACTGCTATTGTGATGCAGTTATTGGGCGATCGGGGTGACTTGACTCAGCCTCGTGGGCAAAAAATTGTAGCCATCTTATTATTTGAAGATTTACTGATTGTACCATTGCTCGCTATTGTCGCTTTTATGGCGCCTAACCATGTTGTCGAAAGCACATCTGTACGTTTAGAAAATATAGGAATTGGTTTAGTCGCAATTGCAGGTCTTATTGCCGCAGGTTATTGGTTACTTAATCCATTATTTAGACTCTTGGCGGCTGCTAAAGCCCGAGAAGTAATGACTGCTGCCGCATTATTGGTGGTGTTGGGTGCAGCGTTACTCATGCAAGTCAGCGGTTTGTCTATGGCGATGGGTGCTTTCTTAGCGGGTGTGCTTTTATCTGAATCGACTTTTAGACATCAAATTGAAGCTGATATTGAACCATTCCGAGGAATTTTACTGGGCCTGTTTTTTCTTGGGGTTGGCATGTCCTTGGATTTATCAGTGGTTGCTCAAAACTGGCAGCTCATTGTCAGTGGTGTAGTTGCTCTAATGTTTGCCAAAGCGCTTATGATTTATATTGTCGCCCGAATAACGAAAAGTCCTCATACTGAAGCGTTGGACCGCGCCTTACTCATGGCTCAAGGCGGAGAGTTTGCCTTTGTACTTTTCTCTGCCGCGCTAAGTGCCCAAGTCATTGACGGTACAATTAAATCTAATCTTACCGCTATTGTTGTGCTTTCAATGGTGTTGACTCCAATTGTCGGTATTATTTTTAAACGGTTTACTCAATTTAAAGCGAATGTTTCATTAGAAAACGTCAATATTGCCGAGGGATTAAGTGGTAGCGTTTTAATGATTGGATTTGGACGCTTTGGACAGGTCACCAGTCAATTATTATTGGCAAGAGGGGTAGATGTCACCATTATTGATAATAATACGGACATGATTCGAAACGCTGAAAAATTTGGTTTTAAAATTTATTATGGCGATGGCTGTCGTTTAGATATTTTGCATGCTTCTGGGGCTGCAACAGCACAAGCGATTGTGGTGTGTGTAGACAGTAAAGAGACAACCAATAGAATTGTAGAACTCGTCACTCATGAATTTCCTTTAGCGAAATTATTAGTCCGTTCATATGATCGCGAGCACTCACTGCATTTAGTCAAACAAAAAGTAGACTTTATGATCCGTGAAACGTTTGAATCTGCGATTAAGTTTGGTGGTGTTATTTTACAAGAACTTGGTGTGGATGAAGATGAAGTAGAAAGAATTACCGAAGAAATTCGAGATCTTGATAATGAACGCTTTGAAACTGAAATCGCAGCAGATGACGTAAATGCGGGAGTTGGTATGCAATATACACATACGCATCCCCGACCAACAGCACCATTGATTCGACCAAAACGGGAAGGGCGGATTTTAAATAAAGAAGATAGCTCAGATAACGATTCTTGATGAGTATAAAGTTCAGTAGAAGTTCTGTTTAGAAGAACTTCTACTGAACAATAAACCTGATGCGCCTATCAATCAAACCATCTTAACTGAGTGAGATTAGATTTTTAGTCACATTATAAGCCCGACTACAAATGCTCTAAAGCTGTGCCTTTAACTGGGTTTCTACGCCAGTAATAAGGCTGCAAAAATCTAAGAAAAAGCTTCCACGGCGTGATCCAAGCGATGCGTCGGTTGGCTTTTTTATTTTGAATCATTTGTTTTGCTAAATAACTACAAACAATTTCTGGCGGGTCAATCACAAAGAAAAATAACCGTTTCATCTTTTTCCAGTTTTGGATGTTTCCATTGGTCCACGAAGAAACTAAAAGGTCTGTTGCAACCATGCCGGGGCTGAGTGTGCCAGTTAAAATGGGCGTCGATTTTGTCTCTTTATAAAGCGCTTTACTAAAATAACTTACGGCCCGTTTTGTGGTTGCATAAGGCGTCATGCCTGCACTCCATTCGCCGTTGCTTCCCCAACCTTCCATATTAAAGATTTGACCATAACCTTGTTTAAGCATTCCCTTTAGAGCCACTTGTGAGCCCAACATCGTGCCTAAAATATTAGTTGAAACAGCCGCGTTTAACTCTTCTGGTTGAAGGTCAACAAACTCTTTGGTTGGGTGACAGCTTCCTGCATTATTCACCCAGACATTGACTTGCCCAAAATGCTCAATTGCACCATCCCATAGGATTTGCATATCAGACACTTGAGTCACATCGCAACACAGACCAATGAATTTTTCTTTATTGAAATGAGTTTCTAAATGAGAAAGCGCATGCTTAAGGTGCTCTGGGTTACGTCCAGCAATGACAACAGAACATCCAAGATCTAAAAAAGCATGGGCAAGGGCTAAACCAATACCTTTTGTACTGCCTGTAATGACCACACTGCAAACTTCAGTTTTGGGTAAACTCATTGCACTCTCTATATAAAATCTTTAAAAAAATAGTTACATGAATGGCTGTAAGTTAATTTTGCTCACTTAATAAGATGAGATAGACAATAGATAAACTTATCATCGAAAGATTCATTACGATAGGGTTGTAGGGCAAGATCAGGGTAGAGGGTATTAAAAAACCAATTAAAAGAAGCAGTCCAAGCAAACCCAAAATACTTAAATAGTGAATATATTTATGTGCAGTAAAGAGAAAACATAAACCAAAAATCATTTCGGCAATACCACTTGCGTGGCCTGCAAGTTTCGCATGTTCTAAAGACAATCCCACCCATTGCCACACAAAGATTTCATCAGAATTAAGAAAAAGAAATTTAGGAACGAGACCTTGATAAAACCATAAAAAGGCCAGCACAAGGTTTATAAATTTGAAAATATTAATATTTTTCATGGAGGTACTCTAAAACTTTAAAATGTATATAATTCATATTCGTTATGGTAGGGTAGAAGAGGGACGCCTTGTGCGTGCTGGAGTCTAACCAGTCTGTCAACCCTCTTTTGCTCTGCTACCATTTATTTAAAACCATCAAAATCAGCAATATGCTGCCTTGTAATAAATAAAAAATACAGTTAAATATGCATCTTAAAATAAATTTTTTTTAAATGTTTAGCAGAACTAACATTCAGCTTAATTAATGATTAGTTAAAGTATCTAATTAAATGAAAAACAATAATTATTTAACCAATTTCTAGCCAATATCACATTGACACTCTAAACCCTGCCGATTATTCTTTGCCTGCTGGCCTACATCGCCAGCCGGTTTTAGCAGACCGAGAGCGTATAGCACATCAAAAAAGCAATTTTTTGGTGGCGAACTCGTTCGTCCCCCTTCGTAGCGGTAGGGTGATCTGACCCCATAAAGTTGGACAGTTAATTAAGCAGTTTTTAAAAACTGATTTCTATATTGTACAGGGGATAAACCTTGTAGCTTCACTTTGATTCTCTCATGATTATAATAATGAATGTACTCTTTTACAGTTTTCTCTAATTCATCAATTGATTGAAATTTTTCACCATGAAAGCATTCCGATTTTAATATTCCAAAGAAGCTTTCTATTACAGCATTATCCAAACAATTTCCCTTACGAGACATACTCTGAATTAAACCATGTTGCTTTAATTGCTGCTGGTAATGGGCCATTTGATATTGCCATCCTTGATCGGAATGGAGAATTGGTTTTTCATGTCGCTTAAGTTTAGCCAAAGCATGAATGAGCATCTCTTTTACTAACTCATAATTGAGTTTGCGTTGGATTCGGAACGTAATAATTTCCCCATTAAATAAATCTATAATTGGGGATAGGTAAAGTTTTTCACCATTCACATTAAATTCCGTTACATCAGTTGCCCATTTCTGATTTGGCCGATTTGCTTTAAATTGCCGTTGTAAAATGTTATCAGCCA